>CAYMOT010000001.1:0-3633 GCA_964392315.1 uncultured Candidatus Saccharibacteria bacterium
GAGTAATTACCAATAGTGAAGATTTCTTTATGGACCTTGCCAGCTTCAAGTGTGAGGTTTATTTTTGCTGGGGAGAATTCAATATTAAAGCCCTGTGCATACACAGAACTTTGGAGGAAAAACATACTCAAGCTTGTTAAAAATGTGGCAAGAACAATGCGTCGAAACATCTTAAAAGATTATACCATTCGCTATTTAAAAGCATATACTGTTCAAACGATCATCTCAACCACTGGAATATATATCCATACCAAAAGAAAAACCTCCTGATGGAGGTCTTTCTTTTGGTATTTCCAATTGCCCAAGCGCTATCTTCACGCCTTTGTAGCAATGGTCATCGTTACCGGAGTCTCTGTATAGGTTCCTGCAGCAGTCGTACCCGATATGCTTGCTTTATACGTTACCGTTAACGTACCGTTACTTACCGCTGCTGTCGTATCAGCAATATCCGTAGGAGAGTTTGGCACTGCATCATCTCCAGAATCAAACGGCGATTCGGCCGTTAATCCACTTACTGCATTCGAAATACCATATTCCTCAGAACCAGCGGTCACCGTTCCGTCAGCTACGTCGTTGATGTCGTTGCCACCTGAAGCTAAACCAGTTGCAGTTCCATCAATCTGCATTTGAATTCCGGTCGCATTGTTGGAATTCACTGTGTATATCTGGTCATCAGTATTAACTGCACTCACCGACAACGTTCCCAAATTCATAGTTGTATCATCTACAGCCATAGTAACAAAAAGCGGCACGTTTGCAGTCACGTCAGTTGTATTGTCATTGGTGATAAGTGCAACACCATAATCTTTCGCAACATCTGCCGTAGTATTGTGGTTAATTGCCACCGACTGTTGAGCAAACGTTGTGGTGGTATACGATGTCAGGCCATCGCTCATAGTGATGGTGACTGGATTGCTTGCTGTAACGGCTCCATCAGTAGTGATAGTCACCGTGTTATTGGTGTCATTATTTGCACGGGTTGGTGTTGTCGAACCAGTTACTGTTATGTTCGTACCTGCCGCGTTTACATCAGCCTGCGATGGAAACGTCAAAACAATTTTGTCACCACTTACAACGCCCGTAGTAGTGGTAAAGGTAATGGTCGTTGTTCCTGGAGCACCCGATTGAGTCCATGTACCATCAGTATTCTTAGCTGCTCGCGCAACATCTGGCTTTACCAAAGGAATAAAGAAAGTTGCGAGAAGAGCAAATAACATCAGGTGCACATAGGCTCTTGTATGGGACAGTTTTTTCATAGCTAGTTCACCCCCTAAAGTATATAGTAACAAGGTGTCACACTTTAGGTCCTTTGTCAATGTATACTAATTTTAGTGTAAAATAAATGCACAATGAAAAAATTACTGCCCGCTATAACCGTAAGCATATTTATATTACTAGGAGCGAAATCTATACACGCAGACCTCGATAGTAACAGTTTCAAAATTAAAGGTGATACATTTTCTGCAGGAAGCAGTGGAGGCACCAGTACCTCATACAAGATTTCAGGCGACGTGAACCCATTCTCCGATCTTGCAAACTCCGCCTCATTTCGGCAAGAACGTGGCTACAATCCCCTCCTCCAAGCGTTCACCCCTGAGGCACCAACATTTACTAACCCTTCCTTGTATTACAGTAAACTCCGTTTAACACTCAACCCATCAAACAACCCAAGCGACACGCTCTTTGCAATCGCTGTATCCAGTGATGACTTTGTTACCACCAAATATGTCCAAAGTGACAATTCATTAAGCTCTACCCTTGGAATAGAAGATTACCAGACATACTCAGCATGGGGAGGAGGATCAGGATTATTGGTCCTCGGACTTGACCCAAGTACAACATACAAAGCACAAGTCAAGGCACTTCACGGCGATTTCACCGAGACGGGGTACGGACCAGCTTCTGCAGGGGTAGCGACATCGGTGCCGTTTATCACCCTCAGTACACCAGCAGGAAACGCTTCCCTTGCTACGTTAAATGTGAGTAGTGTAAATAGCACGACGGATGTCGCTTTAACCATTAATACGAATGGAGATAATGGGTATCAATCATATATACGCGGAACCGGAAATGGGTCAAATCCAGGGCTTGCACATGCAAATGGTACCCTCATTCCCTCATCTGACACTACACTTATTGCGGGGATCGCAGGCTACGGCGCCCAAGCAAGTTCTGCTACTGCCAGTATTGCAGCAAAATACAATGTAATTGGGGACACCGTAGGCGCAGTGGAACTGACCGCGCAGCAGTTGTCATCGAGAAACCAACCAGTTACTGATGAAGTAACTAATGTACGCTTCAAAAGCACGATTTCCAATACCACTACTGCCGGCACGTATACTGATACCGTATATTTCACGATAAGTTCTAACTTGTAAGTTGTGCAGTTTTACATATATATGTCAGCATGGTACGCTCTGCCCATGGAAATGGTTCGAACAAGTTTACGGCTTAAAAAGCATTTAAAGAAAACCGCAGAACGTGCGGCCCTGGAACATAATATTACCTTGCAGGAATTGTTCAATGAAGCACTCAAACTGTATTTGGGTTTTATTAACCAAAAGAAGGAAAAAGAAATAGTATTTTATGATAAGCCTATCGACAAGAATCTAGATAACCTGACGAGAGATAACATATACACAAATTAAAAATGCTGATGTTTTGATTGATTCGAATATCATCATTTATTCTTCAAACACCCTTGGATCAAAGTATTCCCAAGCAGTTAGGTTCCGCGAAGCTGCTATGGAAGGGAAATTTCATCCAATAATCGCTCATCAAAATATCATTGAAAGTATTCGGGTACTCACCCACACAACATACAATAACCCTATGTCCCCCACAGAAGCACAACTTCATTTATCTGCCTATGCGTCTTTTTGTACCGTTATATCGCCCATGACCAATACACTGGAAATTTGTTTCCGTTTAATGAATAAGTACAAAATAATGTCAAACGCTATCTTAGATGCCTATTTGGTAGCAACTATGCTTTCCAATAACGTATCTACCATTGCCACCGACAATGTGAACCATTTTGACATCTTTAGAGAAATAACCGTCTTTAACCCTTTCAAAAGCTAGCAGCTACTCCACTCCCACAATCCAGTAGTCAAACTCGATATTCTTATTCGTGACGGATGGTAATTCGACAGTAAACGCCTGGGAGTCGTAGATGTTGGTTACAATAAGAGACTTATCAGTCACCGTCCTGAGAGTGACAAACACCTTGGAATTTGCCTTAACCGCGGAATTGTACACCGTTAAGGTACGTTGTCCTGCGTTTATTATGGCACGCCCGGTGGTCTGCCTTTCCTGATTGATCTTAAACTCGCCTGCAACAACCGTATCTGCCTCGATTCGACCTCGTACGGTAACATCACCGGCAGTTGTCATCACGATTTTGCCGTTAAATATATCCACGTTGCCAGCCGCAAACTCATTCTGAAGATATAATGTTTTTGCTACCGCATTTATTGCACCATCACGAATTGACGTCGAACCAAGTGACAAAGTACCGATTACAGAAGTATCCCCGAGGTTAGTCTTCCCAAGAACTGTCAAATCATTTCGCAACGTGACATCACCCAACGCGTCCCCACCTAAATCATCTTCTATATTTGCATTATTGCT
>CAYMOT010000001.1:3733-7410 GCA_964392315.1 uncultured Candidatus Saccharibacteria bacterium
TATTCCCCGCCTCCCCACCAATTTACCTGCAACATTGCCATCACCGTTGTCTTACCGGTATCTTTATCTGCCTGCGTATAGCCTTCCAACGCACGCCCCACGATCATACCCGCCGTTGTTGCTTTAGTTGCTTTACCCGGCTCATGTGAGATAGTAAGCGGATCCCCTACCCTGATATCTTCTCCCTCCCAAGCAACTTCAACCGGAACACGGCCAGCGAGCGCTACCAGCACTTTGCTTGGAGTGAGACAGGCTTCGGCAGCTTTTCGCTTCGCTTCTACTTTGATAGCAGTTTCTGCTTCAACGATTGTCTGTCCGTTTACGATCTCACTATCCTCTACGAGCTGTTCGTCTAAACCTTCTTGCACTACTAACGCTTCTTGGTACTCATTTACGATGGTATCGACTCCCTTTTCATTTACATCCTGGCAAAATTCTGTGGCGAACGAGCCTGCACCAAGCGTAAACCCTGGTGAGGTAGAGACAATACCCACCACTTGATCACGATAGGAATTGGTGGCTTTCGTCACGAGTGATGACTGACCGGGTGTTTGTACCGGATCAATCATTACCACCTGTGCAGCTTGCAAACTTGTGTCAAACGTTGGATATGCCTCAGCAACGTCAAATTGGTTCGCGTCAAACGTTGTATTCCCATCGACGCTTCCATCATTCATGAAGCGGACCACTTCCGTCGCATTGGTATACACAGAAATATAGTCGTTTCCCGTATTATTGTGCCTGATGTACGAGTCGCCACTTTCGTTACTATCCAAGGCTAAGAACTCTCCAGTTTCTAGCGACAACCCACCACCTTGGACCGCGACTTCACCAGTGCCGTAGGTCTTTAGCACAAGATCGTTATTTTCAAACAATTCGCCTGTTTCAATGGTCAACGGACCATATGACTCAATTTTTGAGGCAGTCTGATTAGTCATAGTAATGTCATACCCAACACTGAGGTCTCCACCGGTGTTGATCTGAAACGGCACGCTTGAGGTAACACCGGCAGTCGCGATAGCGAAGACGTCAGAACCATTATCAGAGGCAACAAAAAGATTACCGAGAAGTGTAGAATTTTGTCCAATGTCTATAGAAAAGAGATCAGCGCTCGAGGTGGCATTCGCAGTCCATTCGAGATTTAAAAGGCTTCCCCCTTCTGTTGCCACACCAAGCGTTGTAGAAGCGGATTTTATATTGACACCAGTTCCATTCGTCAGTGCATCTAACGACAGATCAATACCATGTCCAGTTGTAAGCGAATTTCCAATAATATCAATTATATCTGCAGTGTTTTGTGATGATTCTATCTGCATTGCAATTTGGTCGGCATCGTTTGCATCGAGTACAAAACCGGTGAGTTCTGTATTGTTGGCAACCTCTACTTCAAACTTCCCCGAAGGGGTAGTACCAGTACCGACCCCTACCCTATTAGTAAGATCTGTACTTAAAACAATATTTTGTGCTGTTCCTGCAACAATATTTAAATTGCCTCCGTTCGGACCAATTATTGATGCAGCATCACTCCCTACAAAGGTCATGTCGCCTGTTGTCGCAAAGCTCACATAGTCAGTCTGCCCTAATTGGGTAGTACCATTATCCAAAAACCGAGCAAAGGAATTACCAGCAGCTTGGATAGTGAAATCTCCGGTGGTTGTCAGATTAAAATTAAGACCTGAAGCATTATCTATTTCCATAGTAAGCTCTCCATCAGTTATTGACTCTGCATACACTTCATCAAAATTAGGGGTACCGCTTGCACCCGTTGACCAACCACAATTTGTTTCACTCACATCACATAATAGGTCATTACCCCAATATAAGTCTCCGGTTGCCACACCCGCTGCCCCCGCATTAAAAGAAAGGACGTTAGTTACGCTTGCATCATTATTAAGCCCTAATGTTGTACCGTAGAATGAACCTGTTCCTGTAAGTACCAAATCACCTACATTGCTGTTGTCTGTCAAAGTCAGGAGATCATTGTTTGAGGTATCTTCAAAGGTCCAAACTGTAGATGACGATGAGAATTGGCGAATGCCGTCACCGAGTATAAAATTCTGCCCAGCATTGAGTGCATTTAAAAGTGTTGCGTCAGACGCGTCGACTGCATCCGTTATCCCTCCGCCGGATACCGCTGTTATCAATAGCGCGTCGGAGAGAGATACGCCATCATCATCATTTCGAAGTCGTATGAGCGCATCTGCCATCATGTCAGCATCCGCACCTGCTCCCTGGTCTTCGTTTACAATTGAAAGTCCATACACAGTGTCATCTACGGTTGTTGCATTGTTATCTATAGTAATAAATGCACCAATAATCGTATCGGCACCTGCATCATCTGAGATGTTGAGGTCAAGATTTATTGCCTCAAATCCATCTGTAACGGTAGTCGCGTCTATGTCCAACAGCCCAGCCGTTGCGGTTGAATTTGTAGTAGAGCCATCAATTAAGACTCTTCCACTCGCGGTAGTAGTGTTTGCCGGAGTAAACGCAATGACACTTGTGTCGTTAAATGATGCAAGCGCAGCACCACCATCATGTATTAACAAATCTCCTGCTCCATCTAGATCAAATATTAAATTGTTCCCTGCAAGGTTTGTTTCCGTGATAGCATCAAGATCGAGTGTATCCTGCAGGTGAATATAGTCCAACGTATTTGCAACAACATTGTGTGTCACCTGATTAGTAGCAGAAACAGTCGCGTTTATCGTTGTTGAGTCGGCAAAATAGACTGTTTCACCTTGCGAAACGAGTTCAGTTGTCGAGGTATCCGATACCGAAAACAGAGTCCCATTAAGTTGTCCTACCGGAATAGTTCCATCCCCATCAATTACCGTCGTGCCATTGTAATTAAATATGTCATCCCACCCCGTCCCAACACGAAAAGCATATTCGGTAACTGTCCCATCTGCCCCTGTTAAATTTGAGATAGTAAGTCCAAACAAGTTATCAGCATCGGAAGTAGCAGCACTCGTTGCATCAATGTTTATCGCTGACACCGTATCGATGTCTCCATCATCCCCAAGCGTGAGATTAAAGTCTGCCTGAGACCCTGTGTTCGTAATCGCGTTTGTCCAGGAATGTATTCCCGTCCAGGCAAAGTTGGTGGCCTGGTTTACTGCCACATCGTTTGCATTCACCGTAATACCAGTGCCTGCTCCTATTGCTAGTGTCGGGTTTGATCCTTCTCCACTTGCGTCTCCCGTCAGTCCTCCTCCCGCGGTAAAGCCTGCCACATAGTCTCCCGCCGTCTCGCTCCCCAGCGTTATCCCAGAATCGAGTATCCCTAACTCTGTGCTTGAGAGACCGACGCCGTTAAGGTTAAGGATATTGGTAAATCCTACTCCCCCCGCCTCAATGATCTCAATTGCATTGGTGACTGCAGTATCTGCATCACTATTGTCGAGTACTAGGAGTGATTCGGTTGTACCGGTTGATGCCGCGTTATCTAAATACAGTCCGTTTTGCGTTCCTGATGATGATGTGTTTGTAAGTACATACGTGAGGCTGTTTGCCGTCGTGGTGCCAGTAAAGGCTTGGTTAACACTAAAGAGCGAATCACTGTCTAGATTGATTGTTACATCATCAGTTGAGCCAGGCGTAAATGTGTTGTTTCCTGTAAATGTGAATCCATATGCTTGATTCACCGCCACGTCATTTGCATTCACCGTGATCCC
>CAYMOT010000001.1:7510-8789 GCA_964392315.1 uncultured Candidatus Saccharibacteria bacterium
ATGTGAATCCATATGCTTGATTCACCGCCACGTCATTTGCATTCACCGTGATCCCATTCCCTGCTCCTATGTCCAAGGCATCAGCGTTTGCCGCAAGCCCCGCACCTGCCAATGCAGTTTCATCGATATTAAACGTTACGGTTTCTGGATTATCTGCACCAGTAATCGTGAGATTGGATCCGCTTACCAAAAACTGCAATGAGTCACTCGATGTATCTGCTACTGGATCAGAACCACTCGGAGTATCTATCGTAGTGAACGTCTGCACCCCAATTCCTGAACAGTTACCCGTACTCATACAAAATTCAGCATCCAATGTTTCGAACGGGATGGTATATACCCGGTCTGCCGTAGGGTTTTCCAAACGAATGACGGTTTCAAATCCATCGGCCGTGCCTTCGAATTCAAAGAGATTGTCATAACCGTCACCAATACGCATCGCGGTTTCTGTTACTTCCGCTTGCGGGGACGATACATCACCAAGATTAATCGCGTAGAGAATATCTGAGTCTCCCGTCGCGGTCGAGGTGATATCAATATTGATCGCTGATAGGATATCCGCGTTGCCATCATTTGCCAATGTGAGATTAAAGTCTGCTTGAGATGAAGTATCAGTTAATGTATTTGTCCAAGAGTGTATACCTGTCCATCCAAAACTCGTCGCCTGATTGATGGCAATGTCGTTAGCATTTACAGTAATACCAGTGCCAGCACCGACTGCTAATGTCACATCGTCCGCATCAGAACCAACCAAAATATTGTTTACATCACCAGTCAAACCATTTCCTGCAATCATATCGCCCTCGCGTCGTATTGTTAGATCAAGGTTCTCGTCTGCATCGTCACCATCTGTTACATCGGTCAGGATATTTCCATCACTTGAAGTAAACCGCAAAGTACCCCCGGAAGCAACACTATATGTGCCTGTATCATCATCTGCAATAACCCACGAGGAGTAGTTATCAAAAAGAGTGCTTAAATCTACCGTACCCAGTCCTGAAATATGACCAAACGTGTCCAACGTTACATCCTGAATAACAACTGCCGCACTATTATCCAAAGACGATTGTGATGAGGTATCAGTATGTCCAATCGTTATTGCCCCAGGTGCATTAGTAATAGTAATTCCTGACCCAGCAGAAAGGACACTTCTTACAAAACCATTAGTCGTATCATTTCCAATAAGAAGCTCACCATCATCTATAAGTGACGCATCCAATCCAGTTCCCCCGTTTGCAACAGGCAGGATGCCAGAGACTTCATCAGTAAGACTTATTGC
>CAYMOT010000001.1:8889-435718 GCA_964392315.1 uncultured Candidatus Saccharibacteria bacterium
CACTTGTTACCCATCCACAATTCGTTTGACTAACATCACACAAGAGATCGTCTCCCCAATACAGATTGCTACCGGCTGACCCTCCAGATGCAAGCAATCCGAAAACATTATCAGCATCGGCATCATTATTTAGACCAATTGTATCGCCAGACACTGAAAGTGTACCGCCAAAGGTTGCGATTCCAGTACCCAACAAACTAAACCCTGGATTGGTAGTGGTGTTGCCTAAAGAAATCATTTCGGACGCATTCGAGGTGTTGATAGCAAGATAGTTATTCGCTCCTTCCGAAATCGTAAGCGCACCCGGTAAGGCATCGTCAATGTCTATATCAGTGGCATTATCGAAATTAACATTCTGTCCTTGTACCGTTAAATCTCCAGCCAAGGTAATAGTGCTGTCCAAATTCACCGTCACCGTATCACCGGCATGAGACGATGTCAGATTCGTCCCACCAGAAAGCGTAACCGTCTCACCTTGTATTACCGTACCGGAGCCACTATCACCCGCGAGCGTAATGAGGGTACCGAACAAACGAGATGTTGGAATGGTGCCATCACCATCTATGACCGTCGTACCATTGTAATTCAGAATATCGTCCCAGCCAGTTCCTACCCGCATTGCTATTTCATTCACGGTACCACTTGCCAACGACAGATCATTAATCGAGATTCCATATAAATTGTCTGCATCGCCAGTCGCGGCACTGGTCGCGTCCACGTTGATCGCTGAAACCGTATCAACACCGCCATCATCCCCAAGAGTCAACGAGAACCCAGCCTGAGACGCTGAATTTGTTAATGTATTTGCCCATGAATGTTCTCCAGTCCATACAAAATTGGTTGCCTGATTAACTGAAATATCGTTTGCGCCTACGATAATTCCAGTGCCTGCCCCAACATCGACTGTAGCTGAGCCAATGGTGCTACCACCGGTCAACCCCGCACCAGCTATTACTTCCGTAATGTCTCCCGCCCCCCCACCAGTCACCTCAAGCCAGGTAAAACCTCCTGTCGCACTGTCATATGAAAGGAAAAAGTCTTCTGTTGGCGCATTCGTCGTTTCCAAATCTACTGCTTCTATGGTGCCGTCGGTAATTTCTCCGCCTTCTATGGATGTTCCGAGTGTTGAACTGAGACTCACACTGCCGCCTAATGTTACCAATCCCCCACCACTCAAACCTGTACCCGGACTTACGGTCAAGGAATCATTCACCAATTCTGCATTACTGATTGATTGGCCTAACAGCGAAAACTCACCAGATGCATTAGGCAGGGTATATACACGGTCAGCCGAAAGATCTCCAACATCTATGTTCCCGTAAAACGTGCCACCTGAGCTTTCAAGAATTTGAAGTTCGGATGATGCATTGCTTAATATAACGTCAAAAGGACCGGTTTGTTGCCAGTCCGCGGTTAATGCCCCAAGTGACAGCGTGTGTTGTGTGCCCTCGCCAGGCGGGACAGCGTTTGTCTGGATACCCGAACCACTGACTACCGAAGCTACATAATTACCAACGGTCTCAGACCCTAGAGAAACACAGTCGACACAATTGAACTCTGCACCCGAAGCAAGTGTCAAACTTGTACCCGTATTAAAGGTAAGCACACCAGTGGTATAAAAGTCGCTAGCATCGGATCTTAATAACTGCTCAGGAGTTAAGTCTCCTAATCCACTGATATCTAAATCTGACTGATTCATCCACGTTGGCGCTCCTGCCCCTTGACTTATCAGTATTTGTCCTGCAGTGCCAGGCCGAGACACGTTTAATCCATCTGTTTCAGAATATACAATCCCTCCCGCTTGCGTATTGAGCTCATCGAGCAAATTTAACTGGTCAGCCGAGGAGGTGAGTTCATCGCCGTCTAGTAATAAAGAGCCGGTAACATTTAGTATCCCTGAGTATGTTATGGTATCAGCGAGTTCATTATCGGTTATAACATTTGCAGCGATCTGGACGTTTTGTAGACCTTCGCCAGTTACATCACCTTGTATATCCAACGCATTCTCTATTGTGGTCTCAGTGGTTTCGTCAATAGCCTCTAATTCTTCAATCGTTGATAAGCGGGCCACTCCATCGACATCCAGATCATCTTGTACTTGGACACTGTTTAAGAAGTTGACTCCTTGTGCGAAGCGGCTGGGTATATTTACGACATATTCTAAGCTTGGTGCATTACTTCGAAGCGCTAAGACATTTCCTATTTCGGGTCGAAGCGCGAGACTATCACCCACATGTTGGGATGTTTTTGAACGATATGTAAACGATAGGAGCGAAGCAAGTACCAGACAAACGGTAACAATAGATACCGTTTTGGTAACTTTCCTCAGCAGCTTTCTCTTCGTCCGCTGGTTAGCGTCACCCTTTGGTATTGATCTATTAACTGCTACTGTTTCATTTAGTGGCTTTTGTTTTGCGTTCTTTTCTGAATGTTCATGCACAAGCGCATCCTTTAATGCCCTTACGTCTCCGAGGCCATAATGCCGATAATGGTTTTTGTCTCGCACTGAACTTATCTTTCCTTCTTGCTCAAGGCGCCGAAGTGTCGAGGTAGAGATGTTTAATATGCGGGCGGCTTGCGAGATAGACAAACGTTGAGCGTTTTGCATCTCCTTTTGAGGATCAAAGTGGGCAGGTTTAAAGGCTTGAGTGCTATCCATTCGAAATCTTATCATTCGCCGATATAATGGGAGATGATAATGTTAATATTTACATAGTAACCAGACCCATGATGTGTGTCAACGAGGTATTGGGTAGAATAATTGCTCAGATAAATGGTTACAATACTGTTTGAAAACAATGCTCTTGAAATGCTTGTGAAATGCCTAATCTTTAGAAGTGCAAAATTTGCTCGTCAAGGAAAGTGCAGGATATTTAAAAACTAATTGACAACAGATATCATTCATACCTACACTTAGCAGTTAATGGATGAACACTTAAACAATCTACTTTTGTCATCCCTAGCACCCACCCTTGATACACCCACCGATACATACAAAAGAAGCATACTTAAAACCCTTACCAAAACCTAATATAAAAGCAAAAAGCAAGGTACTATCCTGAGCACTATCACTCGCACTGCAGCACTGATAGTTGGTACGATTGACTTACGTAATAATTATAGTTACTCTTATTATAGAATGAAACTTAAACTCCTCTTCGCATTAGTACTTTTTTGTATCTTAACCCCTTCAATAAAGGCGCAGGAATATACGACTGCTGGCGCAATCGCCATTTCCACCACTGAAGAAGCTATCCCGGTGGGTTCTATTATAAGTAGTAGCAGAGGTTCATACGTAACCTCAACCACTGCCTATGACCCCCAGATGTTTGCGGTTACAACCGATGCGCCAAGCACTTATATTGACGACCATGCGATTGAAAATAAGCATCTCGTAGTTACCAGCGGTGAAACGAGGCTTCGAGTTTCTACCCAAAACGGCACAATACAAGAAGGAGACTTCCTTACCTCTTCGCAAATTCCCGGCGTCGCTCAGCGAGCAACACAAACAGGGACAATCGTTGGAATTGCATTAGAAAATTACGATGGATCTGAGGAAGGGTATGTCATGGCATTTGTAGATATAGGTACACAGTATATTAGTACTGATCTGCAAACCACCTTATTAAACAGTCTGCGGAATGCATTCCAAGCGCCTTTCCTCACACCCGTTCTTTCGCTTCGGTACCTGGTCGCTGCAGCACTCCTCACCACTGCGTTTATCATTGGATTTCTCAACTTTAGGAGAATCTCAGGCAGCAGCATTGAAGCACTTGGCAGAAATCCTCTTGCCCAAAAGGCAATCCGCACAACAGTAGTCTTAAATTTCGCTATCACGTTTTCGATTATGTTAGGCGGTGTAGTCCTGGCCATAGGAATTCTGATATTATAAGAGTTATTAAGAGACCACTATGCTTAACCATCCACTTGTTTCATTAGCATTCTATTCATTACTCGCACTCATCATATTGCTTATCCTTTTAATAGCGATTTTGATCTTTAAGATATTGGTAGAAATATTTGAACTTGCCCAACAACGTGCTGATCAAACGAGAGTAACGCTTTTAAAAAATGCTCAAAAAAGAGCAGCGCAAATTTTGGATGAGGCACACAAAACTGCTCATGATACATTGGCCGAATCTTCTACAAAGGCAAAAGAATATCTCACAGAAACGATATTTACTGCGGACACACTCAGGGGAACTCAAGTCCATATGCTTGAGGATTATGCAAAAAAACAAGAAGAGCAGCTTGCGCGACACACAGAAGAACTCAAAGTCCAATACGCATCAACCGTAACTACCTTAACAACGACATTAACTCAAAACATCCAGCAACTCGATCAAGCAGCTAGATCACAAATGCAAACTGCCCTTAGTACCCTTAACACACAAATCGCCGATGAGATCGATTTTATGCATGACGAAATTACCAAGCGAGTCGAAGAATCTCATACTGCATTTGAAGAAAAGTCATCAAGCGCATACCAAGAATTATTAACTCAATTAAACGATTATAAAAAACAAAAGACTGAACAAATTGATAAGTCGGTTAATCGCGTGCTTGTCGATATATCGAAACGTGTTTTTGGCAGAACGTTAACCTTAGAGGAGCATCAAGACTATATACTCAAAACGCTTGAGGATGCGAAACAGCTACTCAATGAATAGCAACAACGCGAAAACATCTCTCGTTGCTACACAGCATCACCAACTATGGAAAGCCTTTCGCAATACATACGAACAACTGATGAACGGGACTTAATCATTACTGAACTCCACCAGCTTTTTGATTCCTTACACAAGGTAGATAAGAGTCAATTCTCCGCCATTCTAAATAAAGAGGTCAGCGTTAGAACTGCTGAGGTCGTACACACCGCAATTGCCGAGGCCAATGTCCCAAATGAAGATTTTTCTGCTCTAGAAAACTGTTTACAAACATTAAAGCAAGAGCTGATGCTCCTCACAACCGTTGAAATTACCCTTGCTATTAAACCGCAGCATGAATTTCTCACCCAACTGTATCGTTGGGTTCAAGAACATGTCGGCAAGCAGACAATTATCCAGCTTGCTATAAACCCTGAGATAGTTGGAGGGATAATCCTGGTATACCAAGGAAAGTATATAAATCTTTCTCTGAGCAAGAGAATAGATGATGTGTTTACTCAGCACTCGCATGAAATACTCTCATTATTATCATAAGACGTACAACGAATATTTAAACGAAACTGGCGAAGCAGGTAATGTACGGCAGGTACTCCACCCTATTGTGTATGTTGATGGATTGCCGTTACTTCGGCTAGATGAAGTCGTTTTCTTTGAAACAGGAGAGATTGGCATTACCATGGGATTATCAGAAAACTACGCTGAAGTGCTCGTTCTGTCAAAGAGTCCTATTAGCCCAAACATTCAAGCGACCCGTACTGGCAAACTACTTTCAGTACCGCTAAGGACAGAGCTTCTCGGCAAAACAATTGACGCACTGGGGATTCCCCTAGACCTCTCTCCTATCACCCAGGAAATTGAAGAATACCGAAGCGTCCATGCAAAGCCCCTTTCGATTGGACTACGTAAAAAGATCAACCGCCCATTCTTTACTGGTGTCTCCATTGTGGATCTATTGATTCCGTTAGGACATGGACAGAGAGAATTAGTTATCGGTGATCGAAAAACGGGAAAGAGCAGTTTCCTGCTTCAATGTATTCTCTCCCAAGTGCGCCAGGGAACAATCTGTATCTATGCAGCCATTGGACAAAAAAGCCAAGACATCCAAAAGATACGCGCGTATCTTGAACAACATCAACTATTACAAAACACCATTCTTATTGCCACAAGTCCGGCAGATGCAATCGGGATGATCTATTTGACTCCCTACACTGCCATGACGATTGCCGAATATTTTCGCGATAAAGGTCATGATTGTTTAGTCATTCTCGATGATTTAACCACCCATGCCAAATTCTATCGAGAACTTTCTCTTATAGCTCGAAGATTCCCTGGTAGGAGCTCATACCCCGGAGATATGTTTTTTGCACATGCACAACTTCTAGAAAGAGCGGGGAACTTTGGTGTTGGGGATGGAAGAGAATACTCGATTACTTGCCTGCCGGTTGCATCAACAACCGAAGGCAATATTTCTGGATATATTCAGACAAACTTAATGTCTATAACAGATGGTCATATCTTTTTAGATGAGAAACTATTCACCATGGGCCGACGTCCTGCGGTAAACCATCACCTATCAGTTACCCGCGTCGGTCGTCAGACACAATCGCTAATACGCTGGGGCGTAAACAGAGAGCTCAATACTTTTCTTGCCTGGGTTGATAAAACCCGTGCCGTAGCCCATTTTGGTGCGGAACTTAACACCGGCATCAACTCTATTCTCGAAATGGCCGAGCGTATTGAGACGTTCTTTAATCAGCACAATGATGTTGTCTTACCAATCAATGTACAAATCTTGCTATTCAGCCTCCTATGGATTGGTGAGTGGCAAGGTAAAGATCGTGCTACCATAAATGTTGACTTACAAAAAATTGCCACAAATTATGAAAAAAATCTCGAATATCGACAAATGGTAGATACATTAATCAAAGAATCGAAAGACTTTAACAATCTCCTTGGTAAAGTAACACCAACAAAACAAGCTTATTTGCCTACGTAATATGAACGGAACCATCCACCTCCAAGAAGAAATTGCATACTTACATAACTTCCAGCAAATTGTTCAGACCTATCAAGAGATAGCTGCCTCTCGCATGCAACGTGTTAAGGATTCTGTTTTACACAACAGAGAATATCTTGAAGAAATTCGCGATGTGTATAAAGAGATCATCAACTCATATGAAAAAAATATCCAAACGTTACAGAAGAAAGTTGAAGCATCTGCTCATAAGAAAAATGCGACAGTCAGTATCTTTTTATCAGCAAATACCAAACTCTATGGTTCAATTATTAAAGAGACGTTTGAGGTATTCAACAAGTATATACAAGAAAACACCACCGACATTGTTATCGCAGGCCGCACTGGAATTCAGCTTTACAAAGCCTATGGAGACGGAAGAGAGTACACCTATTATGATCTGCCCGACGATACAATTACTCCAGAGTCTCTCAGTGAGATAACAACGCATATTTTGGCATATAAGGAAATACTCGTATTCCATGGAGAATTTGAAGACATCCTCGTCCAACAACCCAAAAAGACTGTTATATCCTCAATACCACAAAGAGAATCAACCAACACGAATCACGTTCATGTATCATATATTTTTGAACCAACACTTGAAGATGTTCTACTGTTTTTTGAGAAAGAGATACTCGCATCTATTTTTGCACAGACAGTCAACGAATCTAATTTGAGCAAGTTCACTTCTCGAATGGTCAGTTTAAATAAAACAAATGACAACGTGCGTCGGCAATTAAAAACCATTGAAAACACGATTCAATTGGTACATCATCGAATTCTTGATAAAAAACAACAGGAACAGCTTGCCAGCATAAGCCTATGGACATGACAAACAGCCAACCAAATCAAGAACGCAGAGGAACGATCATCTCAATCCATGGACAAATCGTAGAAGTTGAATTTATTGGCCGTGACCAACCACATATATTCTCACTGCTCGCGCTCGAGTCCGATATGGCAACCCAGTTACAGATATTTAAATCCTCCGGTAACGCGCGATATTTTTGCATCAGCTTGAGCTCAACTCACTTATTAACCAGAGGTGCTACAGTCGTAGACCTTAATAAATTCTTAGAGGTACCCGTTGGATCGGCAATACTTGGGCGGGTTATCGACATGTTTGGACAAGCAGTAGATAACATGGAACCTATTAACTCAACCGAATACCGCGCGGTCAGACAGGAAGCACCTGCTGTTGAAAACGTTAAGCAATTTAACCAGCAACTAGAAACTGGTATAAAAGTCATCGACCTTTTTGCACCACTCACTCTTGGCGGAAAGGTAGGCTTTCTGGGCGGTTCTGGCGTAGGAAAGACTATGCTGCTAACCGAGGTTTTGCATAATATTATCAATTTGGATAAGGAGAAAAACGTGTCTGTCTTCGCCGGAGTTGGTGAACGAACGCGTGAAGGACAAGAACTATTTGAAGAACTGCGCGGAACAGGTATCCTACCGTGGGTTTCTTTAGTATTTGGCGCTATGGGTGAATCTCCTTCTTACCGTTATTTGACAGGATTGTCTGCCACCACTGTCGCAGAACATTTCCGAGATACATACAAAAAGAATGTCTTATTCTTTATCGACAATATGTTCCGGTTTGCACAAGCTGGCAACGAACTCGCTATGCTCATGCGTGAACTTCCCTCAGAGGACGCATACCAACCAACGCTGGTGTCTGAAATTGCACACATACACGAGCGTCTTTCTTCAAACGAAAACGGTGCCATCACCACAGCCGAGGCAATATATATCCCGGCAGATGATCTCTTTGACCAAGCGGTACAGACAATCTTTGATTATCTCGACTCCGCGATTGTGCTCTCACGAGACATTTATAGCGAAGGTCGTTTGCCAGCAGTCGATATACTTGCATCTGACTCATCAGCGCTTAACTTACGCACGGTATCTGCCGAACATTATTATACGGTGCTTGACTCAAAGAAACTGCTCTCAGACGCAAAAGAACTCGATCGTATTGTTTCTTTGGTGGGAGAAAGCGAACTATCGGAAGAAGATCAAGTGTTATACCAGCGAGGCAAGAAGATTCGTAATTTTATGACGCAAAATTTCCATGTTGCCGCAAACCAAACCGGAAGACCTGGTGTATATGTGCCACTGCAAGAAACAATCAAGGTGACACGTGGAATCATTAGCGGACAATATGACCAAATTACCGACGATAAGTTTATGTTTATTGGAGGTTCAAAAGATCTACCTGCATAAATATGTCCAACCTGCCGACAATTCAAACTACCATTCGCACTCGTGAAGGCACTACATTCGACGAACCGGTTCTTGCACTCACAGCAACGAATGATACGGGGATGTTTGATATCCTGCCGCAACACGCTAACTTCATCACACTCGTGTTTGGAGATGTAAAAATCTTACTACAGAACGGAACCTACAAGGATTTCACCCTCACCAAAGGCCTCATCCGTGTTAAAAACAACAGAGTAACACTCTTCATGGAGGCTTAGAACTATTTTTATCACACCAGAAGAAAACTACTGAGCGGGAGTAGGTGTTATCGTAAATACTGGCGTCGGAGTCACGAGCCCTACCGTTGGTGTAGGCGTTGGTGACGGACTTATAGCTGGAGTTTCATCAGTTACTGCCGGAGTTGGCGTTGGTGATACTTGTAACTTTGCAATTTCATCAGATACCCGCTTATAATCCTCATTCCCCTCTTCCAATAATGATTGGGTCGTTTGGAGTTCCTGCAGTGCGAGATCAGTTCTACCTGCCTCTTTATATGCTGCGGCGAGATTAAAGTGCGCGTTTGCGAGGTCAGCTTTCAGACGGACTGCATCTTGGAAAGCGGAAATAGCTCGGAGCAGGTTCGCTTGTTTGGTTTCGGGAACCGTCGGAACATTTTCACCAGGCGCATCTCCTTGATCCCCAGGCTGCACATTCGTTGTCGCAAGGGCGAAGTAGAGTCCACCCAAATCAATCCTCAGTTGCGGGTCTTGGGGCGCTAACAAAATTGCCTGTTGATATGCCTGGAGTGCCCAACGATCTGCACCTTGTGCAACACCAAGAAGGTTTTGATATATCCTGCCCCGGATCTGCCAATTCTGTGCTGAATATCTATTTAGAAGTTCAGTTGCAATTCGCACCTCTCGAAGTGCCTGCTGTACCAATTGTATGACATCTTGCCGCTCTGAATCAGTGATCGTCTCCCCTCTCTCTGCCGCAATTGCCTGGGCAGTGCTAATGTTGGTATTTGCATATGCACGTCGGTATGCATCTCTTCGGTTGTTTAGCGCAATTGCCTCACGCTGTGCATTATATATGTCACGAGCGGGCTTGTTCTCAACTAATAGTTGTAATGATTCAGCAAATGCAAGGTTGCTTCTAAAATCTTGCAACACATACCACCCACCTATCACGCTAATCAGGATAAACAGCAAACCCGTTATAAAGGGAAGTGCAGCGGTTGACTCAAAGCTTCTTGGTGTTTGCATATTTAACCGATCAGTAACTATTTCAAGATTAACATCAGCGATGGATACCATACTATCTCTATCATCCACGCGCTCAGCAAGCATCCACAATATCATGATCAAGAAAAATACCCCCATAATGACTAGCGTAGAAGCGGTAAACACGTATGCAATCAATGTTCCGACAACAAGCATCGCGAGAGTTGCACGCATTTTCCTGATACCTTCACCTTCTAATGGTAGGCCCACCTGCGCTTGAGACTTTCTACTCAGCAATGAACGCTTGGCTGCTCGCAGAACTTTTGCTGCAAAATATAGCAATAGAACAACCCCAACCAGTCCTGTGGTAGTAAGCCAAGTAAAATATTCATTCCCCGCTCGATGAAATGCGACATTCCACTCGTCGCCTTGGTTCATCTGGACAGAACGATACGCGTTATACGCAGTATTGTAGGTTGATGGCCCAGTCCCAAAGAGCGCATTGTCTCGTATCGCTGAAGAGGCGATCCGCCAAGACTCTGACAAACTGAGTTGCGCTGGAACGGCAAATCTCACCGGTGCTCCAGGAATATACGAGCTAACCGTTACAAAAAGCGCCATAATGGTTATTCCTAAGCTGATATACACAAACACTTTGGCAATGGAAATCGAGCCGAGCACGGGAAGGACTGACGCAAGTGATCCATCTTTGTGGAAAGACAATTTTGCAAGCGACCCCAAGAGAATAACCCCAATAGCCAACACATACCACGTAGAAAGCGTATTTCCAGCGGGAGAAAATCCATCAACCGCTAATACCGAAAGAACCGACAATCTTGTCCCTTCCTGAGCTAAACCATCAAAAACATTTCCGTATGACAAGAGTACCAAAAGACTTACTACGGTAGCGCCGAGAATAAAACCGAACAGATATTTTCTGAATGCTTGTTTCGTATCTTCGACTGAACTGAGTACAAAAAATATCATGACAAAAGCCACTAACTCAGGCAACGTAAAATGCCATACATTAAATTGTCCGTACAACGATACAAACTGGCTGACAGAAAAGATGGTGGAAAGCAAAACCGCGATCACCAACAGTATCAATGATAAATTAAATGGAGTCTTTACGATTGTTATTCGACGCGCAACAAGCACCTTTACTCCCCATGCAGCAAGTAGTGACACCGCAAAAAACAGCGTTAGTACTAACTTTGGATACTCAGTGAATTCTGTGGTTGATGTTAAATAAAACGAAGGAAGTAGAAAAAAGAAGATACTACCTAGAAGAATAACAACCTTATCCACAAAGCCCACTGCTGAAGACATATTTTGTTCGTAGGTAGCCCTTAATGATTCACGTGCCATAATGAGTATGTAGCCTGATCATATACTAATTCCAAAATTGACTCAACGTCTCAAAAGAACCGTATAACGTCGTATACCGTAACAAGGACAAATAGCCCTATCAGAACAGCAAATCCTGCGAGGTGTGCCCAATATTGATATTTGTTATCAAGTGATTTGCCAACCAATATTTCTAATACAACAAAAAACACTCGCCCACCATCAAGTGCAGGAAACGGGAGAAAATTTACCAGCGCAAGATTGAGCGAAATGAGGGCAACAAACTGCAAAAGTGCAATAAACCCTTGCTTAGCTACATCCGCCGAGACAACGGCTAAACCAACCGGACCAGCTACATCCTGTGGTACTTCCCCACGGAGTAGTTTGCTCCCCAAGTCCGCTAAACCATCAACCATGAGACCCGTCAAATAGCCGAGTTCACGTATACCTTCATACGGAATTTGATACCACGGTATCTTTGTGTAGGTGGGTACAATACTTACTCCGATACGGACACCCAACGAACCGGTTCCTTCTCCATAATAATCAGCAGGCGTTATGGTAATCTGGCGGGGATTTTCATTGGGTAGTGCGTCAACGACTTCAATAATCACCTGCTCATCTAACTTACCCTGTATGAAGGAAATAAATGTTTCTAAATCTGTAACAGGAGTAAATGTTGTCGACAGAGTATCCTTATATTTCGTAATAACGGTGCCGTTTGCAATCTCTGCTTGTTGGGCTGGCCCTCCGTCAAAGACTTCTTCTAGAGCAAGTCCGGTGTGCAACTCTTGCTTACCTGACATCCCCAATACAATCATAATAATGACGTATGCTGTCGCCACATTCATCAGCACACCACTCGATAAGATCACCAATCGCTTCCAAGAAGGCTGTGCTCCAAACGAACGATTTTTGGGTACATTCTCTTCTTCTGAAGCTGACTTCGCATCTTCGCCATATAAGCTGACATAACCTCCCATGGGTATAAGCCCAAGTTTATACTCTGTCTCCCCTATTTTTTTAGTGAATAAATGCGGTGGAAATCCAAGAGAGAATTGCTTAACCCACACACCTGATAACTTAGCAGCAAGAAAATGTCCAAGCTCATGAACAAATATCAGAAACGACAACACGAGCAAAAAGCGGATAATTGTGACTGCGGTCTCTGCGATCATTCGACCATTGTAGCATGATTGAAAATGCAGGTAAGAACGAAATTAAGAGGATAGCGCGGCAATCTTTGATTTCTTGATCTCTTCTATTTGTTCATTCGCCTTATCGATGAGTTCCTGAATGTACTCTTTCGCATCTTCGTGCTCATCCTCCGATATTTTCTTCTCCTCCTTCAAATCATCAATTGACTTAATCTTTTCCTGACGAATTTGTCTGACGTTGATTCGCGCTTCTTCGGTAAGCTCCCCAACTTCCTTAATCATTGCCTCGCGGCGTTCGTCAGTAAGTTGCGGAATTGGCACTTTAATGGTCTTACCATCTACCACCGGATTTACTCCAAGGTTGGATTGTTGCAATGCCTTTGCAATGGTTTCTACAATCGTGTCGTCCCAGCAGCTCACCACAAGAAGATTTGGCTGCGGAGCAGAAATAGCTCCCAGCTCTTTAAGCGTCATTTGAGTTCCATATGCCTCTACGGTTAAGTCTTGGATAAGTGATGGGGCTGCCTGGCCTGCACGAATTGTCGCCAGATTCTGCTGGAGAGATTTGGTTACGTGGTCTAACTTTGATTCAGCATTATCAAAAATAGTCTGCAGCATCTTTCAATACAATTATTAATCCTCGGTTTCTGTTTCGTCAATTATTTCCCCTAGTTCATATCGTACAAATCGTCTCAACGTAATATTCTCGCCAATCTTTCCAATGACACTACCTATCAAATCTTTTATGGTTTGTTTTGCATCACGGATGTACGGCTGTTCTAAGAGTTCGTCCACATCCTTTGGCGCCATAGCCGCGATTTGCATGCCGATCTCTTTTGCAAGAAAACCAAACTCGTCTGTCTTTGCAACAAAGTCAGTTTCGCAGTTTAGCTCTAAAAGAACCCCAACCTTATGATTTCCATGGATATACGCGTATACAAAACCTGCCTTTGCTTCACGATCACTCTTCTTCTCGGCTTTTGCAAGACCTTTTTGAAGAATAATCTCTTTCGCTTTTTGTACGTCGCCATTTGCCTCTTCCAACGCACGACGGACATCCATGACACCGGCTTTTGTTTCTTCTCGGATTTGTTTAATTACTTCTAAATCGTATTGGGCCATAGGTATAAATAATACTATTTACTCTTGGTAGTTGCCTTTTTGCGCTTTGGTTTTTCCACTCGCTCTCCATCTGTAGCGGTACCGGAATCTTTTCTCCCCCGCAGTATTGCGTCTACAATATATTGCGTCACCGTCTCAATGCTTTTGATCGCATCATCATTTCCCGGAATCGGAAAATCGACCATACGCGGATCAACATTCGTGTCAACGAGCGCGATGACGGGAATGCCTACCTTACGCGCCTCTTCGAGTGCAGTCTGCTCACGCTTAATATCAATAACAAAGAGCGCACCGGGAACACTCGTAAGATTTTTCAATCCACCAACCAGCTTCTCTTGTTTATCTCGCTCTTTTCTCAACGCAAATTGATCACGCGTAGTCAGTTTCGCAAATTCTTTCTCATCGTTAATACGTGCATTGAGCTGATTGAGGTGATCCCATGTGGTTCGTACACTCTCAAAGTTCGTCAAAAGTCCACCAAGCCATCGTTGAGCGATATAGGGAATAGTGTGCTGGGTACCAAGCGTTGTAAGCACAACTGAAGCTTGCCGTTTTGTCCCGACCAAGAGAACTTCTTTGCCATTTGCCGCTATCTCTTCCACCACTCTTCCTGCCTCTTTCATCTTCTCAACAGTCACTGCTAAATCAATAACATGTACCCCGTCTCGCGCGGTGAAGATATATTCTTTCATCTTGGGATTCCACTTTCGGGTCAAGTGTCCAAAGTGCACCCCAGCTTGCAAAAGATCATTCATGGATATGTTTGACATAAATCGCTGCTATTATAGCACAGGCGGATAATTCGCCAAGAAGTAGTTGTAGCAGAACAAGCGGTCGGGGATCAGCTTTGGTTTATAGCCTATTTACCCTTAGTTGACTTCTTACCTTCCCCAGGCTTGGTCCAACTGGAATATTCACACGCCGGATATTGGGAGCAGCCATAGAATACTCTGCCGCGCTTAGTCTTTTTTTGGACTACTTCACCCTCGCCACAGTCAGGACATTTCATGCCAATTTTATCCATATAGGGTTTGGTGAATTTGCATTTTGGATAGTTACTACACGCAATAAACGGACCAAAGCGACCCTGCTTGAAGACCAGCGCTCCCCCATCATCAGGGCAAAGGCCTTCTAACTGTGTCTGGTCTATGTCACCATTTTCTGTACCGGTGTCTATGGGCGCTGCATACTCGCATTTTGGGTAGTCAGAGCAGCTGTAAAACTTACCGTATTTGCCGAGCTTAATAATGACTGGCTTACCACACACCGGGCATTTTTCGTTAGTTTTTTCTAGCACAACAACGTCTTCTTTTTTGATTTCTTTTTTCTTTTTATCCAAAAGCGTACTGAAAGGTCCGTAAAATTCTTTAACCACTGGCTTCCACTTTTTTTCCGCACGTGCAATCCGATCTAAGTCCTCTTCCATCTCTGCCGTAAAGTCTAAGTCAACAATCTCGGGAAAATGCTTTACCAAAAGATCATTTACAACAAACCCCGTATCTGCAGGCCGAAACGCTTTATCTTCCTTCTCAACATATTTGCGCGACAAAATCGTAGCAATGATGTTGGCATAGGTCGACGGACGGCCGATACCGTATTTTTCCAGATCTTTGATTAAACTCGCTTCGGTATACCGGGGAGGAGGTTGCGTTGTATGCTCGGTTAGTACAAGATCGATCTGATCTAAGTCATCTCCAACCTGCACCGGAGGCAAAATTGTTTCCTCAGCCGGCGTGCCTGCGACCTTCATCCAACCCGGAAAGGTAACCCTACTTCCCGTTGCGCGCCACACGACATATTTATCAGTAAGGGGCTTTTTCTCATCTGAATACACATCAACGCGCATCTGCTGTAGCACCGCGTCTGCCATTTGGCTGGCAACCGCCTTTTCCCAGATCAATCGATAAATCTTCTGTTGCTCGGGGGTAAGCTTTTTAAATTCAGGACTTTGCAAGGACTTTGTTACATCAGTCGGACGGATTGCTTCATGCGCTTCCTGCGCGGATTTGGACCCGCTTTTGTAATAACGCGATTCTACCGGAAGGTAATCTTTCCCATACGTCTTTGTGACAAATACACGTGCTTCTTTGATAAATGACTCTGATAATGCGACCGAGTCAGTACGATGATAGGTGATCAGTCCATTTTCATACAGTTTTTGTGCTACGGACATTACGCGCTTACTCGTAAACCCATACCGATTTACCGCGTTTCGCTGGAGTCTTGCAGTCGTCAACGGCGGCTGTGGAGACCGTTTCACGGTTTTGTCTTCAATATCTCCCACAATAAAGTGGTGCTTTTTAAAAGCGGAAAGCAATCGGTCCGCTTCCGGTTTATCGATGAAGATTGACGAAGTGACCGAATACGTTCCCGCAAACAGTTTCAACTTCTTTTGTTTTTCAACTGGCTGCTGGTTGTATTGCGTAAGCTGAGCGATAAATTGATTTGAACCACTCTTGAGGTGTGCCTGAAAATTAAAATATGGCGTACTGGAGAACTGTTCACGTTCACGTTCGCGTTCAACAATCAATCGTACCCCCACTGACTGCACACGTCCTGCGGATAGTCCATACCGAATCTTCTCCCACAAAAGCGGCGACAGTTTGTATCCAACCAGCCGGTCAAGCACACGACGTGCCTGGTAGGCGTCCACCAAGTCATAATTTACGTCGTGTGGATGTTTAAATGCTTCTTCTATTGCATCTTTCGTTATTTCATGAAATACCACTCGCTGATATTTTTTGGTTTTTAGACCTTTTGTACCACTTAATGCCTCTTTAACATGCCAGCTGATGGCTTCTCCTTCACGATCCAAGTCGGTTGCTAAAACAATGATATCTGCATCTTTCGCTGCCTTTTTTAATTCGCTTATTACTTTCCCTTTGCCAGGAATTACCACATACTCGGGCTCAAAGTTATGCTCAACATCTACCCCGAGACCACTTTTTGGCAAATCAATAATATGCCCTTTTGAGCTAAGAACCTTGTAGTTTTTTCCTAAATATTTACTAATTGTTTTTACTTTCGTCGGCGACTCGACGATAACGAGAGATTGCATGCGTTAAAGATCAACCATTTGATATTTCTATAAATAATATTTGCTCCATTACTTTTATACCCGCCATACTATCACGCTTTAGCAAACGTCCCTCAACCCTATTACTGTATCACATACTGATTGCCACCAATATTTTTTATCAAATTCTCTAGTTCAAGTTGCATGATTGCGACCGTAACTTCATGCGTAGGTTGGCCTACTGCCACTACCAACTCATCAATATGTTGTTTACGCTGGGAAACAAGCGCAAGGATCTTTTGTTGTAACGGGTCCTTAATGGTTCGTAGCCTATCAGGGACCTCTGATTTAATAATACCTAGTTGTTCCAAGAGGTCATCAACTGACAACACAATCTCCGCTCCCTGTCGAATAAGCCAGTGGCAACCAGCACTCTTGTCCGAGTACACCTCACCTGGTACTACATACACATTTTTCCCTTGTTCGGCTGCGATACGTGCGGTAATGAGCGCACCGCTTTTTGCACCGGCCTCAATAACAATCACTGCCTCGGCCAAGGAAGCTACGATTCTATTTCTTTGCGGGAATGTGTATTTTGTCGCAAGTTGTTCTGGAAGAAATTCGGAGATAATTGCTCCACCAGCATCAACAACCCGTGGAATAAGCGTCTTATTTTCAGGAGGTACTGGATGCAGGCACCCACTCCCCAATACAGCAATGGTCGGTCTGCCTTTCTTGACCGCCGCCCAATGGGCAGTCGTGTCTACCCCACGCATAAAACCAGATACGATTGTGCAACCCGTTTCAACAAGTGCCTGGGATATATCCTCAGTAACAGACTTTCCATACGAAGTCATTGCACGAGTTCCCACTACTGCAATACATCGTTCAAATCCATCACGTAACGCACCTTTCACAAAGAGCCACAAAGGAGGGTCAGGCAAGATTGCTAAGGCTTTCGGGTATTGTGGGTCCTCACAGGTTACTATGGTGTAACCATCATCTGAGGCTTGTTGTAAGCATTCACGAATGCGTACAGTGACCTGCTTTCGGTCGGGTATGCGTGCAGAGTATTTTTCAATAACCGCCTGAATAGATAACCCTGCAGCAAGTTCATTGCGTACAGTTCTCGGCCCAACGCCGGTTATATAGTGTGTTAGAAGGTAGTCGATGTCTCTCTCGGTCATTGAAATGATCTGATTGAGTTTTGGGCTCTAATTCAAAAACTATATCCCGCTCGTAGAGATTGAAAAAAAGTTCGTCATCAAATCGCACCAACAGATCATGATACGTTTCGGAAATCGACGTTGATGCCAGCACATTTTTTCTATCGCACTCGCATGCAAATAGTTTTGGAAATAGCCATCACTCATTCTCGTGGCCTTTTTCTGTCACAATCTTAACGATTTCTGCTGCTACTTCTGCAGCATATTGCGAACTCCCACCGTTCTCTAATAATACAACAAAACTATACTCCGGCTGTTCATACGGAAAGAAACCTTCTACCCAGGCATGCGTTTTGAAAATCCCTTCTTCATCGCGTACGCCAAATTCTGCGGTCCCTGTTTTTGCTGCAACGGGAACCGGAGCATTTCGAAGTGGCACAACGATACCATTAGCAACTGCCTCGCGCATGCCACCTTTGATAGTCGCGACGTCTCTTGCATCAATCGCAATTTCTCGAATCACTTCAGGCAAGATCTCACCAATTTTAGTACCATTTGGATCATATATTCCATCTCCTAACTGTGGTTTGTAGAGGGTCCCACCATTCGCAATTGCACTAGTAGCGTTTACCATCTGTATTGGTGTTACGAGTAAATCACCTTGCCCAATTCCCACTTGATAATCATCACCCAGGTACCAATTCTCGTTTTTATGCGCCAATTTCCAAGCAGGGCTTGGAACGACCCCATCAGATTCACCTGCTATATCGACACCAGTTTTTTGCCCTAATCCAAATGTACTAAAGTAATCCGCCATTCTTTTTATACCTAAACCCTCTATTTGTTCGTATCCTCCGGCAATCTTGTAATAAAAAATGTTACTACTTTGGGCAATTGCTTCCGTTACGGTCATAGGTCCGTACGCGCCTCTTCCCCAACTGACTCGCCAATCTGCGAACTGCCCTCCTCCGACCTCAATCACCTGTGGCGTATCTGTAATAATGGTAGATGCGGTAATAATGCCTTCTTTTAGCGCCGCCGCACCTAGTATCGGCTTTACCAACGATCCAGGTGGATATTCACCTGCTATTGCACGATTGAATAAAGGTCGATCTGGATTTTCAAAAACGGCTGAGAATTCGTTTTCACTCAGGCCATGAGTAAAGATATTGTTATCGAAACTTGGCAATGTCGCCATTATCTTGATTTTGCCGGTGTGAACATCCTGCACAATAACAGCACCAGAAGGAGCTTTATATTTTTCCAATGATTGCTGCAATACCCGGTGCACTTTTTCCTGCAATTCTGCTGATATGGAAAGAGAAATACTATTACCTGGCACAGACTCCTCAATAATGCTAACATCAACTGCACTTCCATTTACTTCAGCAGGATGCTGGGTTTTCCCTGGCTTTCCCCTCATAACAAGCTGGTACGTTGCCTCTACTCCTGACCTACCCACCAACTCCCCTACTTCATACCCTGCATACTCTTTTTTCATTCGTTCTGTTGAGTTTATTTCTCCAAGATATCCAAGAATATGCGCCATTATTTCGCTCTCTGAGTAATACCTCGTAAGTACTGGACGAACCTCTACACCTTCCAAGTCGCCATGTTGCGACTGAAACCTGATAAACATTTCTTGCGAGAGGTCGGATGTAATAACGACTTCACGTTCGTTTTTATCTAAGGCTTGGGCTATTTGAGTATCGAGCTCGATTGGCTCTAACTCAAAAAGTGCCGCGATACGACTTTTCCAATCATCTGCACGCAGAACTTCTTTGGAAGTAGACGCAAGCAAAATTACCGCTTCATAGGTCGGGATATTGCGTGCTATCACTTTGCCGTCCGTATCAAATATAAGCCCACGCTCATAGGGAATAATTTTTTCCGCAGTTCTGTTTGTTTCGGCAAGTACTCGATATTGATTACCTGCGATAAGCTGAAGCTGCGCAAGGCGCGCCGTTATGACAACAAATACCCCAAACAACACCAGTGCTACGAGAGCCAGTCGCAAGACAGGTGGCGGTGCAGTATCCTCATCGTCTTGCTCTACCAAGGCCGGCAACAAACCATCCTTCCATGTTATAGCGGCAACGGTATCTATACGCTTCATATAAGGAGATAGGACAATACTATGACGCCTATCATGACAATCTTTTTCCGTTTCTCACTTTCCAGTCCTTGCGACGCAAGCTTTCCAAGTAGGATACTTATCAACAACACAATTCCTGTAGTCCCATATATCTCTGCTTTGACGGTATCAAGAATTATTCCTGTAGCAAAAAGCAGTACATACCCATACCAATTTGAGAAATGTTTCTCTAAAAGTACAAAATATACCAAAACAAATGGAGGTAATGCCTGGAGCATCGGATTCGGCAATGCCATCCGCGCAAGGTCAAGTAACAATAGAGCAAAATATACAAGAAACAAAAAAAATGTCATATTACGTAAGCGAAATTATCACGACCGTATCTATGTATTCTAACTCCCACAATGGTTGCAATAACGCTTCTTGAAACGCGTTCGATTTAGTTGATGTTGTCTGTATCACCTTACCCACGAGAAGCCCTGCCGGATACTCACCATCCAAGCCAGAGGTGAAGACATATTCATCACTCCGGAGCGGCTCATCCCGAACAAACTGCGTTAATACAAGCCCTGAGTTGAATTCGCCACGTACTACTCCATTGACACGAGTTCCCGTACTATCTTGTACATAGGCAGGGATAACACTTTCTGTTGCGATAATGGGTAAAACCACCGCTCTTTGTGCGGTAACCTCGATAACTTTCCCCACAAGCGATTGGCCAATCGTAACCGTATCCCCTATTTCTACAGAATTCTCCTGTCCCGCATCCAGAATAAGTCGAATGCCTTCTCGAGAACGATCAAAGGCCACGACGTGTGCAATGGTATTATTCCCTTCTTTACTGATAGGAGCGCCTAACTGCTGACGTAATATGGTATTTTCTTCTTGTAGGTGGCTGTTGCGGGAAACCTCATCACGAAGGCGAGCAATCTCACCTAGCAATTGATGATTTTGATTGTATACATCATCAAAGGTAGTTAAAAATGTTACTGTCCGCTGAGTAGAAGCGGCAAAATCCCGGACTGTATGTTGAAAAGGTAATAACGCTTTCTCCATCTGTGGACGGAAAAAATCAATCGTAAGCACGATGTCCGCAAATAACAACAGTACATGTATTCCAATTGCCACAAGCAGTGTCCTGATTTTCATAGCATGTGGTGAGGCTTATTTGCCCCAACCGATTTGGAGTTTTTCCAAGAGATCTGGGTGTTCCAGAATATATGCCATACCATTAATAACTGAAAGCTCCGGCCGTTCCGCAATGTATACCGGTATTTGAACTTTTTCTGCAAGATATGTATCAAACCCACGAAGTTTTGCCCCTCCTCCGGTTACTATTAACCCATTTGAAACCATATCTGCCACAAGTTCCGGTGGGGTGTCTTCTATCAAATCCCGAACAATCTCAACAATCTGGTTTATTGTTGCCTCTAAGGCCTCTGTAATATCCTGTTCAGGCATTGCAATCTCTTTTGGCAAACCGGTTGAAAGATCCCTTCCTTTGACACTTACCGTACGCTCATCGGACACATCTTTTGACAGTGAGATTTGAAATTTGAGCTGCTCTGCAGTTTGCTTACCAATCATCAGATTATGTTTATCTCGAACACACTCAACAATTGCTTGATCCAAATCAGTTCCCGCAACAGGTACTGTCCGGCTCGATACGATTCCTTGCCACGACAGCACCGCAGCCTCTGTAACCCCACCGCCGATATCAAGAATCATACTCGCCCGCGCATCATCCACTGGAAGGCCTGCACCAATAGCCGCCGCCATTGGCTTTTCTACGAGGTATACGCTACGCACATCCGAAAACAAGCCTGCGTCTATAACAGCTTTTCTTTCAACCTCAGTCACTCCTGCAGGAACGCCAATAACCATTTTTGTCATAAACGAAAACGTAGCCCGCTTGGGATGTTTCTTAATCTGATTAACAAAATACGTAATGAGGGCTTGCGTCATTTCGAAGTCTGAGATCACACCACGCTCCAGGGGTCGGATGATCTGTATATTTTGTGGCGCACGCCCAAGCATCTGCTGCGCTTGAATCCCTACTGCAACAATCTTCCCTCCCCGTTTGAGTCGCGCGATGACAGTTGGCTCATTGATAACTATGCCACTTCCTTTAAGATATATTCGTGTATTGCTCGTCCCGAGATCCACTGCAATCTCAGTGAATACACCACCGAAAATCCGTGAAAACGCCGACACCGTAGACTTTTTTAATGCTTTAGGATGTAGCTTCATTGTTTGCATTATAAGGTACGAAGTGCGTTATGTCGTGCGTATATGGAAATCGCTTTGTGCTGGTATAATCGCAGGTAATAAGGTCTATAAACGAATTAATCGAAGTCTAAGCGTAATTACCTATTTATTTCTATGCCAATGAAAGAAATTCTTACCAGAAACGCGAGCACTCTACGAGAAATATCCTCGGAAGTTGATGCAATGGACCAAGAAACCGATCAACTAATTTCGGATCTCCTTGATACCTTGAAAAGCACAAACGAACTCGGTGTAGGCCTCTCTGCAAACCAGATTGGGGTAACCCGACGAGTATTTGTTGCAAAAATTGCGGAAAACGAAGCTGCTCTGGCACAGGTGGAACCCACCATATTTATCAACCCCGTGATCACCTGGCAATCAGAAGAGACAACCCTTTCTACTGATCCGGAACGGAACTTCCTCGAGGGATGCCTCAGCCTACCAAACATCTACGCTTTTGTAGAACGGCCCCTCCACGTAGAGATTACGTATCACACATTAGACACAATGAAAGAAGGACAGCCTGCAGTAACGAAACGTTTGAGTGATTACAATGCTGTCGTTGTGCAACACGAGATTGACCACCTGAATGGTATTCTTTTCACTGACCACGCAATCCAGCAGGATCAGAAAATTTATGAAATTATCGATGGCAAAGATCCAAGAGTGATTACATTCTGACCATGCTCAACGTCGTCTTATTTGGCACCTCACCCTACATAGAACCGATTCTTAAAACACTTATTGAAAGCAAAGTCGTAAACCTAAGCCTGTTTGTTACAAAACCAGACCTCACGCATTTTTCATCATTGGTGGAAGAACAGAAAATTCCAATATACACAGCTGCTGCTTACACCCAGGAATCGACGAAGACCCTCCTCGGTTTATTGCAAAAACACGCTATCGACATCGGTGTTGTCGCAGACTACGGCCTGATGATTCCCGAATCTATTATAAAAACGCCGAAATACGGACTTATAAATATTCACTTCAGCATGTTGCCTGAGTTTCGTGGAGCTTGTCCCGTGCAATACACGATACTTCATGGAAAAGAGAACGCTGCGTTTTCCATAATCGAAATGCTCCCCGACGATACCCCTCATGTAGATAGCGGAAAGATTCTGTATCAGAAAGAATTCCCTCTCGCGGGAACTGAAACCACCGAGAGCCTTTACACCGAACTTTTTATTAAGGCATCACAAGATCTCGAACGCATTATCAGTGATTATGCAGCAGGAAACATTGCACCGACCGCCCAGGATCATGCACAAGCAACGTACACCACTCCATCGGGCAAGTTTGACCGAACGACGCTTCTAAAAAAGGAAGACGCATACATTACCTCGGAAGATCCCGATATCTATATCTATCGGGCAATCAGAGCATTCACCCCCTGGCCGCGAGCCTATACCACACTTGGCGAATTAGTGCAGATTGCGCAACGTTTTGATCCAAACATTACAAAAGTACAAGACAAGAAAGATCCGAATATACGGGTGCAGCTTTTAGGAGGTCATTTAGAAAAAGACCAACTCATATTAGATCACGTACAAGCAGATGGAAAAAAACCTACGTTATGGAAAGAATTCAAAAACGGGTATTTTGAATGAGTTCATGAACAAACCACGGGCGGATCGTTACGCGAAGAGATATTTTATGAAAATCTCGCAGCTATCTGTTGTGAGGACATGCCACTTTCACGCAGTTTTTTAATCGTCTTAATGTTGCTGGTTGAGGCAAAATAGGTAACGCCATCGATTGTAACTTTTTGCATATTTGGGTTTTGGAATCGACCAGTACGCTTTGGAACACGACGTCCTATGAGGCGTGGCACCCAATTTCCGCGAAGTCTTTTTGTGTTGATGTGTATTTTGAGTCTCATAATTCCTAGTGCTCACATATTATATACAAATTGCCTTATTAAGCAATACTGGAGCCGCTGTCCGGGATTGAACCGGAGACCTCGTCCTTACCATGGACGCGCTCTGCCAACTGAGCTACAACGGCGGGCGTGAATCCAATCTCAAACATTTCCAAACTGGCTCATCGCATTTAAATCCCGGAGCGATTTATCACGCGATGGTGCCGAGGGTAGGACTCGAACCTACGAAGGCATATTGCCAACAGATTTACAGTCTGCTCCGTTTGACCACTTCGGTACCTCGGCCCAAGATAATTTCGCTATTACGGTGAGTTACTGAACCCCATCTTACCAGGGCAAGAACTAATTACTACTCTCTATCCTGAGAAAAGAAATATGAAGACATTCATATTTCTGGAGCCGGAGAGAGGGATCGAACCTCCAACCTAGTGTTTACAAAACACTTGCTCTGCCATTGAGCTACTCCGGCATATCGGCATTATAAAGGTTGGAAAAGCAAAAATGAAGTCTATAAACGAAAAAACCCGACAAATGTCGGGATTTTCGTGGATTAGCGGCTCGACAGCTGCACAGGGCAGCGATAATTCCATCCCACTGTGCCGGTTAAAAAACTCATTATGTTATCCACCCGCTAAACTCCAGGTGAGGAACCTCAGAATGTTTCTTTCGAAGCAATCGATTCAGTTCCTTAATATGTTAAGTGTCGAGTTTAACAAATCTGAGCATCTCGAACACAGTAGGAAACTGATACCAGATTACACTCTTTTCCATATAGTGTCAAACCCGCATTAGCTTGATATATAGACACAATTGCAAAATGACCTTGTTTTCTGAATAAATATGGATATAATTGTCGAGTACCGACTCTATATGGCAAAAGACAGACGCGAAAAATTTAATATGGTGTGTCAGAACTGCGGCGAATACAACTATTCTATTACCAATGTTCGCACAAACGATCCAGTTGAGCACAACAAGTATTGCCCACGCTGCAATCAGCACACCCCGCACAAACAGAAAAAAATCCCAAGCGGACGATAGGTAGCACAACCCCCCTACTTTCATTTATAATTCATTTGCATCTTGGTTTGTTGGATTATTGTCTATTGTTTTACGGCTGTCGGTTAATTGGCAAACCACGGGTCTCCAAAACCCGGACTGCAGGTTCGAGCCCTGCCAGCCGTGCCAGCACTTTCACGAGAGAGCAGCTTCGATCTTCTGTGCCACAGCGTGTAGCTGCTGTATATGAACCTCAGAGAGATTAACATCGTCCAGGCTAGTTCGTTCAATTCCGTTTTTACCAATAACACAGGGCAAACCAATAGCTACATCTGAACACCCGAACTCTCCATGGGTCATGACCCCAACAGGTAACACGGTCTTTTCGTCATGAACTATTGCAGAAATCAGCCGCACAATTGCTACCGCCGGGGCAAACATCGTAGACCGATTTCCAAGTAGGCGCACAATATTTTTCGCGCTAAACACCACCTCGTGTTCCACACGTTCGTCGTGACCTCCAAGCAACATCATACTATCACCATGCTCCCCTACTACCAGTGCATCTGTCGTTCCTGAATAATATTGAAACCTCAGCGTATCAAGGATATTTCCAAAACCAATAATCTTTTGTTCTGCAAAGTGTGTGTTCCGGTGTACCCATGTCGTCAGTATATCAACAGGATTGGTTACAATTACGACAACTGCCTCAGGTGCATGTTCATGAAGAAGAGGAAAAATATCAGAGAATATTTTCAGATTGGTCTCTAGTAATTGATCACGGGAATAGTGTTGGTCTTTTGGAATAGAAGCGCCTGCTACACCTGCAGTTACAATAACGATGTCACTATCTTTTGTATCGGCATAATCATACGAGCCGGTTATTTCTATGTCTCGTCCTTCTGATCCAAGACTATGTAAGATATCAAGCGCACGCCCCTGCGCCACCTCGGCGCGAATATCAAGCAATGCGAGAGATCGAGCAAGACCTTTATGTGCTGCAAGAAATGCCACCTGCGAACCTACATCCCCTGCACCAATAAAAGAAATTTTCGAGACCATAGTTTACCTATTGTACTTTACTGGACAAGTCGCAAATATGTGTCAATCTAATCGTTATATCAGGGATTTAATGAACGACAATTTTTAATGCAAACAGCAATTGTGATGATGTTCCTACTCCAGCGCCGCGCGGACTTTGATTTCTGCTTCGACCACTTCCCTATCTCGACCAAACCGCAGACGTGAAAGTTCCCGCACCATTCCGGCAAGTTCATCATTACGGGTCACCGATTTCCAACGGGGATAGTCTGAATACATCGAAAACGGCGTCGACGGCTGACCATTGATGAGAAGCTTCACGTATGCATTACCAATCGTGAGGTTCATGATGTCATGTGCGACAAATGTCGGACCAAAGTGGCTTTCTAAGTATTGTGCGTCATCTGAACCTGAGCGAAGGGTAACCATACTCCCCACGTTTCCGAATACCGCATCCCTGATTTTTTCATCGATTTGCGAAATAAACTGGTTCGCTACCGTGAGTGACAGTCTGAATTTACGCGCTTCGGACAAAATTTGCGCAAAGTCCGGCGTTGAGAAGTTCTGAAACTCATCAACGTACAAATAAAAGTCCCGCCGCTCCTCCATCGGCATATCAGCACGTGACATCGCGGCAATGAGAATACGAGGGACTAATATTAATCCCAAAAACTGGCTGTTTTCATCTCCTAATTTCCCTTTTGCTAAGTTTACGAGAAGTATCTTTCCATCGTCCATGATCCTTCTGAAATTAAACGCAGATTGGCTTTGGCCGATGATATTGCGCATGCGTTTTTCGGTGACAAACCGGTCAAATTTTGACACGAAGTAACCCAATGTTTCTGATTTATGAAAGTCGCTTGTTTGCGCAATTTCTTTTGTCCAATAATCTCTGACTAATGGATCATCAATGATATCGAGCTTGGTTTTAACGAACTCTGGATCGATTAAGAGACGCAGAACCTCAATCATTGAGTTCCCTGGCTCAGCCATTGCCGTGAGCATCACGTTGCGTACTGCACGCTCAAGCCGCGGTCCAATAATACCGGAGTGGTTTGGATCGTATAACTTGTACAAAAGTCCGATAAACGAGTTGACCGCCATGTGTTTCCCTTGCTCGTTTTCCGCTTCAAGAATATTGAGACCCATTGGCCGATCATCATCAGCGGGGTCAAAATAAATAACATCTTCAGCACGCTCTTTTGGCACAATCCGAAGAAGCTCTTCTACCGCGTCACCGTGTGGATCAATAAATGCTAAACCTTTGCCATTTAGTATGTCTTGTGCGGCAAGTGACATCATAAATTCTGACTTACCGGTACCAGTCTGTCCCAAAATATACAAGTGCCTACGCCTATCATCATCCCTGAGAAAGATCTCTCGTTTGACACCACGGAATTCTGAATACCCCATATACAAACCTTCTGTCGGTAAATTCGACGGCGGCTCAGATCGTTTGAATAATAACCATTTAATCTTAGGCGTCTGGACGTTTTTGTTGGGAAAATGCAAAATCGTCGCTAGCTCCTCAACATTAAGAATGCTTTGATTATTAAATGGTGGAAAGTAGCGATACAAAAAATCAACGACAAAGGACCTATGAAAATTTGATAAGATTCCACCCTTCTTAGAAAACCCGGCAAGATGCGGGTTGGCAAATTGTTGAAACGTCCCAACGATATTATCCAAGTTTAGCTTTGCCTTCTCATCAGTGTCTGCTACTGATACAACACGAATTATTACCCCAAGCCCGAGCTTGGTAATTTTCTTCTTTATCCCTTCCATTTTTTCAGAGTCAATTTGCTTGGGTGACTCCCCTTCTTTGGGAGGCCGTTCTTGAGAACGAATATAACTTTTGCCCTTGTTGATCCAACTCTTGCTAACCGGTGAAATAACAAATTGGACAATAGCTTCCTCCCCTGGACCCAACTTGCTTAAGGAACTCGTTATCAAACTCATTCCATCGCTCTTTAACTCTTCGTGAGATTTAATTGCATAATATGCGGGACCAGAGACCCGTAACTCAGCATATGCAACTTTTCCTTCTTTTTCGAATATGTTGTATTCAGGGACTTCGGTAATTTCGGCAATGGGATAGGCACCATGTATTTGCTTCTCCATAAACTCTGCCATCTTGGCATCTACACCGACAATAAATTTAATGACACTCTCGTCCGCCACGATTTCAAAAGAAAACGATGTTTGGCTATCATATATGCTCCCTATGCTCAGCTTTTCCCCGAGCACTGGGATATCTTGTATGAATGACCCTTTGTACAAGCTGGTTAAATTAGAAAAAAGTGATTCAGCAGCCCCAATTTCAATCTCATTGTCCTTTGGAATAAGGACTTCAAAAAACTTCATCTGAAGCGATGCTCTCTCTCTCGTTTTGTACTTATCAGGATGAAGCTTTTTGACATGCCGTTCGACAAAACTACTCAACCATCTAACCGCAGTATGTACGGGGGATTTGAGGCCTTTTGTATAATCCTCAGGCGTCAGTTCAACCTTGAGATCTTTAATGACTTCTTCTACTTCATGCAGTTGCTGTGTTTCTTTTGTTACGGGGACAGGTACAGCTTCAGGTGCCGACTGCTCATGAGTTTGATTAAGCATTTCAACGGATGATTGAGGCTTCTCTACTGGCTGGTCTACCGTCTTGATACGTATAGTTTCTATCTGTGCTTGGGTTTCGCTCTTTCTTTCTGCTTCTTTCTGTAGTTGTTCAAGCTTTTCTTCTTGCTGTTGAGAAGGCACTTCTTGTTTGCGAGCCGGAGCCATCAGGTCACGCAAACGTTTCTGATACTCTTCAGGAGATAATGGTCGCACGGGGGTAGATGATTGAAATGTCGCTCCAGAGTCATTCTTATTGGGCATGTGAATAGGTCAAGAATATCCAAATAAGCAAATATCAAATTCATTGGCGTATTTGCTTATTCGTATATTTGCTTCTTAATTTTAGTATATCCGTTCCAAACTATTGATACAATTGGGTTTTGTTGCTAAAATTGGGTCGTGTTTAACAAAGTACGATCGTTTTTACAGAATGTGCTTATAGAAATGCGCTTGGTGCATTGGCCCAATCGCACCCGATCTATGAGAATGACCGTTGTTATTTTGGTCATGTGTGTTATTCTAGGCGCATATATTGGCATAATTGACTACGGTTTGACTCGACTTATCACTATACTCATCTAAATGATATAGCGACGCAGTATGACTTTGACAAAAGGCTCCAACGAACCACGTTGGTATGTGGTGCATACGTACAGTGGCCACGAAAATAAAGTAAAAGTAAATTTAGAAAGCCGTATTCACCTCTTTGGTGTTGCGGATCAAATTGCAGAGGTGTTTGTGCCAACGCAAGAAAAAATCGAGATACGCGACGGCAAAAAGACTGAAATAACCGAGCGGATCTTTCCCGGTTATATTTTGGTAAAAATGATTCTCGATGACCGTACCTGGTCGGTTGTCCAGCACACCCCTGGCGTCACTGCATTTGTGGGTACAACTCAGCGGCCAAAGCCTATTTCTGATGAGGAAGTAGAAGGAATTCGACGATTCTCACAACAAGAAGCTCCACAGTATAAAGCGAAGTTCTCTGTTGGTGAAGCCCTTAAGATTATCGATGGACCGTTTGCGGATTTTATCGGAACCGTTGACTCTATAGACGAAGATAAAGGGAAACTACAAATCCTTGTTTCAATTTTTGGACGCGAAACACCAGTTGAACTTGACTTTTTACAGGTAAGCAAACTGTAATCCATTGACAACACGCAGATAAACAACTATATACAGTTGGATAATTTTTGAATTATGGCAAAGAAATTAAAGACGACATTAAAATTAAATTTGACCGCTGGACAAGCGAATCCAGGACCCCCACTCGGTCCGACACTCGCGCAACATCGCGTAAACCTCATGGAATTCGTCACTGCGTATAACGAGAAAACACGTGATCGAATGGGTGAACAAGTACCCGCATTGGTAAGTGTGTATGAAGATGGGTCCTTTTCTTTTGAATTACGAAAAGCTCCTGCGGGCGCACTTTTGCTAAAAGCACTGCGCAAGGACGCTGGATCAGGTGAACCGAACAAAAAAAAGATTGGTAAATTAACAAAAAAGGATCTAGTACCATTAGCAGAAGAGAAAATGGAAGACCTCAACGCGAAGACAATAGATGCCGCGGTGAATACACTCGCTGGCACCGCCCGCTCGATGGGTATTGACGTGACAGAGTAAAATTAATAAACAAATATACAAATAAGCAAATTTCAAAATAATTGGACATTTGCATATTGGTTTATTTGCTTATTAAACTTTTGTTCCAATGACCGTGAGGGATCCGACTACACGTCGAGATTTAAATATCCTCCGCAGGACGTATGCCGAACCAAAAGAAAGAAGATACCATTACATCAATCCGTGAAAAGCTCTCCACGTCAGAGGCGGTAGTATTCTCTGATTATCGCGGTTTATCAGCAACCAAAGTTGAAAAGCTTCGTAATATCCTCCAAGAAAAAGGCGGTTCCTACCATATTTTCAAGAACACATTAATTAAACTTGCACTTGAACGAGAAGGTTATCCGCAACTTGATGATTCAACTCTTGAAGGTCCTACCGCCATGCTCTTTGCACATACAGAGCCTGCTGAAATTCTCAAAGCATTACACGAGTTTAGTAGCGAAAATGAGCTGCCTGTCATTAAAAGCGGCTATTTTGGTAAAGATATTATCACCCCTGACAAAGTAAAGAGTATTGCAAATTTGCCACCGCTACCTATACTTCATGCGCAATTGGTTGGCCAGCTCAATGCACCTATTTCTCAGTTTGTCTATCAATTAAATGGAATGCTTTCAAAACTCGTCTGGACATTACAGGCAGTTAAGGAAGCAAAAGAGACACAATAAGAGCATATTCTTATTACTCTTACCTTGGAGGTGAATTGATCATGAACGAAAAAGTACAAGAAATTATCACAAAAGTTGAAGAGTTAACCGTACTAGAACTTGCTGAACTAGTTAGTGCGCTAGAGGAAAAATTTGGTGTTGTCGCTGCAGCACCGGTTGCCGCAGCAGCTCCAGCAGGAGGCGGCGCAGCTGCAGGTCCAGCTGAGGAAAAGACCGAATTTACTGTCGTCATTACCGCATCTGGCGATCAAAAGATCAATGTCATTAAGGCAGTACGCGAACTGAATGGCGAACTCGGCCTCAAAGAGGCAAAAGATTTGGTCGACAATACTCCTTCAAACATTTTAGAGAATGTTGATAAGGAAAAGGCAGAAGCTGCAAAGGCTAAGCTGGAAGAAGTCGGCGCAAAGGTGGAGCTTCAGTAAATTTTTGCAGTTAGGTAAAGAGATCGGTATGGTGAGGGGGTTAGGTTTATAAAGCCTTTCCCGCCTCACTTTACCAAACTCGTTTCTTTCTCACTTCCCTACCTTCCCAAAAACCACTTCCTACCCTTTATCCGCTTAACTCAACAACCACTCGCCCAAAATGATACTTTTTGATATACTTCAAACCATCAAAACCTATGACAAACACCGTGCTCTTTCCAGATTACCCCGAACTCCTGACAACTAAAGAAGTCGGCAAAATTTTGGGGGTACAGAAAATTACACTCATAAGATGGGCAAAAAGCGGCAAATTGGTTCCTGAAATTCGCCTCAATGAACGAGGAGACAAGCGCTATACTAAAAGACAAATATTGGCATTCCTCGGTCAGACAACCCCTGAGACTCCCCTCTTTGCTGATTACCCTGACTTGTTAACGACAAAACAGGTATGCGCCATGCTCAGCGTTCGTAAGGTGACCCTCATTCGCTGGGCAAAAAGCGGACAGCTCGTTCCTGAGATTCGCCTTAATGAGCGGGGAGACAAACGCTACACCAAACCTCAAATCTTTGCATTCTTAGGCCTCACGTATGGCATGTAGGAGGTGTCTTCGGAAACGAATCAACGCCTCAAGCTTTGAATAGTCTGTTCTTACTTCTTCTCAAAAGGAAGCGACTTTTCGTATAGAAGTTTATACTGGGCAGCGGAACGATCCCACGAGAAAATGCTTTTTAATGCATCGGTAACGATCGGGAGCCATACTGCTTTATCATGGTACGCTGAAACAGCGCGCATGATACCATCCCACATTGCGTTCCCCGTGTAATCTTTAAATACAAAGCCATTTTTGTTATCCATTACGGTATCATTGAGTCCTCCAACCCCACGAACGATGGGGACCCCACCATACCGCATACTGATCATCTGTGTCAGCCCGCACGGTTCGAACCGAGACGGTATCAAAAACATATCAGAAGCAGCATATATCCGGTGCGCAATTTCTTCACTAAATGCATCAATGTACTTAATATAGTTTGACTCTGCTGACCATTTTCTAAACCACTCCTCTATCACGGGATCCCCCGTTCCCAAGACAACCAAAGAGAAGTCATCATTTGCTACCAGCACTGATTCTATTTCCTTCAGTAAATCAAAACCTTTTTGAAACGCAAGCCTGCTTACCACTCCTATGAGCGGCTTATCTAACTCGACCCCTTCTATATTGAGTTCTTCGTACAATGCAGCTTTGTTTTTTAATTTAGCGATAAGTGCATCCTTGGGATTATGAACGCTAAATCGGACTGGAATTTTTTCATCATTTTCTGGATCCCACACGGTGTTGTCTATGCCGTTGAGTACTCCATAAAGCTTATACCTATTATCCATAAGGACTTTGTCGAGGCCTTCACCAAACTCAACTGTCGTTATTTCCTCAGCATACGTTGGAGATACCGTAGTGAGGATATCGCAACTGAGAATACCCTGGAGCAATAAATCGAGATTATCGTCAAGCGCATCCCACTGTATCGCACCATCACTGATAGTTCTGCTATATCCCAATTTCTCCAAAATACTTAAATCCGAAACTCCCTGGCTTGCAAGGTTATGAATCGTAAAAATTATTGGAATACGACGGGTCGCGTTTTTTTTGATCAAAAATGGAATAAGCCCGGTGTGCCAATCGTGTGCATGAATGACATCAGGCATCCAATTAGACTTGTTCACAATATAATCAACTACTGCACGATCAAAAAAGGTAAATCGTTCGAGTTCCGCTATTCTACTCTGTTTTGAATTTACACCAAAGGATGGGTATATTTCTCCGTTTCCTATATATTCATCGTTCCCAATACACAAAATATCCAAGCCATCAACCTGACCAGCAAAAATTGTGTATTCAAATGTGTCACCAGAAAAACCAACCCTCCCGCTATCAACCTGAGTTAGCAAATGCTTATATTTTTCGATAACCGGTTTGTAGAGCGGTATCGCAATCTTGACCCTTACCCCTAACTCATAAAGAGCCTTAGGGAGACTCCCTACTACATCTGCAAGACCGCCAACTTTGACCATTGGTGCACATTCAGAGGCAACAAAAAGTACGTTCATTCCTTATAGCCTATCGAAGGTGGACGTGTTTGGCAACAAACGGTTAGTGCAGGTATAATGTGAATCGCATAAATTATGATACAGTGGTCACCCATTTTTCACTTCTATCAACCCACAACAAGCACCGAAAAGACCGTCAATACCGTGCTTGAAACATGCTATATGCCTGTCTTAAAGGCATTCCTAAATAACCCTCGTGCACAGGCAACCTTTCACATTAATGGTTCACTAACCCTATACCTCGAACATGCAGGACATACCCGGTTCTTTGATTCCGTGAAGGAGCTCATACAAAGAGGGCAAGTTGAGCTCATGGCAGGGCCTGCCTTTCATCCTATTGTCCCGCTTTCCCCTTGGAATATAGTCGAGGAACAAATTGAACAGACGACTAAAATTAATGAGTACTTCTATCAGGTACCTCCGTCCGAATTATTGTTTCTACCCGAACTCGCAGCCGATACAGAAACCATTCATCAAACCGGCAATCGCTTCTCATATGTTCTCATCGACCAAAGCTCGGTTGATCCAGAGTTTGATACACACCCCATCCCACCAATACGCTGTGTACAATTGGGAGACACTAAACTCGTGGTTAATGCCCGCCTGATTACTGATATCTTTAGGGCTTATCCACGGGTTATTCAGCCAGACCGCTTAATACAATACCTCCACTCAATTGACCAAGCACAGCTCCCCATCGTCAACGCGAACGATGTCGAAGTATTCGGGCATCATTATGAAGAGCGCATACACCTGTTGGAAGATATTCTAAGCCACCCTGACGTTACCTGTATAAAACTATCAGATGCGGTGAAGGACCTACCCACAGAAGAGATTACGGAGATTACCGCGTCAAGCTGGCAAACGACCAAACACGAGCTTATTGATAATAAGCCATTTCCAAAATGGAATGATACAGCGAACAAACTACAGCAACAGTATGCCCATTTAGCTGAACTTGCGTACAACGGATTACAAAAAGTGGCACGCCCCGACGACGATGTCGGACTGGTATATAACTCAGCACTACAACACTTTAACCAAGGTATCGCATCATGCCACACTTACTGGCTATCAAACATGCCTTGGTGGCATCCAGAGTTTGTGGAGGAAGGTGCACAGCATCTCGTTAAAACGCTCCGCACTCTGCCAGTTTCAAAGGAGGATAAACGTGAAGGTGAACATGCGTATACTGAATTACTGAAAGACATTTGGGATTACCATTGGTCAGGCAAAGTGGAAGAACATTACAAATCGTTTGATGCGCAGCGATACCTGCTTCTGCAAGACTTCCCTAACCTCGGCGAGTGAATGAGATATAAGCTATGAGCTGAATTGATGGTGGTAGTAAGAGCAGTTAATCGTGCTCTCCCCGTAACAAGCCTTGCCGATGTACCTGAATTGCCTTCTCGTACATTTGAACATACTCTTTGGCACGTGACTCCCATGAATTATCCTGCTCCATTGCTTGTTTCTGTATTTCTACCCATATCTTCTTTTGCCGGTAAATCTCCAATGCTCGCACAATTTGCGCAAAGAATCCCCATACATCAAATTCCTTAAACACAAAACCCCATCCTTCCATGGTTTCGGGTTCAAAATTTTTGACCGTATCGGCTAACCCCCCAGTTGCGCGAACTATGGGTATCGCACCGTATCGAAGTGCCTCCATCTGTACAATGCCGCAGGGTTCAAATCGAGATGGGACAAGAATCATATCCGAACCCGCAAACACAAGCCGAGGCAAGGTAAAATCAGGCATTAGATGCACACCCACCTTATTTGGAAAATTCTCATGTAACTCTTTGAGACGATCGGAGATACGCGGATCTCCCCCACCGACTGCTACAAACTGTACGTTAAAATCCTTCATCAGGGGAGTCATCACATCGGCTATTAAATCAACACCTTTCTGCTCTTCCATCCGCCCCACATATCCCAGCATTGGTATAGATGGATCAATCTCTAGATCAAACTCCTCTTGGAGTGCACGCTTATTCTTTCTACGTAATTCTAGAGAATTTCGGGTGTAATTCTGCGTTATGAGTTTATCGTTTGAAGGATCGAATTTTTCAAAATCAACACCATTTACTACCCCGACTAATTTTCCTCTCACCTCAGTAAGCAGTCTATCGAGGCCTTCGCCAAACTCTGGTTTTAATATTTCTTTCGCGTACGTTTTGGATACTGTTGAGATGTAGTCCGCATAGATAATTCCTCGACGCAAGAAATTTTGCTTCGACAAACGTTCTGAAAAAAATGGTGCAATCGGGCTATGCCCATCGTCTGAATCCATTTCGCTAATCTGATCACGTCGAATGTTGATAAACCAACCTTGCATCATGAGATTGTGAATAGTGAAAAGTGTCGCAATTTTGGATAACTTTGTATTTTGACGATAGGTTGTTTTTAGGTAGTTTGGTATGTGGCCGGTATGCCAATCATTACAATGAATTATGTTTGGTACCCAATCAGATTGATCAATAAACTCTATTGCAGAGCGCGACAAGAGGGCCCATCTTACCGGATCATCTTGATATCCATACACATTATTACGCAGTTCGTAGTACTCACGATTCTCCAAAAAATATACTGGAATGCCATCTGCACTAACATGTAGCTTAACATTACAGATTAACGCAGATTTGCTCTCATCATCGGTCGGTACTGACAAACTCTCATGGTGCATGTGCATCGGATAGACTGATTCATCAATAAAGCCAAATTTCGGCATGAATAAGCGAACATCAGCACCCTGTTTTTTGAGCGCACGCGCAAGGTACGCTAACACGTTTGCGTATCCACCTACATTTGCAAACGGCGAAACTTCTGCTCCTACAATAAGAATTTTCATCCTTCTGGTATCGGGTAATGTATCGAGCGGGGCAAGCAACTCTTCAAGCTGATTAAAGATCTTTGTCGCCATCACGTTCATTATACAGCATTTTCAATCGGTATTGCCTGCAGTTTTGTAGACATATATGAGCATTTTCAGGGGAAAATACGGAAATGCATACAAAATACGCCGAATGCGGGTGGGCTGTGAGATAAGCCGCCAGAACCATTCAAGACCGCTTTTCCTCAATATATATGGTGCACGCTCCAGGCGGCCGGATAAGAAGTCAACCGTTGCTCCGGCACCAATTACCACATTAGCACTCAAGGTGTTCTTCTGACTACATATCCACTTCTCCTGGAATGGCGGACTCAATGACACCACTAACACCTGTGGGCTGAATGAATTAATACGGGAAATTGCATCGTTAAGAACTTTTTTCCCAACTGCGGAATTTATCTGTGTACGAGATATATCTTCATCTACCCTGTACTTGAGTTGTGGATAGGCATTATGTATATTTTTATGCAACTGCCCAAGGTGTGAATGCCACCCTCCCAAAAAATATACCCGCCAAGAATTTTTATTTGCTAATTCAAGTAGTTGTGTCACTAACTCAACGCCTGTAACGCGTGACAGATTAAATTTTTTTTCAAATCTACCAGTTGCTATGAGAAAGAAAAGGTAGATACCATAGACAAAAAGCTGCATCAGTCTTATAAGGGCGATTCTGCTATAGTTCCTCTCCTTCAGAACTTTTGCCCATAACACACTGATCCCGTCAGGCAAGACTAGATCTGCATCTTCCCATGCGTGTTTAAACTCTGAGTCAAGCTCGGCATATCGCCAAAACGTAGCGTATGGGGTAATGACGTTAATTTTCCTTGAATCCTCAATGTGTTGCGCGATCAACTCGATTGCACGATCTGTAGAAACAAAGTGTATCGGTAGATTATGTATTAAAACCGTATTATCATTTAGCATAAGCATTTGATAGGCGTGAACGACAATCCCTTGTCGTGCTCACCATAAAGGCTTAAGGGCCTCTACTTTGCTACTCTGCTAGCGTTTTTATCTTGTTTCACAGTGAAACTAGCTCTTTGTAACATTTCTTTTATATTTATCCAGATTCTCGATTGCAATCCCTGCACCTCTCACCACACAATGAAGTGGCTTATCAGCGAGATGCACCGGCACACCTATTTCCCTGCTTATTAATGAGTCAATGTTGCGGAGCTGGCTCGTACCCCCAGACATGACAATTCCCTTATCAACTATGTCAGATGAAAGCTCCGGTGGCGTCTCTTCCAATACCGACTTAATTGCGCCGACAAGCTGCGAGAGGTTATATGAAATCGCCTTGGTTACTTCTGTGGATGTTATGCTAACCGTCTTGGGCAATCCATCAATTGCGTCCCTACCTTTGACTTCAACTGATAAGGCCTTATCTAATGGAAGCGCACTTCCAACCTCAACCTTAACTTCTTCCGCCATACGTTCGCCGATTATCAAATTGTGCTGTTTTCTGATATAGTTCGCGATCGCCTCATCGAGCTTATTTCCACCGACCTTCTCTGTATTATGCACCACTATTCCGCCCAGTGAGATAACCGCAATATCGGCAGTCCCCCCACCTATATCTACGATCATATTGCCGTGAGGCTCAGCAATGGGAAGACCGGCACCAATAGCTGCTGCGAGGGATTCATCTATGAGATAGGCAGAACGAGCTCCCGCAGAAAGTGTCGCATCCATAACAGCTCTTCGTTCCACACTTGTCACACCTGCCGGTGCACATACCATAACCTCTGGACGTATAAACCTCATCCGTCCCATTACCTTGTTGATGAAATGCCGCAGCATTGCCTCCGTGATAGCATAGTCTGCAATAACGCCATCCTTCATCGGCCTACTCGCAACAATCGAACCGGGTGTTCTGCCCAGCATTTCCTTCGCCTCGGTTCCTACCGCAACTACTTTATTATCGTCAGCAGTTACGGCAACAACCGTTGGCTCATTCATCACGATACCTTTCCCGGCCACATAAACCAAGGAGTTTGCCGTACCAAGATCTATTGCAATACGAGAAGCTGAAAATTTCATGCCTGCATTATATAGCACAAAAGACAAGCAAGCTTACTTACATTGCAGAGAGGTAGTATTTGTTGATATCATAGACATACTATGAATAAACCTGTCATCTCGGGGATTGTCACCATTATTATCTTATTAGGCATATCAGGCGTCATCATGTTTTTCGCACAGGGGTATCAGTTCGATATTCGAAACAGAAACCTTGAACAAACCGGTATTTTGACGATAAATTCGGTCCCCGAAGGTGCCCTTGTCTACCTTAATGACGTACCCCAAGATGTAACGAACAATTCAATCCAAGGCCTCAAACCAGGATCTTATCAACTGCGACTTGAGAAGACAGGTTATCAACCCTGGTCAAAAAAGGCCGATATAACAGTAGGCAATGTCACCCAACACACCGCACTGCTAATATCATTATTTCCTGAAATTAAGCCATTAACCCTAACTGGCCTGAGCAACCCCAAACAGAGTCCCGATGGCCAAAAAATAGCATATACCACATCTCAAAGCGCTAATGATCTGCCAAGCCAGTCAGGCGTTTGGCTTCTAGAGTTCTCCAACAACCCGTTTAATATATTGTCTGGTCCTCGGCTACTTTTAACCGACACGCCTACACGAATGTACTCCCAGGCAGAAATAACGTGGGGAGCGGATGAACAAAGCCTTGTGATCCGAATGCCAGACCAATTATTGTTTATTTACAACACTGAATCACATGATCTGCGCGAAGTAACAAGGGAAAACCTAGAAATTCTTCAAGAAGACTGGGCAGAACTTGCTACGAAAAAAGAAGAATTACTCCGCGCGCAATTGCCACAAGATATCCAGAACATACTACCTACTACTGCCTCAGGCGCAGTATGGTCACCTGATCAAACAAAACTGCTCTATACAGAAATAATAGATAATACCCGTACATATAAGATACTTGACCTAAATCCAACTGAATTTTCGCTACCTGCTCAAAGTGTAGAAGATGTTGCCTACCACACGGTATTCACTGAGGCGCCTGATAAAAATACTCCCGTTTTGTGGCATCCCGACAGCAGACACATCGTAACGGTAGAAAAAATCTCTGAAACAGAAGGGGTGGTAAGTATTATTGAACTCGACGGAGATAACAAATCGGTTATTTATACCGGAAAGATTATGCAGCACAATGTGTTCGTACATCCTGATGGGAATAAAGTCCTTATCCACACGAACTTTAGCTCTGAGCAAGGGCAAAACAACCTCTACGCCATTTCATTTAATTAGACTGGATTCAATCTCTAAGGTGTGCTTCTTTCATAATGATGCGCTGCACTTCGCGAGGTTTGGGAACTTTATGGAGTTGTAATTGCGCATCCTGTGAACTGACTTGTACAATAACCTCGCCAAACCCGTACAGCGAAGGCTCCATACCGTCTACAAGAGCCTTCACGTCTTGGATCATTGATAACGATGTTTCTCGGTCATCATGGTGAAACAACCCATATTGCGAGATCAAAATAATACGTTTACTCGTGACCAGATAAAACGTCCTGCGCCACAAAAAGAGTCTCCATACAAAGAGCACAAAGCCAATAATCAATGCAGCACCAGCTAGAAATAGGAGCACGTTGTGTAGCATATCAAGCACCTTCAGATTTTCAATGTAATATGAAGAAATGAACACACCGAATAGAAGAACAAATGGTACAAAAAGCCCAATCAACACAGGGTTTCTGAACACGAACCAGTGTTGGCGGATAAGTGCCACAACCTTTTCATTATTTTCCAATTCTATTTGCTTTGGAACTTCTACATCAACACTATACTCCATATAGTAACTATAGCACGCTGAACAAGTTAATCTGAACAGCCACCTCTACACATCGTTCTATATCCCCCAACTACGAGAGATAAGAATCACATCTGCTTAAGAAACGGTAAGCTTTCACGTCCTGCCCTAAAAATAAAAAGCTTGCAAAACCTAGAAACCTTTAGATATCTATAGTTACCGTATATTGCGCAAAACACTCATGATGTCGGCGGGAATCGTGGTGCCCTTGGAAGGAATCGAACCTTCAGTCTTACCCTTAGGACGGGTCTGCTTTATCCAATTAAGCTACAAGGGCTGAACAATTTGTCAATTTCTCAATTTCCCACTACAATTATTTTGCAATTGTATCTCATTAAGGACAAATTTGCTTATTGGTTTATTTGATTATTTGTTTATTTATTAGACTTTCTCGGGGTGTGGCGCAGATGGCTAGCGCGCAGCGTTCGGGACGCTGAGGTCGGCGGTTCAAGTCCGCCCACCCCGACCAAAGACCAACATTTCTTATCTTCCCCTATTCTGTTAGTAGTGTCTGTGCGATAACTGCAGAAACATCAACATCAGCCTTCCGACGAGGAATTGAGTTTGTTGTTATAAGGTCATCATATTTTTTAAGAACTCGCGTGACACCCTTCGGTAGTATGCTGTGGGTGACCAAGGCTACTGCTTTGTCGGCTCCACATCTTTTGCACTCATCATAAAAACGACACAAAGTACCGCCAGTTTCCAGATTATCGTCAATAACTGCAACCACACGCCGCCTAATCATATCAGCAAAACTCTGGTCAGAAATACATTCTGTCTCATACGAATTGATTCTCTTTTTTGTCAGTCCTGCTATGCCTGTTCGGCGTATTGCACCCTGATCAGGAGTTACAGCAACTATATCACCATAGCGCTCCTGAGCAACTGCAATGAGCTGATCTACGAGGGAGATATTTCTGACTGGATAGGTATGTACCCACTCCCTGCCATGGAAATGTCCTTCTATATTGTAGATTTGTTTAACCTTATAGTAATTAATGAGCTTTTTTATGAGACCCTCTGCGGCATTCAGCTCCCCATCCAAAAACGTATGGTCTTGCATACAATAAGGGAAATATGTAAAAAACACCTCTATATTCTTCACTCCCCATTGATTGAGTAGTTCCAGAATCATATATACCTCTAGTAAGCCAGAATTTGGACGTGGTGCACCAGAATGGAGTAGTACGACCCTATCTAAATCCCCCGTATCTAGAACAAGCCGTATGTATACTTCTCCATCCGGGAAGTACCTTCTATTTTCTTTATTCCTCAGGGGATTTATTATTCTGAATGTCCCACACTTTTCTAAATTTTTTGCAAGATGAGCTGCTGTAGTGGTTGGTATAACGGTTATCATCCTTGGTAAAGTATAAAAACATCTCGTTTTAAAACCGATGTTTTTGTTCCGCTTTCTCTCATGCTATTGTAGCGCTTCATCGTCAGCCTTAAAAGGATACTGTTTTCGCATCCTAGCAATTAAATGGGAACGTAATGTAGTGAATGGTGAATAGCTCGCTTAATCTAAGCTTTCTGTCTCAATCCCCGGCTTTGCAACGAGTGTGTATTCACCGTTTTCATATAAATCGATGAGGACGTACTGTGGTAGTGGATTCTTATAATCACCTGAAGCCCCAACTGTGGTTATAGGAATTTCGGTTACTTGATCGGTATACCGGGCAAACACATGTGTGTCGCCGCTGAAAATTTCTCTGACTGGATATTTCCGAAGTGTTAGTAGCACCTCCGTACCCAACTCATCTTGTTTATCGGGGAAATATGGGTTATACAACGGCCGTGCGGTAAATGCAAAGACATTTCGAGTACTTGGAGAAATGGCCTGGGATAGATTATTCTCAAGCCAGGCTACATCATTTTGGTGTGAACCTTCTTGCGAGCTGTTATTTAAAAGTACAAACACAAATCCATGTTGGGTAATAATCCTAGATTCTGCATTATTCTTACCAAATACTGAGGCATAGTTATCCAGACTATACGTCGGGGTCCAATTATAGTCATGGTCACCCGGTAACACTTCATACGGAATGCCAGCCTTATCAAGAATTTCCTTTATCGCGGTCAGTTGGTCTACCTGCCCAGCGGATGCCACATCGCCTAAGTGGACAATCATATCGATATCATCAGCCACTACTTTATTCACCACTTTGCTAAATGTATCGACACTTCCGTGTGAATCTGAGACGACCCCTATACGATAAAGCATAACTGAACTCTCCCCCGTTACTACAGGTAGTTTTTGCTTATTCTCAAAAAGGGATTCGATATACTGCTGGATCCCCTGCACATTTAAAACGTTGCTAATCTTCGAAACACTTTCACCATTACTCGGTACTTTTAGACTGTTTAATTTACCAGAATAGCGTAAAACGGTATAACCCCCAGCAACTATCCCAACTACAAGTATGAGCAAAAGTATTTTGGGGAGAATAGATTTACGTTTTTTAGAATAAAATCGTCGCCTCATATACTAACATTAACCAAAGGTACCTAAAGGTTTCTTTTTTACATTTTATCTGGTGCTTCAATTCCTAATAGATACAAACCTTGCCGCAAGATCAGTGCAGTTACAGAGGTAAGTAGAAGTCTTACATCACGCTCTTTTGGGCTATTTGCCGTAAGAATAGAAGAAGACTGATACAAAGCGTTGTACTTCTGTGCTATATCAAATAAGAAATTGGCTATTAAATTAGGTCCATACATTTCCGCAGCCTTTTCGACTACTTCTGGAAATTGATAAACTGTTCGAAGCAACGCATCTTCATCCGTATTTAATTCGTAGCCGTCTAATGCAACCGTACCTCGATCCTCCCCTGCTTTCTCTAATACACTTCTACACCGGGCATGTGTGTACTGTAGATAAGGACCAGAATTGCCGTTTAAATTGATTGACTCCTCAATGTCAAACAAGACGTACGCTTTGGGATCATTCTTCAGCACCGAATACTTTACCGCTGCTAATGTAACTGCCTCAAGCACACTCTCATAGCCTTCACCAATCCTATCCTGTTGCATTACCTCTTTGACCCTTTCCCTTACTTCATCTAATAAACCATCGACCGTAATAAGTACCCCAGTGCGTGATGACATTTTTAGTCCCTTAAGGTTAACCATTCCCATTGGCAAATGATATTCTTTTCCTTCTAGCTCTGGATAAAGTTCTTCAAGCGCTTTAATAACAACCTTAAAATAGCCCGACTGCTCATCCCCCACTACATGAATAATCCTATCGAATTGAAAGTCTTTGTACTGTTTTGGCGCAAGTGCCATATCTTTTCCTTCATAGGTAGGATATCCATCACTCGTAATAAAAACCCGTTTATGAAGACCTCTCCTTTCACCATCGAAGATAATCGCCCCATCGCTCTCTTCAAAAACTTTTCCTACATTCTCCCTGACAATGCGTACACCATCCTCGGCCATTTGCGATTCAAAGTAAAAAGCATCAAAATTTGTACCGAATCGCGTATAAAGCTCATCATAATAATCAAGACTCCATTGTCTTGTCTGATTGTATATCTCTAAAATGCTAGAATCTTTTGCGTACAGTTTTTTGTTAAGGTCTTTAATTTCCTCTTCATATAGTTCATAGTCTTTATTCCCTCTTACATATCCCTCTCCCAACAAATGTGCCTTTTCTGTGTTACTTAGCTTTTCGACGTCTTCAAAAGACATTCCTCGTTCTCTTAGAATCTCTCTGGTACCATAAATAGCCTTAGCTACATGAGGACCAATATCTCCCTGATAATTTGCCCTAAATACAGTTGCCCCTGAGACTTTTAGTATGCGCGCTAATGCTTCTCCTACTATGAGCGTCCGCATATGCCCTATGTGCATTTCCTTGTGTGTATTGGGATGAGCGTATTCCACCGCAATCTTACGTCCCTGCAAAGATGCGTTCGCTCCAAAATCATTAGCAATATTATTCACGTTGTCTAATAGAACTTCTTTCTTTATATAAAAATTAATAAACCCTGGTCCTGCAACTTCAATTTTTTCTATTACTGCATCAGCTTCAATAGAACCTACTATTTTCCCAGCAATGCTTCTTGGGCTGTCATGAAGCTCTTTTGTCAGTTGCAATGCAATATTGCTCGCATAGTCACCATGACTCAGGTCAGCAGGATGCTCAAGCTGTATATTTTCTACGGCATGAGAGAAAGCTTCTTGTATCGCAGTTTTGACTTTTTGTTCAATAGATGCTTGTATGTTCATGACTGCTCAATTTTACCCTGTAATACTAAAATTTTGCAGCATTAGTTTACTATTCCAACTCTGTATGTACTCGATACCCATCATTATGCCTTTCAAAGACTATCGCACCGTGTAGATCAGTGCGTAAAACCTCTATATTGTTGTTTTGGAGTAAAGAAAGAATATCCTCTCCAGGATGGCCAAAAGGGTTCTCCCCTACCGAGATTATCGCCGAGAGGGGGGATGTCTTATCTAGAAATTCTTGCGTAATTGCGTTCTTACTTCCGTGGTGAGGAACTTTTAGAACATCAATATCCGGAAATCCTATTGTATATTCAACCGTCGAGTCCTTTCCGAATTCTGCATCACCGGTGAATAACATCTTGAAATCCCCTGCTGTCACTTCCAGTATTTGAGATACATCATTTTCATCATAAAAGGTATCCTCGCATACCTGTTTCCCAGGCCACAACATTGCGACACTAATCATGTCACCAAAACTAACACTGTTTCCGGCAGAAATAGCAGCCATCTCACCAACACCTCCAACATATTCCAGCAATTCACCATCAAAACACTCACTTACGAATATTTTCCCTACAGTATAACGTTTAGCAATATACTCCAAACCTCCTACATGATCGATATGACCATGTGACAGAAAAATGCCTTCAATGTGGCGGTCGAGTAACGGCATGTATTTTTCTAGCTCATAGAGAACTTCTATACCCGGTCCGACATCAATCATTACCTGAATACCATGTGATGGCTGAATCAAGGCAGCGTCACCTTGGCCAACATCTAAGAAAGCAATGAATGAAGGCGTATTTAAATGATATCCAAACAGCACCCACGGAATGAGTGAGATAAAAACAATTAATAACAGTAGCGTGCCTTTTGGAACATTTGTCTTTACTGTTATGTACATATATGAAAGAAGCATATTACGAAAAGGTATTAATCACTGTTACCAAAACATCGAGTAAGACCCAAACCGGAGTAATTGCAACACTTGCAACGGAAGGACTCACAAGCGAGACCAAGACGCATAAAAATCCCCAATACATGATCGGCGTTATCATCCAAAGCACTAACGGATTAGTCAGTAAACCTAAGGGTGAAAAGTTCCCAAAATGTATATACAGAATGGGTAATGTGAAGAATTGCGCTGCAATTGTTGTTGAGAGATCACCCGCTAAAACCTTTGTAAACGAATGTAGGAATTTTTCAAATACGGGAGCCAAAAGAAGTATTCCTAATGATGCACAAAACGACAGCTGAAAACTTGGTTGGGATATTACTCTCGGCTCTAACAGCACCAACACGTACGCAGATATGGCGAGCCACCATAAACCCGCCTTCTCTTCGCCTTTTAAAGAAGCAAGCACTCCCCCGCCTGCCATAATTGCTGCACGAATTATAGGAATCTGAAACCCTGACAATGCAATATACGGTAACATAAATATACTAAAGGTAGCTATCTGGCCATATTTTCCAAGAATTCTGCCAAGATTCTGTGTAACATTCGCAACGATTAATGCATTGAATCCGGACGCGACAACAATATGTAAAAGTCCTACCTTCTTCATGCTCTCGTAGAATGAATCTCGAAAATCGCTATCTATGCCAAAAAGAATCCCTATCAACAAACTTGCGTGAGGTTCAGGAAGAAGCACAGTGGAGATACCACGTAGTTTTATCTGTGCTTTATGTATAAAGCCAAAGAAACCAGGTGGGGGGTTGGTCTCTACTATTTCAGGGTAGTACATAGAGGAAATGACTACATTGTTAGAAAAAGAATTGACTTCATACCCTTCCCATAAACTAATACTTCCCCTTAGGTGTATATGTGACCATTTCGGTATATCCTGACCCCTCGGTAAAACTACGTATACACGTGACCGAATTGTCGTTTCCGCAACTGATACGTCTGACAAGACGAGTCTCATGGTAGTACCCCGTACAGAACTTGAAACAACTCTTCCACTTATCGTCACCTCTGCAGACAAAAAAGGGTTAAGCTCTTCGATATAACGCGGCTTCGGAACCTGCAGAAAACGTATAGCAAGTCCAAAGACAAGCACTATTGCTGCACATAGAAAGAAGAGCGAGTCTCGCTTTTGGTATAAGAAATTGTCTCTCATGGATACCCTGTTCACGCAAATTCTATATTTGCCTTAGTTACGAGATACTTCCTACTCCACCCGAATCAAGTCTCGTAACTTTTGAAATGTTTTGCTCCCAATACCGGGAATCTGTTGCACTTGCGAAATATTCGTGAAGGGACGTGCATCAATAATGCGCTGGGCATACACAGGGCCAATGCCTGGTAACGATTCAAGTTCCGCCCTAGTTGCTGTATTGAGGTTTATTTTTTGCGATGATATTTCCACCACACCATGTGTTAGTGTAGGTGTAACAATTGTCGGAGCAATTGTGGGTTCCATGGGAGATGCAATTGGCGTGGTAGGTTCAGATTGTACAGCAATCTCTGCATCAGATGAGTAAAAATGTGCATACACAAACGCGAAGCCTATACAGCCAGATAGGAATAAACCTACAAAAAATGAGGCTATTTCTGTACCAAATCTATGCACAAGACCATTTAAAAAGCCTTGGATCGTATAAAAAATCCTACGTACCGGCATGTTGTCTCTCTTTCTTTACCAATCCCTTTTACCTAACTTGTACTACAAAATTGATCAATTTGTCAGGCACGTAAATAACTTTTTGAATCTGTGTGCCTGTCAAATACTTCTGTACGGAATCTAAGGCCTTTGCTTGGTCCGTTATGTCTTCTTGTGTAAAGAGCTCGTCATTCTTCTCCAACGACAAGGTTCCACGGACTTTTCCATTCACCTGAACGACTATCTCAACCATATCACTCGCCACAAGCGACTGATCGTGCTCCGGCCATATAGAATGATGCACGCTACCGCTGTTGCCTAATTGTTCCCAAAGCTCTTCAGTCATAAACGGCGCAAATGGCGAGAGTATCTGCAGGAATTTAGAGGCATCTTCTCGCGAAAGCGTCTCTCCTTCTTCTTTCCACGCGTTCATAATCTGCATATAAGTTGAAACCGCAGTATTATATTTAAATCGCCCAATATCTTCTGCCACTTTTTTGAATCCTTTATGAAGTTGCGCTAAAACCTTCGGGGTACTTGCATCCCCTATCTTGGCATCATTAAAATACATGTCCCAAATCCGCTCAACAAAACGTGCCATAGACTCCATCCCGTTGTCACGGAAATCACCGTCGCTTTCAAAGGGCCCCGTAAATGCAAGGTACAAACGTACGGCATCAGCCCCATATTTCTCGACATAATCATCGGGCACGATGATATTACCCTTTGATTTACTCATCTTAGAGCCTTCCCGCAACATCAATCCATTTGCCACAAGATACGGAAATGGCTCTCCGTTAGGAGAAAAACCAAGAAAATCCCAATCATGTAGTGCCATGGTAACAAAACGGGAGTATAAAAGGTGTAAAACTGCGTGCTCAGCCCCTCCAATGTACGCATTTACCGGAAGCCAGGTCTGGGTGATCGCTTTGTTAAATGGCACTGGACCGTTTTTCCATTCATGAGAAGCTAAATTGGGATATGCTAGAAAGTACCACGAGCTGTCCAGGAAGGTATCAGACACGTCTGTCTCTCGCTTGGCGCGACTGCTACATTTTGGACAGTTGGTATAGAGCCATTCTTCGGGTGCATTTTCTAATGGTGAGCGCCCATCACCGGTCGGACGGTAATCTTCGATAAAGGGCAATTCAACTGGAAGCACTTCCTCAGGTACTGGCTGCCAACCACAGGATTCACAATGGACCATAGGAATAGGAGGTCCCCAATACCGCTGACGCGAAATCAACCAATCACGAAGGTGGTAGTTTACTTCATGTGAAGCACGTCCCTCTAAATCCGCCACAATGAGCTTTTTCGCTTCTTTGCTGGGCAACCCGTCGTATTTTCCCGAATGTATCAGGACTCCTTCTTCCCCATGGATTATGTGTGACTTATAAAAACTTTCTTCAGATAACCAACCCCATACCGACACATGCTGCGTCCAACCTTTTTCAATAAATTGTTCAGAGAGTTCATGCACCCTATTCTCCGTTCGAGGGGTTAATACAATACGCTCAATAGAACCATCAGTGTGCTTAAATATAAAGACTGTTTCCTCGCCAATGTATTCATTCCAGTAGCCGGGGGTCAGCTTTTCGTTTACGAGCTGCTCATATGCATGAAGCGATGAAACTGGAATAAGCAGCTTACGATTTGCCTCATCAGTAGTTTCGAGTACCGTAATCCCCAAGCTTTCTAAATCTTCGGCAGTTATTTCCCCCGCTCCCATCAAATAACTGTACACATTCTCTTCTGCCTTATGGACGACTTGTCGAATGGGTAATTGAAACTTCTTCGCAAATTCATAATCCCGTTCGTCATGTGCAGGAACGCCCATAATTGCGCCTGTGCCATAGCCCATGAGCACAAAATCTGCAACCCAAACCGGTATCTCTTCCTGCGTTAATGGATGAATTGCGTACAAGCCCGTAAAGGCACCGGTTTTATCTTTTTCGGCTATCTTTCGTGCTTGTTCAGTTTTCTTTGTCGCTTCAGAAATATATTGCTGCGCCTCTTCCGAAATAGGTAATTCTCTCAACACCGGGTGATCAGGTGCTATTACAATAAACGTTGCTCCAAATATCGTATCGACTCGAGTAGTAAAAATTTCAATTTCATGAGCAGCGTCTTTAACATTGAACTTCACTCTCGCCCCCTCAGATCGCCCGATCCAATTTCGCTGTGCAGTCTTGATTTTTTCGGGCCAATCGATAGCATCAACCCCGTCAAGCAGTCGCTGGGCATATTTGGTAATCTTGAAAAACCATTGTTCCGTGGTTTTTTGTGTGGTTTCGGTATCACAACGCTCGCATTTTCCTTGAATAACCTGCTCGTCAGCCAAAACCGTCTTACAGCTGGGACACCAGTTTACGGTCGATTCCTTACGTTCTGCAAGTCCATGATTAAACATTTGAATAAATAACCACTGCGTCCAGCGGTAGTATGCTAGATCATAGGTCTCCAATGAGTAGTCCCAGGGAAAACCATTGCCTACCAACTTAAACTGATCGTAATACCGCTTTTGTGTCACTTTGGCCTGTTCTGCGGGGTGCTTACCTATCTTGATCGCATAGTTTTCTGCATGAATACCGAACCCGTCCAACCCGATCGGCTGAAACACATCATGTCCCTGCAGTCGTTTAAACCTGCCATACGCGTCAATGCCAACAAACGTACGCATGTTCCCCATGTGCATCCCTTCGGCAGACGGGTATGGAAACATCATGAGGTTATAAAATGGTTTCTTGGGAGCAGCCATGTCAGGTTGGTAGGTTTTGCCTTCTTCCCACCGTTTCCGCCACTTGTCAGCTATCACCTGATGATCGAACGATTTCATGCGCAAATTTTACCACGAGCCGGTTATAATAAAGCAATGCACGAATTACTCTTTGCCACATCAAACAAAGGGAAGATCACCAGTATGCGAAAACGACTAAACCCGCTTGGCATTCGTGTAACACAAGTTGAGCTAGATTTGATCGAACCTCAAGCGGACACCTGCATGGAAATTTCTTTGATAAAGGCAAGGCAGGCATTTGAGCAGCTCACTCGTCCGGTACTGGTGGACGACAGTGCATTCCACATCCCTGCACTCAATGGGTTTCCTGGGCCATATGTGAAGTATGTTTTGCATACGATCGGCGGGAAGGGCATTATTAAACTTTCCGAAGACATTACCGATAGACACTCATACTTTGAAGGAACACTCACCTACATGTTTGGCAATAACACCTTCAAACAATTTTCCGACCAATCAGAAGTTGGCATTGTGACTGAACAATTTCAAGGGCCGATACGAAAAGACGCATGGTCTGAGCTATGGAATATATTTATGCCCTACGGTTCTACTAAAGTCCTGGCGGAATTAGATGAACATGATCGTGCAGCTTTACGGAAAGAAAATTCTAGAGTTGATTTATATGACCGATTTTCAGACTGGTTTTCCAGCACGTTAGGTCATAAAGAAGTGATAGAATAAACGTCAAGATATCGGGCCCATAGCTCAATTGGCCAGAGCACCACACTGGCAGTGTGGAGGTTTCGGGTTCGACCCCCGATGGGTCCACCAAATTTGAACACTTCACTAATTTTTATCTACCTCCAGCTTTGCTATGAAGATTGAAGAATATATACGAGAAACCGCAAAACTTGAATATTTCCTCCGCATACTGTTGCCAGCAAATAAAAGCGATAAGCCTTTTACGGAACAGTTAAAATATTTGGTCAATAGCAACCAACTAGATCTGGACACCGCAGCTGAAATATTAATAACATGGGAATTTAGAAATGTGTTAGCTTCACTGCCTGATGCAAGCAATACGATTCCTCAAGAATACATTGAATTATTAAATCGATTAATAAAAAGGTTATGGTCGAAACGATAGCTTTTCCCCAACCAGAGGCTGAACAGTTTAATGATATTCTAGCAAAACTTCGAAATCCTGAATTTGTACCCTCATATGAGGCACTACACGAGGCAATGTACCGGCATGATGATAATGATACCTGGGTTGAGCTTATGTGGAGCCGAGAACGCCCCATCTTTGAAGTACTGACGCAAGAATACATAGAGATAATGGCCAACTATATAGTTGACCGAGCAAGAACAATGGCCACTGAAGATACCGCTGTCACAGTATTAGAAATTGGTGCCGGAAACGGCAGATTAACCCACCTATTACGAAATGCGGTCAACGCACTAATCCCCGATAATTCACCCCAAATACATTTTGTCGCGACGGATTCTGGTGAGTGGGAAATTCAAGCTGACTATACCGTAGAACCCTTAGATCACAAGACAGCATTAGAAAAATATAAACCAAATATTGTCATATCTTCATGGATGCCCAGTGCAGTGGATTGGACAGAAGATATTAGAGCGATTCCCGAAGTTGAGGAATATATTTTGATAGGACCACCAGATGAAATCACTGTAGGGCATCCTTGGCTTACGTGGGGACAAAATCATTTGGAGATAGATTTAACAAATCCAAGCAGGCTAGTGAATATCCTAAACAGCATAAAATCCTGGCTTGGCAGAAAACAGGTCTTACCTGAAAAATCACCTCCCTACGAAACAGATGGTTTTACCAGAACTAATATGAATAACCTTCGCAATAAACAAATTTGTCGATTAGATAAATTCCGCAGCATCGATTCTCGTAGCGAATCTTCTACTGTTTCGTTCCAACGCAGAAAAGTATAATTTGGTACATTAGACCGGAGCAAACAATCACCACGTTATAAGGCTTTAAGTGAAAACCATCACCCATTGTGGGTCAAGTCTAATCCGGGCCTATAGGTAAACTGGTATACCACACCCTTCGCATGGGTGAATTCCGAGTTCGAGTCTCGGTAGGTCCACCAAGAGAGTATAATGGTTCCCATGGATATGTTCCTCAGTATTCTTGCTACGTTCGTTATTATCTTTGTCATCCCTGTCATTGTGTATGCAATATTTGCAAAATATAAGCTCGTTCAAGAGCCTGAGAAGAAAGCACGGTTTTTTGCAAGTGTAGTCATTCAAAAGATCGGTACCAGCATCGGATTTGTATTACTGTTAGGGTTGCAAAACTCTGACAATTGGCTCATCTACGGGGTGCTTTGGACACTCATGTTCGCAATTGTCGAAATAGGACAATCGCTGAGTGATATCTATACAAAGAATGACGCCATCGCTGGTATACTTTCTGAACTAATCTACTTCCCTCTTGCGGCATACGCGGTACATTTATTATTAACCTAACTCACCTCTTATAATTGAGTCCTAGTTATTATATAAGGAAGCCTACACTTCGGATGATTTTTCCATCGTTCAACAAAATTCTACTCGTAGTATTGACTTCAAACTGGTAACAGATATTCAGAAAGATCTTTTTCCTTCAATTATTAATTACTGACCTGTCCGTACAAAGCCTATTATCACAACAAAACGATGTTGAAATAGCAAATTTTATTAATCGAGAGAACAGAATTTTGGAATTTTATTAATAATCTGAGAGAGCCCCACCAAATGGCTATTATTAGAGAGTTTTTAAAAAATATGCCAGATTACCTACGCAAATCATCCAGTGTAAACACTGGAATAGGTTGCTCCTCATCAAATGTAACCTCAGGTGCAGAATCAACTAGTTCAATTAGCGCTTTAGTTAAACTATCTAATCCATCGTGCGTTGCTGCAGATATAGCTACTACATGGTCAAACATCTGCGCAGCGTCTTCTGCAAGCTCACCACTTTCAGGTATATCAGTCTTTGTAATAACAACCAATTCAGGCTTATCTAGCAATTTATCACTATATTCTGCCAGCTCGTTTCTGATAGTCTCATATGCCTCTTTAATCGATTGCTGAGAAGGTTGCACGCCTAACTCTTGGGCTGAAGATAAAGGATCAATGAGGTGCACTAGCACTCGTGTTCGCTCTACATGTCGCAAAAACTCATCACCAAGCCCCTTGCCTTCCGCCGCACCTTCTATAAGACCCGGTATATCAGCAATCACGATGTCTTTCCCTTTAACCCGAAGCACCCCGAGGTTTGGAACGAGTGTGGTAAAACGGTACCCCGCTATCTCAGGCCGTGCATTGGTAAGTACAGACAGAAGAGTACTTTTGCCAGCATTTGGAAAGCCAATAAGCCCCACATCCGCCATGAGCTTCAGATCGAGCTGGATAATCTTCTCCTCCCCTGCTTCACCCGGCGAGGACTCCCGTGGCACTCTATTTATTGACGATTTGAATCTACTATTACCCTTCCCTCCGGCGCCACCTTTTGCAACCAAGACTTTCTGGCCATCCCTTTGTAGATCTGAGATCAAGGCCTTCTCATCGGTACCTACAACTTCATATACCATTGTTCCAACTGGTACCATGATCTCTGTGTTTTCACCTGAAGCTCCAGTCATATTTCGCTTTCCCCCACGAGTCCCATTTTGTCCCTGAAATAGACGCTTTGCCTGAAAGTCTAAGAGAGTCGCAACATCAGCATCTGCCACCAGATATACATCACCGCCATTACCCCCGTCCCCCCCGTCTGGACCACCTTTATTGATATATTTTTCACGACGAAACGAGACAATACCGTCTCCTCCCTTGCCACCTTGCACCGTAATTTTTACTCGATCGACAAATTGTTTCATTATTGAATTATAACAGGGAAGCTTACTATAAAAACAAAATCGCCGGCGGGTATCCAACCCTCCGGCGACAGTAATCGACTTTAGTGGCGAGATTTCAGGAACCTCGCAAATACTCCGATGAATAGCAACCCTCCAATTAGTGCTTGGGTTTTCTGAGAAGCCTTTAGGTAATGACTAATAAAGGTCTCTCTATACTCTTTAAACCCTAGCGCCCTCCGAAGAATTTGCTCCAAACGTGTTAGGATGCAGTGAGCATCCTTCCCGAACCGGTAATTCCTGACGGCGTTGGTTATGGTAACTGTTAGTGAGAGTACCATCCAAACTACTCTCGCTAGCTGTACAATCGGGGCCTTTGTTGAATTAATTACGAGAACAATCCCTCCGATTAGCATACCAACTACGAAAGTTAGGTGCCCTCCGACGAGAAGGACAAGTTGCAACAGTCTAATAAACATGACAATCACCTAGAGTAAGATTGCTTACATTATAGGCTTGATTGGAATAATTTACAAATTAAAGAGAATTGGAAGGAATATCTACAACACACTCATCGGATTCACCGCTCGACCGCCCTGCTGGACAACAAAGTGAAGATGACAACCATAGGCAATACCAGTAGCACCAGTGTATCCGATGATCTGGCCTTGTGAAACAACCTGTCCCACCGATGCTGCTACCTGCGACATGTGAGCATACTGCGTTACCCTACCATCTCCGTGCTGAAGCCAAACCGTAAGGCCATACCCGCCTGCCTTTGGTCCTGCAACAATAACGGTACCATCATTTGCCGCCCAAATTGGCTCACCACACCCCTTGGCGATATCGAGCGCCATGTGATAATAGCTTGCATACTGGGTTATCTTACCTGCTGTTGGGATAATATAACTTCCTGGAGCAGCGCTGACCGTTTCTAGTGAAAGTCCACCTGTTGCAATTGGCTGCACAGCAGCACTCGCCAAAACAACTGGAGCTTTTTGGGCAGGCTGTGGTACTTCCCCGCCTGGAATAATAAGCATGTCACCGGCAAACACATTAAATGGAGGTTTGAGAACATTCGCGTCAACAATAAGTTGCGGAGAGACGTTATATTTTTCTGCTAATGAGGCAACAGACTCCCCTTCTTTTACCGTATGGGTCAACCCTTCGACAGGAGGGATACTCAGTGTATCCCCGGGGTGAAGAAACGCGTCTTGTGAAATATTATTGACATACGCAATTGCGTCAGCGGGGACTAAATACTTTTCAGCGATAGCATAGAGTGTATCCCCTGGCTCCACTACGTGTTCCACCACTTCATTAATAGATGGCAATGCCCCACCCTCTACCTGTATAAGTCGTGAAGATGCAAGGCTTGCAGCTGCGCTGGCAGACAGTTCTTTGTTGTGTATTAATACTGTTTCAGAAGGCGCATGGGTAATAATATCGTTTGCTTGAGGAGCTAATGGTATAAGGCTAAAGCACAACCCAACAGATACTGTAGCAACAGTCACCCCCGAAGAAGAAGCAACTTCATTCCCTCTGCGCATCAGGCTACGCAAAAGGTTGCGCTTTAATACCATTAATTTTCGGGATACATATGTAGCAGGCAGGAACATCACCTGCTTGAATGCCAGTAAGTACCCTATGGTACGGCTCAAAAACGTATATACAAAAAGTTGCAATTCGTTAAAAAAATGGCCTACAAGCGGCCATATATGGGTAAACATAGGCGTTGTCCTCTCTTCCGCAGCATATTATATCGTGAATACAGGGGGCATGCAAATCGACACAACACACACTAAAGCCTTTCGTGGAGGGTTTTTAGGAACTCATCGTTCGAGTCAGTCTTTTTTAGGCGATCCAAAAGCAATGCTGTCGTCTCTGCTCCTTCACCCAATGTATCAATCATACGGCGCAGTTTGACAATCATCTCCATTTTCTCCTCCCCAAAGAGGAGTTCCTGCTTTCGGGTACCAGATCGTGTAATATCTATCGCAGGGAAAATCCATCGTTCAGCGAGGCGCCGATCCAAGTGTAATTCCATGTTACCCGTCCCTTTGAACTCTTCATAGATAAGGTCGTCCATTCGAGAACCGGTATCTACCAGTGCGGTAGCAATAATGGTAAGCGAGCCGCCTTCTTCGATATTTCGGGCTGCACCAAAAAACTGCTTCGGAGGGAATAACGCAGCAGGATCAAATCCACCAGATAATGTGCGCCCCGATGGCGGCACATTAAGGTTATGCGCACGTGCAAGTCGTGTTATTGAATCAACGAGTATAACAACATCTTTGCCCATTTCTACCATTCTCTTTGCTTGCTGCAAGCCAAGTTCTGCAACAGTCACTTGGTCTGCAGGAGACTCGTCAAAGTTACTCGCTATTACCTTTCCTTTAACACTCCTACTCAAGTCAGTCACTTCTTCAGGCCGCTCCCCTATCAAAACAACAATGAGTTCGACATCTGGATTATTTTCAGTAACACCATTGGCAATTTCCTTCAACAGTGAAGTCTTTCCTGCCTTTGGTGGGGAAACAATCATCCCGCGTTGCCCTTTTCCAATCGGCGCGACCAAATCTATTAGCCGTGTCGAAAGGATATGCGATTTTGTTTCAAGCTTTAATTGTTCGTCTGGAAATATTGGTGTTAATCGCTCAAATACTGGTCGATCTCCTGAAACTTCAGGGTTGGCTCCATTCACTTTTGTAATTTTAAGTAGTCCCCAATATTTCTCGCCTTCCTTTGGGGGACGCGCCGCACCTTCTACAACATCTCCACCTCGCAACCGGAAGCGTCGTATCTGAGAACTAGAGATATACACGTCATCAGGAGATGGCTTTGGCCCACCGCGTCGCAAAAAGCCGTAATCAGGCAATATATCTAATATACCCTCGACGGTCTTTACATTATCATCAGCGAGGTCACTCACGTGATTTGTATCGTTAGATTCAGTTTGATCTTGATATTGTTGCTCTGGCATGTAACTTTTAAACCCCACAGAGGAGTCAGAGAATTTTTACTCCTTGTAATACTCAATATGCATCAGACGGGCTAGACAAAATAGTTGAAGCTTGTATTACTCATATCTGGAAAAGAAAACGAAGTAGTACCCCCACTATATCGTAGGAATGTCCATTTGTCAATTTAGCACCATGAGCAGAGGATCCTAGAGCGAAAAACGCGCACTGCCCCTACACGCTTCTCGCAGGTTAGAATCCTCCACCCACGCTGCTAAAGGTGAATACCTTATAACACAAACCTATAGTTTGTGTCAACGGTGACTAAAACGAAAACCTATCTATCGTAGATCTTCGAGAATATCATCCTTCCTGCGTCTGTCTGCAGAAATCGCATCACCTCAACGGATACATTTTCCCCAATATGAACCTCTCCATCCTCTACTACAACCATCGTGCCGTCGGGTAAATACCCAAGCCCTTGGCCTTTTTCCTTACCTTTGTGTACCAGATCAATGTCAGTGCGTTCACCAGGTAGCAGCACTGTCTTCACCATATTGGCAAGCTCGTTAATATTGAGCACCTCAAGACCCATAATTTTTGCCTTTTTATGCAGATTGTAGTCAATAGTAACTACTTTCCCTTTGTGCAATCGCGCTGCCTGCACAAGCCGCTCATCTACATCCATCCCTTCGTACAGTGTATTCTTATTAATCCTGAGCATTCGAAAAGGAACATGCCGTGCTTTGCGCAACTCATCCAGAATTTCCAAGGCCCGACGACCACGTTGCCGTTTAAGATCATCTTTTGAGTCTGCGATACGCTTTAGTTCGTCAAGAATGCAGTCGAGTAACACCAATTCACCGAATAAAAACCCAGTACGTGCCACATCAGCAATGCGCCCATCAATAATCGCTGATGAATCAAGAAACAACAACGGAATGGTACGCTGCTTCTTCTTAAGCTTGACCGTCTGTGGCCGATTTTGCCGGCTACCAAATGGCCAATAGTCATTGAAGGAATCAATGATCGTCTGCCGCTTAATATAAAAAAGCCACCCAAAGAACGACGCAAGGATAGCTGCTGACAACACCGAGGCTTGACCGGTATATTTCCACTCCAGACTTCCAATTGGCACTGACACGAGTGCTCCGATGATGAGGCCAAGAATAATGCCAAGGCTTGTCAAAAACACCGTCGAAATTCTTATTTTGTTGGTGAACTCGTTAAATCGGGTCCGAAGTGTATTCATGCACTATGACAAAGTTGCAAACCAGTGCAAGATGTCTGATATCGCCTGATGGGAGCTCGCGTGAATAATATTTTTAAATCCATATTGCTGTGCCTCCTTTTTGCGTTGCGCCTCGTTACTTACCGTGTTAATTGTACCAAGTAAGCTTATCTCTCCCCAAGCAACAGTATCCGCTGGGATAGCCACATTTTTCAGACTTGATATCAACGCGATACAAATACCTACATCCGGCGTGGTTTCATACACCCGTATCCCTTCCGAGATGTTTATAAAAATGTCATGCTCATAAAAACGGTGTTTTGAATACTTCTCCAGCACTGCAATGAGTTGTAGTACACGATTGTAGTCATAACCGTTCACTACCCGTCTCGGATTCTGCATATACGATTTTGTCACGAGAGCCTGTACCTCAACCGGCAGATAGTGCCCCCCTTCTTTGATAACACTGGTTACAGAACCCACGCGGGACACCCGCTTTGAACCCTCCTGCGCCATAAAGGACGGCAAAAGATCTTTAAAGTACCCCTCGTTAAAATCGTAAAACGCGATCTCATTCACCGACCCGAACCTGTTTTTCACACTTCGAAGCACTTTCCGTTCAGTATTGCCTTCTAAATACAACACTACGTCGACGAGATGTTCGGCTGTTTTTGGTCCAGCAAGGTTACCTTCTTTGGTGACATGCCCAACGAGAATAAATGGTATCTGATGATGCTTGGCAAAATGAACAGCGAGCTGCACCACCATCTGTACTTGAGCTACGCTCCCTTGCTTACTCGTTACCGAGACTGAAGAAATCGTTTGCACTGAATCAATAATAACGGCAGTGGGTTTAGTATTCTCTTGCGCATCCAAGGTATTAATCACTTCTTCAATATGCCCTATCGGTGCAATATTGATTGCATCAGGGGATTTTAATTGTAGTCGTGCAGAACGCAGCGCGACTTGTTCTACCGTCTCCTCGCCAGTAAAGTAATACACTACACCATGTTCCGCAAGCGAATCAGCATATTGAAGCAACAACGTACTTTTACCGCTCCCTGGTTCGCCACCCAAGAGTATAACCGCACCAGGGACGAGCCCTCCACCTAATACTTTATCGATACCTTCTAGTTTAGAAGTAACTCTTTTAACATTTTCTGGATTAATGGAAGAAAGCGTCTGAGTAGTAACCGTTTGGTCAAATGAAGCTACTTTTTGGGAAAAATCTTTCGCGGAAACTTCTTGCAAACTATTCCAGGCGTTGCACGAAAAGCACTTGCCGTGCCAACGGGTTGACTCTGCACCACACTCTCGACAAACATAGTACACTCCAGCATTTTTAGGCATTGGACAAACTTAAGTCGATCTGACGTTTGGTTAGATCTAAAGAGTCGATCGTTACATCGAGTGCCTCTCCTACCTTAAGCTGCTTCTTGTCTTCAGAAAGCTTTGAAAGCGGTAACAGCCCTTCTACTTCTGGAGAGACAAGCACATACACACCAAAGCTGGTAATTTTCTTAACGGTCCCTGTTACATTTGCACCAACCGCGAGAGTCTTTGCTGCTTCCTGCCATGGGTCTACTGCCGCTTCTTTTATTGACAGTCGCACATCACCGGTTTCTGGGCTAAAATCTAGTACCTTTGCGTCTACCGTATCGCCCACCGCAAACGAAACGAGGCTTACGTTTTGATCCCATGAGAGCTCATCTTCTGGAATAAGCACTTCTACTCCTGACACTTCGACCATCAGGCCGTACGGCATAATATTTGTCACCGGCACTGAAAGCACATCACCTACTGATAGTGTTTTCAGTAACTCTTCCCGTTGCTTTTCTTCCTCACCTTCTCGCATCGCCCGTTCTGATACAATAATCCGATCGTCAGCTTCGTTTAACTCCATGAGCTTTACTTCTATTTCTTCTCCTCGCATCCGATCAAGCGCACTCTGAAGCTCCGGTTTGCCCATCTTCTGATCTGGTCCATGCTCTAGGTGCGAAAACGGCAAAAAGCCCCGAATACCCATGACATCGACAATAAGCCCACCTTTATTGTGACTAATAACAGTGACCTTAAAAGAAGTGTCTTCAGCAAGATGTTTTTTAAGATCCATCCATGCTTTGGCAGCTTCAGCCTTCGATAGTGAAAGCATAATATGCCCACGTTTGCTTTCTGGAGTGAGAACAAATACGTACAGTTCGTCTCCTGGTTTTAGATCTTGAGATTTAAATTCTGATTTGGGTAAGACACCTTCGGATTTTGTTCCTAGGTCAATTAACGCCTCGCGTTCGGTAATCTGAAGGACGGTGCCTTTCACTACATCACCCCGCTGCAAAAGCGGAAATGTATACGATTCATCGAGCAAATCTTGCATCGTCTGTTTTGACATAAAGTGGCAAATCCTTTCCTGGTTATACGCGTTATTGCGGCTTGGTTCAATTATTGAACCCTTTGTGCTGGCGACGACCTATTTTCGCACAAAAGCACTATCGTCGGCGCTGAGGGACTTAACGATTCTGTTCGGTATGGTAAGAAGTGTACCCCCCTCGCTAAAATCACCAGCACAAAAGGCTCAATGAGACTCTGAAAACACAAGTCTGCGACGAAGTGTTTTCAGCCAGTCGAATTAGTCCTGCCGAAGCCCAAGGGCGAAGGCGGACTCAATGAACACATTCAATCAGCGTACCGATTTGAACCCTAACAACTGGATATGTTTAATAGAAATATAAATACTTAACGGCCTATTAGTACGGCTCGGCTCGCAATCCAATCATCAAGTCGATTTGTGAAACGATCTATATCAGTCCGAAGACATCAATTTCACATTTTACATTTCTCATTTCAAATCAGACCACTACACACATTACTATGCTTACACCTGCCGCCTATCAACGTGGTAATCTCCCACGGACCTTGGTTTTCTTGAGGTTGGCTTCACGCTTATATGCTTTCAGCGTTTATCCAGACCAAACGTAGCTACTGAGCAATGCCTTCTAGACAACTCATACACTAGAGGTTTGTCCACTCCGGTCCTCTCGTACTAGGAGTAGCCCCTCTCAAACCGTTCACGCTCACACCAGATAGAGACCGACCTGTCTTACGACGGTCTGAACCCAACTCGCGTACCGCTTTAATGGGCGAACAGCCCAACCCTTGGAACCTTCTCCAGCTCCAGGATGCGATGGGTCGACATCGAGGTGCCGAACTGCGCCGTCAATATGGACTATTGGGCGCAACCAGCCTGTTATCCCCAGGGTAACTTTTATCCGATAATCTCTGGTGCTACCAAACGCGAACTCGTGCAAAGCACGAGAAAACGAAGTGCATCGTTATGATTACAGAACATTTCTACAAAAATGGTGCTTTTTCTTCGTTCCCTTGTGCTTCGCACAAGTTATACCAGAGGGTCACTAGGTCCGACTTTCGTCTCTGCTCGACTTGTGAGTCTCACAGTTAAGCCAGCTTGTGCCCTTACACTAAAAGCTCGATTTCCAATCCGAGCTTAGCTGACCTTTGAGCGCCTGCGTTACTTTTTAGCAGGTAACCGCCCCAGTCAAACTACCCGCCAGACACTGTCTTCCTCCGAGCTTCATCGGTAGGAGTTAGTCGACGTAACCACAGAGGTGGGTGTTTCATTGGCGACTCCACGCAGGCTAGCGCCTGCGCTTCATAGTCTCCCCACTACACTACACAAAGTGTTCACGGCAACAATATCAAGCTATAGTAAAGCTCCATGGGGTCTTCTTGTCCCGGTGTGAGTAATCCGCATCTTCGCGGATATTGCAATTTCGCTGAGTCCCCCCTTGAGGACAGTGTCCAATTCGTTACGCCTTTCGTGCACGTCGGAACTTACCCGACAAGGAATTACGCTACCTTAGCACAGTCAGAGTTACTGCGGCCATTCACCGGGGCTTCGGTCACAAGCTCGACCCGACAAGCGGATCTTACAAGCTTCGTTAACCTTCCGGCATTGGGCAGGCGTCAGCCTCTATACGTCCTATTACTAGTTAGCAGAGGCCTGTGTTTTTGCTAAACAGTCGCTTGGACTTCTCGTGTGTCCCCCACAGTATAAATACAGCAGGGCTACCTTTTCCCAAAGTTACGGTAGTAATTTGCCTAGTTCCCTAAGGAGGGTTCTCTCAATCACCTTGGAATGCTCATCCAGTCTACCAGTGTCGGTTTGCGGTACGGTTCCCATATGCAATTAATCACAAACTTTTCTAGCTCCGACGCAATGTCGGATGTCATTTGTGGGTACACATATAGAAGTCACGGAATATTAACCGTGTGTCCATCGACTACCCCCGCGTTGGCAGGGCTTGCCTTAGGACCGACTAACCCTTAGCGGATCTACCGTGCTAAGGAATCCTGAGACTTTCGGTGTCCATCAATCTCGGATGGATTTACGCTACTCATGTCGGCATTCTCACTTCCAATCGCTCCAGCCTTGCTCACGCTTGACCTTCGACGCAATTGGAACGCTCTTCTACCAACCTCGCGCACAGCACGAGAATAATAAATATTCAAATAGACTAATAAACTAATTATTAATTTGTCTATTAGATTATTCGTCAATTTATACATTCTTGTGCTACGCACAAGATTTCGCTGCTTCGGTGCTTAGCTTGAGCCCCGTTATATTTTCGGCGCAAAGGCACCAAGTAGACCAGTGAGCTGTTACGCACTCTTTAAAGGGTGGCTGCTTCTAAGCCAACCTCCTGGCTGTCAAAGTGACTTCACTTCCTTTCCCACTTAGCTAGGACTTAGGGACCTTAGCATGCGATCTGGGTTGTTTCCCTTTTGAAAATGGAGATTAGCCCCCACTTTCTAACTTGCCTTGTATGTCAGTACGGTATTCGGAGTTTGGTACGATGGAGCCGCCAAAGGCAACTACACCGAATCAGTATCTCTACCCCCGTACGACTAAACCAAGACGCTCGTCTTAAAACGATTTCGAAGAGAACCAGCTATTACCGGGTTCGATTGGCGTTTCACCGCTATCCACAACTCATCCGAAGATTTTGCATCATCAACCGGTTCGGGCCTCCAGCCGACTTTCGTCGAACCTTCACCCTGGCCATGGATAGATCACCCGGTTTCGGGTATACCGATAGCCGCTGAGGCCCTATTTGGACCCTGCCTGCGCAGGCAGGCATTCGCTTTCGCTGCGCCTCCAGGATAATACTCCCTTAGACTATGCGACTACCGAGTAACTCGCCGACTTATGCTCCAAAAGACACGCCGTAGCTCATGCAGTAAACTGCACAAGCGTCGACTGCTTGTAGACAACCAGTTTCAGGTACTATTTCACTCCCCTCCCGGGGTACTTTTCACCTTTCCCTCACGGTACTAGTTCACTATCGGTCGGAGAAAGTATTTAGCCTTAGGAGTTGGTCCTCCCAGATTCCCACAGGATTTCACGTGTCCCGCGGTACTCAGGATACCTTCTAGCTATGTACTCAATTTCGTGTACGGGACTTTCACCCTCTGTGGTTCAGCTTTCCAGACTGCTTCCACTATCAAGTACATACCATAATGAAGGTCCTACAACCCTCCAATAAATTGGAGTTTGGGCTTCTCCCCTTTCGCTCACCGCTACTCAGGGAATTATTTCTTTTCCTCGGCTTACTGAGATGATTCACTTCAGCCGGTTCCCTCCCATTAGCTAATACACTCTTCAAAAGAAGAATGCTTTCACTAATGAGCATCTGATGATGAAATCAGATAGGTTTCCCCATTCGGACATCCCCGGATTAACGGTCGTGTGACACCTACCCGAGGCTTATCGCAGCCTTCCACGTCCTTCATAGGCTTTCTCCGCCAAGGCATCCACCGGTTGCCGTAGCGAGTATTTGCATTCCATTAAACATAATCCAGTTGTTAAAGTTCAATGAAGGTGTATCACCATTCATTTCACTGCCCAAAGTGACCGATCGTTTGTTACAAGAAGATGTCGGTCGCTTTTTTGGCTGGATGAGTGTTAACGCTCATCCAAGTTTGTATATTCAAACAAGCAAATACCAAACATTTGTATATTTGTTATTTGTTTATTTGCATATTTTCTGTACCCGTTCTTGCCAGAGCAAGAATCTATTCAGAATCTCAAACTTGCGAAAAGAAATATGCGTTTACGCATATTTCTGGTGGAGCTGGTCGGAGTCGAACCGACGACCCTCTCATTGCAAATGAGATGCTCTGGCCGGCTGAGCTACAGCCCCAAAATATCCCGTTGGGATATTTTGTGTAGAACTCACAAATCACCCAACATTATCTTGCCTTTGGCAAGAAGGAGTCGAACTAAATATAATTAGCGATATAATGAGGAAGAGGTTACGAACACACGTTACCAGGCGTGGGTTCAAAAATATTAGAATGCATACCGAACATTCCTCTCATGTGATGAGTATCTTATATAAAAACTACTTCAAAGTCAACAATTAGCGTAGGTGTCATTTCGTATTAGTATAGAAAAATGAACAAGATGCGTAGGCCATATACGTACATAACCCAGTTAACCGCGTTCGAACAAGTACTGTTTTGGGGAGGAACCATTTTGGTGATTCTGTTGCTTGTCGGTACACTGTGGTTTTTACTACACGACGAAAACCCAGGTGATGGTTCAAAATATTACTGGATATTCCCTATTATATTCATGATTGCATCCTTAAATCTGCGTTTGATAGTCAGAGCTATTAAAATAACAGAAAGTAAAAGGCCCCTCACTAATGAAGAACAGACATACCTATCACACCTTCAAAAGAACTTATCTCAGCCAAACAAACAACCTCCAGCATTCCTATTAACACTTCGCACTATAAATAAATGGTTATCCATTCTTCTTATTGTGATAGTTGGAATTAGCCTTCTATGGATAATTCTAGGGTAAAGAGAGTTAAAAGCTACTAGAAACGATTCAATACATTCCAACGGACCCAAGTGACCGGTCTAAAGATACAATCTCCAGTATCATCTGGATAGTCTATCTCCCCACCGCAAATAAACCCGATAGGACATTCCTTGCCTACCAAACCTCCACACCACAATGTTTCAAATTTAGCGGAATATAAATAGACCAAAATAATCCCGATGGCAATTATGGAAACAAGAATAAGCACCTTGGTCTTTCTCAATAAAATGAATTCGCTCATGTTTATAATCCTACACCCAATTCAATTAAGTGTTGAATGAATGATTCAAAGTCATCATACACAAAGCTCTCGATACCCAACTCTTTTGCACCCCTGAGCTTACTTTCATTATCATCCGAGTACACTATTTCCTCTGGTTTGCACTTACATCTTTCTACCAAAACCTCAAATATCTTTTTGTCAGGTTTCAAAATACCAACTTCATACGAAAAGACTCTTACGTCAAAATGTTGCAAGAAATGAAATCGCTCTTCGAGTTTATTAATTCTTGTTGAAAAATTATTTGTACAAATGCATGTTAAGTATCCATTCGAACGTAATCTTTTTACCAAACTATCCACTTCAGGATTAACTTCATACCCCAAGGATATTAATCGAATTATTTCATCAGGTGATACTGGAAGTCCCCAGTACTGCACTGCATCTTGCCAAAACTCATTTTCCTGTACCTCTCCACGTTTAAATCTATCCATTGGTTCTCCATGCAAGATGTAATCAACCTTCTCTTTTGACACACCCATATCCATAATTCTTTGCTTGAAAGATTTGAATCCTGCAGAGGTAAAGTAGACTCCGTCTAAATCGAAACAGATTGCTCTAATTTGCATTCGTTCTGGTTACATTTTAATAGCTATATGCTAGGTTGAACTTTTTCTATATCTTACTATTATAAAGCCTGTAACCAGGTTAATGGTTATTAAAATGAAGACTGTTAATATGTGATAGAACAAAAAGAAGTCAACCTTTACTAGTCCAAACTCCAGCATAACTACCCCCATCCATAAGAATCCTACACCAGTGAGTAACAAACTGAATGAAACCATCATCGCTGGAATATACAAGAGAATCGTAGCAATAGTTACGTATCTGATAAGAAGAGGGATGGCAAGAAACCTGATATAGATATTTCTCAAAGTATTCACAACTTCAGTACCGTGGGAGGCAACCTTACGGAACATGATTTTTGAACAATATCACCCAATCAATGGTGGGCACGCCTGGACTCGAACCCGTCAAATGCTGTTTGCATTTGGCGTGTAATTAAATCACGATTTTCTACCCAAGTTCAAAATTTATTTTGAACGGTTTCGTACTATCAATGGTGGGCACGCCAGGACTCGAACCTGGGACCTCGAAATTATCAGTTTCGCGCTCTAACCACCTGAGCTACGCGCCCCAAAATGTAACAGAAATTCCTCAACAAGTTCTTGCCTCCGGCAAGAATGGTCAAATACTGCCCAATTGTACACGCTCTATGAAACAGATGACAAGTATATGCCCATGCGCCAACCTTACTTCTTTCTGCCCATCATATCCCTAAGACCAAACCCAAGAAGTGCACCACTGAGTGGGGCAAGCTTCATTAAAACATCATCGGTCTCCGAAGGAGTCGTGACCGTATAAAAACCTGCTAGTACCAGTATTACACCGGCAATAAAAAGTGATTGTCCTTTGTTCATACCATCACCTACCTCGCGTATATCACAGCTATTATACAGGATGTCCAGATGAAGTTACTGATGTATGGGTGGTATAGTGTGTTTATCCTTCAGAAGTAACCCACTTAATCCCATACCAATTGTCATACCGCCATATACACTCGCCATATCACGCGTAGCCTCGAATCGAAGCAACGCCAGTATAACTAAAAAGCCGATTATTATCAGAATTAATGAACTTGTTCGTGTCATACAGAACTCATCTCCTTTCAAAACGTAAGAAATGCGTAAGAATCCCAGTCTAGGGAAATTAAGTGGTGTAAGCAAGCGGTTTACAAAAAATCCCGACCGAAGTCGGGATCACTGATCATTAACGATCCAAAATAGCAACAGGAGAATAAAGTGCGAATGATAGATTAAACGGTTCTATCCGACCTCGATTGTGCAGTTTACGACATTGTCTAACCAATCAGCAAAAAAGCTGACGGTTAAAATAACGCAGAGCTGCTAGGAATTCTCCTAGAAAGGAGGTGATCCGTCCGCAGATTCCCCTACGGACACCTTGTTACGACTTACCCCTGATCATAGAGCCTAGCGTAAAACCATAAATGGCGCTTCGGCTATTCTCTACTTTCCTGAGCTGACGGGCGGTGTGTACAAGGATCGAGAACGTATTCACCGTGCCATGGCTGATACACGATTACTAGCGATTCCACCTTCATGGAGTCGAGTTGCAGACTCCAATCTGAACTGAGGCAACGTTTACGGGATTAGCTCCATCTCGCGATGTGGCATACCCATTGTCGAAGCCATTGTAGCGCGTTTCTCGCCCAGGGCATAAGGGCAACGCTGACTAGACGTCGTCCGCGCCTTCCTCCCCTTTGCAGGGGCAGTCCCGCATGAGTGATACAACATACGGTACGGGTTGCGCTCGATGTAGGACTGAACCCTACGTCTCACGACTCGAGCTGACGACAGCCGTGCAACACCTGTTCCAACCTGTTCGATAAATCGAACTTCCAACTACTTTCATAGCGGCATTAAGACTGGAATGTCAAACCCTGGTAAGGTTCTTGGGTCAACATCCAATTAAAGAACGCGCTCCACCGCTTGTGCGATCCCCCGTCAATTCCTTTGAGTTTTAACCTTGCGGCCGTACTCCCCAGGCGGCCCGCTTAACGCGTTAGCTTACGAAACCCACTCCGCAAAAAGGAGCTTGTGCTCCTCTTAACGGAACAGGTTTCTAGCGAGCATTGTTTACAGCTAGGACTACACGGGTATCTAATCCGTTTTGCTCCCCTAGCCTTCGGAGATGAGCGTCAGAACACACCCAGTACGCTGCCTTCGCCCTTGGTGTTCCTGTGCATATCAAAGGATTTAACCCCTACTTGCACAGTTCCACGTACCCCTGTGTGTCTCAAGTATAACCGTATCCCATCTTTTCTCCAGGTTGAGCCTGGATATTTAAGACAAGACGCATTATACCGCCTGCCTACCCCTCTACGCCCAGTAAATCCGGATAACGCTTGTGCTTCTGGTCTGACCGAGGCTTCTGGCACCAGATTTGCCAGCACTTTCTAGTCGGGTACCGTCATTGTATTCTTCCCCGACCACAGCGGTTTACGATCTCTCGACCGTCATCCCGCACGCGGTGTCGCTGCGTCAGGCTTTCGCCCATTGCGCAAGATTCCTAATTGCTGCCACCCGTAGGTGTATGGCCCGTATCTCAGTGCCATTGTGGGGGGTCAACCTCTCAGTCCCCCTACCCGTCGTCGCCTTGGTGAGCCATTACCTCACCAACTAGCTGATAGGACGCAGGCTTATCTCTTGGCGCCGTGAGGCTTTACTCTTGCGAGACTATGCGGTATTAGCTCGTCTTTCGACGAGTTATTCCCCACCTAGAGGTAAATTCCTACGCGTTACTCACCCGTTCGCCACTGTCCAGACGCTTTCTTCATCCCGAAGGAATCAGTCAGCAAGGACCGTTCGACTTGCATATCTTAGGCACACCGCCAGCGTTCATCCTGAGCCAGGATCATACTCTCAATAAAAGAGTTCTGACTTGTGTCAGAAAATCCTGAAAATAAATTCAGTGTTTGTTACTCAAAGTAACGGTATCACGTATGTACAAATACGTGATTTTGCATCATTTAAGATGCTGATGTGGTTGCTTCTTACGAAGCTTCCAGATCTCCTGTTGCTATTTTGAATGTTAATGAGCCGATAAGTTTCGTGTCTTCCCTCAAAGAGAACTTCAGCACCGAGGTGCTGCTTTCGCCTCTTTTCAATTCTTAAAGGTGAGACCTATGAAGACAATTAACCTATCTGAGTGTTTGCATACTAGCAAAAGTTATCTTCTCTGTCAATCAACTACGTCCGAGATTGCCCCTCCTCCTAACACCATACCATCGTTATCATAAAAAACCGCAGATTGGCCTGGCGCGGGGGCTTGCACTGGTTCTTTCGTCTGCACATGCAATGAACCATCACCAATTTCAGCACCTTGAAGAGGCGTAAGCTCTCCCAAATTACGGATACGTATCAAAGCGTTCGTGAGCAATACACGATCTACCGGAACTCTCCAAAACACGTCATTTATCGTCACAATATTTGTAAATGTATCCTTATAAGAAGAGACGATTAACACGTTTCGGGTAACATCTTTCTCCAAAACGTACACAGGTTCTGTTAGTGCAGTTTCAAAACCCCTTCTTTGCCCGATCGTATAAAACCATGCACCTTTATGTGTCCCGACCTTATCTCCGTTCTTATTTAAAACGTCGCCATATGTAATAGGTAGTTCCCGTTTCAAAAAATCCACCAACTCAATATCCCCAATAAAACAGATACCGGTACTATCAGGACGACTCGCATTGGGAAGACCAGCCTCATGCGCTATCTGCCGCACCTGTACTTTGGTTAATTCACCGAGCGGAAAAATAGACCTCTCTAGAGAGCCCTGTGGTATACGATACAAAAAATATGACTGGTCTTTTGTTACATCCGCTGCCATATACAAATTTGGTACTCGGAGTTTGCTCGATGATATTTTTCTTACGTAGTGCCCTGTGGCAAAGTAGTCTGCACCAGTAATCTCTAAAGCCTTTTCGAAAAACAACCGAAACTTGATCTCAGAATTACACAACACATCAGGGTTGGGAGTTCTGCCTTCACGGTATTCCTTATAAAAGTAATCCAACACGCGCTCACGATATTCCTCTATCATGACAACCTTCTCCAATCGGATACCAAGAAACGATGCAACTTTTATTGCATCTGCAAAATCCACTTCTGCTTTGCATCCTGGTTCCAACGGGTAGCATTGGAGAAAGATAGCTGAGACTTCAAACCCCGCTTCTTTTAACAAGTACGCTGTCACCGCACTATCTACGCCCCCACTCAAGCCTACAACAACTTTTGAATGTTCAGGGCAGGTATCTTGTAATTTGTTCATTACGTCTTTCAATTCCATGAGGGAATTATACGGTACACGCAACGGATCAGTTAATTCTGGTAGATCGAAAGCAGTTCAGTGGGTTTTGTAGTATCAAAAGGGTCCTTGTCGTCTCTGACTCGAACCAGGCGCGGGAAACGAAGTGCCAGACCACTTCCATCTAAAGAATCCTCCCTTTTTGCCGCGGTGTGAATTGGCGAACGGGTAATCTCATCAGCCGCCACTTCCACAACGACCTTCGGTAAGGTCCACACATCAGGTGCGAGATTTTGATGTACTACATAGGTCTTTGGCACATCATCGACCCGACACACATCAAGCCGCTGTTTCATATCTCGCCACTGCTCGTCGCTGAGGCCAGTACCGATCTTTGCAAGTGTCTTGAATGTACCTGTCTCCTCGTCGTATACACCTACTAAAAACGCCCCAATACCAAACCGATTGCGTTGCCCCTGACCTGCGTAATACCCCATGACCACCGCATCAACAGTATCAGCCAACGATTGCTCTGTCGCGCGTTTATATTTTACCCAGTTAAAGTTACGTGAGCCTGCCTGATACTCGGCGTCAAGTTTTTTGCACATGATACCTTCCAGACCTTCAGAAATGTATAAGTCGAACAATTCACGTAACTTTTCAACCGAGTCTACGATATGATGTCGGGTGAGGTGACACACCGTCTGCTTCGTAAGGTCTATGTGAGAAAGCATATCAAACCGCTCTTGTGCCGGAGTATACAAAAGCGACTTGCCATTGAGATATAAAACGTCAAACAGGAAAACACGCAGGGGAACTTTTGACTGCATTTTCTCTATCTCATGTTTACGACGGCGTTTTACGGTCTCTTGAAATGGTAGAAATTCGTTGGTGTCCGGATTGAATGCAAGTGCTTCGCTATCAAAGATCGCCTCATCAACCGGAAGTATAGCTGCAGCAGCGACAATGTCTGGAAACATATGGGTTGTCTCATTGAGATTACGAGAGTAAAGTTTTACCTGCCGATTCTTGCCTTTACCAAACACATGAACTTGTACCCGAAACCCATCCATCTTCGGTTCCACCGCAAACGTGCTTAATTTTTCAACGATTTTTTCAGGAGTAGGAAGTCGCTCTGACTGCGCAGGCCGAATTGGAATTCCCGGAGTTATACTAACAGCCTTGAGACTCTCCACCCCTTCCCCCACACAAAGCTCAGCAATTCTTCCTATGTCCGGCAGTACATTATATGCATCCTCTACTGCACCACGTAGTGATTTGTCACCCACCAGTACCCAAGACAGCGCGTCGAGTATTTTCGCTTCGGCAAGGCCCGTCCGAAGCCGTTCAAGGATAATACGGGTTATATACTTACGTTCGATGCTGCTCATGCTTTTATACATATCCGCAAGCAGTGTCACCTTCCCTTCAATCGACCCTTTGCCGCTAGTCTTGGCGAGAATGACTAGTTGCTCATACACTTCTAATATTGAGAGACCCTTCTTGGGGTGTGTGGCCAATGCTTCAGCAACATCGCCCAGGTCCCCCTTTGTTTTGAACTGCTTTTGGAGAATATTCAGATCTAGTGAAAAAGCCTGGGCAATGCTTCGCATCACCAGCTTTTCGGAAATCCCAAATTCAATACGGTCATACAACGGCCCAAGCCTGCCAACAGTCAAGTAGAGCGCTGGTGCGATTTCATTCTGCTCAAGACGCGAAATAAAATCAGCAGTCAGTATAATCATCTCGTTTGACGAAGAGGTCTGTTCAAGTTGTGAAAGAAATTGGGCTAAATGTTTGAATTGCATAAAATAACCACACTGTCAAAAGCTACTCAGTTAATTAGCTTACAGATTGCCTCTAGAAACTGATCAACTGTTTTCACTTCTCAACAAGTTCATAATACGCCGCCTTGGTCTTGCCTTTTTTAACAACTAATTCTTTATCCATCAAATCTTTGAGATCACGCAAAATCGAGTCATCTGACACATCAGGCAATAACTCACGCCAATCCTGGTTGCGAATCCGCTCATGCTGCTCAAGGAATTTTAGTATGATCTCCTGACGATCGCTGAGTGCAATTTGGCCACGCTCTTTGCGCAATTTGTATTCGCGGCTCATTTCAAGCACTCGTTGTTTTACGCGTTCCAGTTCTACCGCAAGGCCTTCACTAAAAAACTCAAGCCAAGTAGTCATATCATCATCGATATGCTCCATCGACTGCAGCGCTAAATAATATCCCAGTGGGTCTTGGTCGTAATACTCATCCAGTGAAAAAAACTTTTTAAAATCATAGCCATCTATATACAAAAGAAGTGTCGCTGCCGCCCGTGCGGTACGCCCATTCGCTTCTACAAAGGGGTGAACCTTGGCGAACACCGCATGGAAGATTCCACTTTTTAAAATAGGATGAAGATCAGATGCGCTCTGTTCATTGATCCACGAAACAAGTTCAGTGATTAAACCAGGGACTTGTTCAAACTCCGGTGCACGATGCGTAATTTGTCGCGTGTCAGAGGCTTGTATCACTACATTTGCGGTCCGAAACGTACCCGCCCATTCATTGGGCAAAATATTTTCGACGAGAATGGCATGTATCTCACAGAGAGTATCTACCGTAAACGGCTTAGACCTATCATATGCATTAATAAAATCTATAACTTTTCGGTAGTTAATAATCTCCTGTACTTCACGCCGTTTCGCGGTTACCTGTTGGCCATCGAGCACCCGTTCCACTTCATCGAGTGATAGCATGTTTCCCTCAAGCTTTGTGGAGTGATGAATTTGTCGAAGTGCTTTTTCCTCCCGAAATTGTCGTTCCCAAAACGGTACCAATGGTGAGTTTTCAATAATTTCTTTGGCGGTCTCTATCTGAGTGATATACTTGAGCATAGCGTTTGTAATAGTAAATTTGGGAGAAAGCATAGGAATATTGTAACAAATAATTCCTGCATTTTTACCGCAAGAAAGACAATTGGTTACATTAATAAAATTTTATGTACCTCTCAATCATCATTCCTGCCTTCAACGAAGCAAAAAGAATTACGCCGACTATTCACGAGATTAGAAAAGTCCTCGAGAGTACAGAGCATCGGTACGAAATCATCGTCGTTGACGATGCATCTCAAGACGGAACAATACAGGTCATTTCTACGTTACAACAAGATATTCCCTCACTCTCACTCGAAGTCTTATCCAAGAACCTCGGAAAGGGGGGCGCATTAAAGCATGGTGTATCCAAAGCTCACGGAGATATTATTATTACCATTGACGCGGACGGGTCTACACCGTTTGCCCAATACCAAAAGCTTTTAGACGTTTATCAGCAAACAAGCGCTGATATTGCTATCGGTTCTCGACACCTCCCTGCCTCTCAAATAGTGATCAAGCAACCGTGGTACCGAGTGTTAATAAGCCGTGTTGCAAACGTATTGATTCGAATGCTACTGTTGCCCGGCATCAAAGATACGCAGTGTGGATTTAAATTATTCAACGCAAACGTCGCAAAACAACTTTATGCACAGTCACACGTACAGGGGTTTGGTATTGATATGGAAATCTTATATCTAGCAAAATTGCACGAGTATAGAATCGCGGAAGTCCCGGTTACATGGCTGAACTCTCAAGATTCCACGCTACGCCCTATTCGGTCTACGTTGAGAACATTCCGTGAACTATTACATATCTGGTGGAGACATAGAGTAAAACAATAGGAACATGAAAGTAAAATCGCTCGGCCCGGATTTATACAAATTCGTCACCACCTTAACACCAATTATCGCCGTCGATGCTCTGATACATAATGAACAAGGCCAATTTCTTTTAACGTGGCGTGAAGATGAGTTCTTTGGTCCTGGATGGCATGTCCCCGGAAGCGTTGTCAGGTTAGGTGAATCATTCTTAGACCGTTTGCACGCTGGCATTGGAAAAGAACTAAACGTGTCTGTTGAAGTGGAAACATTCTTGGGGTATGAGGAGATATTCCGCGAAGATGCACTGTACCGGCCTCACACCATCGTCTTTGTATATTTATGCAAACTTACAAGCACTTTACTTAAAGATACTCAGTACCTCTCCGAATCTAATTGTGCTCCTGGTGCGTGGAAGTGGTTTGACACCTTCCCTTCATCAATGATCCCTGAACACGAATTTTATAGAAAATATTTCAAGCCCGCTTAGACTTTCGAATTTTTGGGGTGAAGGCGAATCCGTCAAGTGTTTTTCCAAGCATGAACAATGTCTCTGCATGGACAAAGGGCAAGAAAGCATAGATATAAATATGCACCATCACCAATATTCCTTCGAAGAAACTTAGAAAACGTTTCCATCTCGACCATGTTTCGGGCGGCTTTCCAACAAATTTAGTTCTAAACCATGCTGCTGGTATCAAAAAAGCGAGTGCAAAGGTCAAAAAATAGCTCAAAATCTTTGGGAGCAGGTATGCATAACTCGTCACTTCAAACTCCGGATTTACGAGTGTTAATACAGGAAAACCAACAGCGAGCAGAATCGCCACCGGGTACGTCAACGCATATCGTTCAAAAATATGCAAAAACCATGCTGTTTTTTCACGCAAAGAGATCTTTGCACTAAAGATGCCGGTGATTGCTAATGGAACGGTCAGTATCCCCCACCCCCACCGAAGAAGTTGTATATACTGCTGGCGATGACTTCCTAAGAAATCTTTCCCTTGCACTGCGTCGGTATGAACAGGAACATACAATGGTACGCCTTTGAAATTACCGGCTAAATGATGGAACACCCTCCAATACAAGGGGGTATCGTCGATGCTGATCATAGTATCCCAATAATTCGCCCCAACGAGTGTTGAAAGCGCAAATGAAAAACATGAAAATGTTTCCTTGAACGATGGTTCCGTAACCCATGTCGAGAGCGCACTAAATGTCACTGCATTTGATTGAATCCTCATCAAGGCTGGTACATCCCAAATATTGTTATCGCCAAGATAAATGGCGGTCTGGTAGAAACGATTGCGACGTTCTGGGTTGATTGCATATGCGTAACTGAGGCGTGCGCAGTAATTTTTTGAAAGAATAGTATCGCCATCACTCGTTGTAAAGATAAAGTCATTGATATTTTCGCCAAGTTCCTGCAATCGACGCACTGCGTTCTTTGCCGCCCACGTTCTGTTAGAAGCCGCCCCACGCACCTCATTTATTAATCCTGAAGGATGCACAAAAATCATGACGTGCTGCAGCTCCGGCAATGTCTTTAATACTTCTACAATTTCAGATCGTACGCGCTGGTGGTGCTTTTCTTCTATCGAAAGCGATACCCAAATGTGCTCAAGATTATAGTTTTGTGTAGCCAATCCTTTTAGCACACCCGCAACTACCTCCTTACTCTCAGTCAGGATAGGTATGACAATAAGATGCTTCAGCGCGTAAGACGTTATTGGCAAATCATCAGGATTTGTCAACATACCCCACTCAAGCGACTCGAACTCTCTTCGCCAATCAATCTCAAGTTCTTTTTTATACCGAAAGTATCCAACAATAAGGCCAACAGTATGAATAAATGCCTTATAGACCCAATACACCACAATAAACGTCAAAAAAAATGCAACCGCAGAAGGAAGCGCCCGTGATAACCACAGCGGCATCGTAAGTACCGCCCAGGTTATTAAACCCGGTATTATTTGCAAAAGCCGTTGTTTGTTGAGCCGTTGCGATGGAGAAAATGACATAGGGATTGATTACAAAGAGTTAATTATATGTACGAGCTGTTCTTTAAACCGCTCAAAGGAAAATTCTTGTGCGCGACGTATACACGCACCTTCATCAAACTTTCGCGCCATAAGCATTCGTATCGCTGATTGTAGCCCTTCCACACTGTAGTCGTCAAAGAACATACCCGTTACCCCATCCACGATCGATTCCTGCATTCCTCCGGATCGATGGGCAATAACCGGTGTACCATGTGCCATTGCCTCAAGTGGTGTGATGCCAAAGTCCTCATCATACGATGTATAAATTAGCGCTTTCGCCTCTTGGTACAGCTGCTGCAATATATCATCAGGTACAAATCCAACAAATTGCACGGTATCGCCAGCCATTGCTTTTAATGAAGCGTACTCCGGACCTTCCCCCACAACTACCAATGGCTCTCGAAGGATTGTGCATGCGAGAACGGCGAGTTCGACATGTTTATAGGCAACCAAACGTGAGACCACAAGAAAATGTTTCCTCTCTGTAATTGTAAGCTTTCTTTCTGAAGGAATGTGAACGGGAGGGTACAACGTAATCGCATCTCGACCATAGAATTTTTTGATTCTCCGCGCTGTGTTATTGGAGTTAGTAACAAATTGATCAACACGATACGAGGAGGCATAATCCCATTGTCTCAAGAAATAATCCAAAATACTCACAACAGGACGATAATACCAACGGTCACGTTTTGCACTTTCTCCTTCATACCCATACAAAAACCGTGGTGGTGTATGACAATAACAAATGTGTTTTTGGGAGGCAGTGGTAACTACACCTTTTGCAAATCCTGAAGTAGAAGAAACCACCACATCAAAGCCATCCAAAGAAAGCGACTCAAAGAGTACTGGGTACAAAAACGTTAACTGCTTTGCTAAGACGTTCCAGAATCGGGACTGTGTTATCGGAATAGGACGCACTGAGGTATGAGGAAACGTCGGTGGCAAGGCTTCAGGCTTGTACCGTGTCGTAAAAATTGGCGCATCAGGATAGACACGGTGCATTGCTTCAAGGAGCCGCTCCGCCCCGCCGTATGTATGCAAATAGTCATGAACAAACGCGAGTTTCATATCTTCTTAGTTTCCTGCCAGTTGTCCCCTATTTTACAATCAACAACGACAGGCACGTCTAGCACGATCGCCTTTTCCATAATGGATCTTATGCGTGGTGCAATGCCTGTTACCTCTGATTCTGGTAACTCGAACACCAACTCATCGTGTACCTGCATGAGCATATGTGCGTCCTGCATATTAATTTCTTTGAAATAGCGATCTATCTCTACCATGGCTTTTTTAATAAGATCAGCTTGTGTGCCTTGATTGGGATAGTTAGTCGCCATACGCACCCCCATTGCTTGTACCTGCTTACTCGGCGACGCAATCTCAACGATTGGAATCCTTCTTCCCCAAAGCGTCTGCACATAGTGATTCTGCTTCGCAAATGTTATGGTCTCATCACGCCACCTCATCACATCCGGATAGAATTCAAAAAAATCGTCTATATATGTTTTTGCTTCAATATACTCGATACCCAAACTCTCAGAGAGTGCGTGAGGTCCCATGCCATACATAACCGCAAAGTTGGTTGTTTTAGCAATCTGCCGTTGTCGATCGCTGATTTCATCAACAAACGTGTTAAAGAGTTTTGCTGCAGTCACCGCATGAATATCCTGTCCTGCAGAAAAAGAAGCAATTAAATGCTCATCTTTGGATAAATGTGCCAGAATACGCAGTTCAATCTGTGAATAATCTAACACCAATAACCGATGCCCCGTTGGTGCCACAAAGGCTGAGCGGATCGCGATATCTCTATCTCGAGGGATGTTTTGCAAGTTTGGACTCTCACTACTAAGACGTGCGGTCACTACTTTCAGCTGATTGTAGGTTGTGTGTATCCTCGACTTCGTATCGGCCATTTCAGAAAGCTTTTGGGTGTAGGTAGAGGTGAGTTTTGATACGACACGGTAATCGAGTATTTTTTTGACCGCAGGATGTGCATGGGCAAGCTGTGTAAGTACTGCCTCGTTGGTGCTACGTTGGGTCTTGGTCTTTTTCACAACCGGTAATCGTAATTCATCAAACAATACCGTCTCTAACTGTTTTGGGGAATTGAGATTTATCTCGTGTCCGATATCCGTATATATCTCCTTTTCAAGGACTTGCTGTTTTTCCAAAAGCTCCGTATGTATCTTTGACAGCTTGACCTTGTCAAGCAATACTCCATGTCGCTCCATTTCAAACAAAACAGCAACAAGCGGCATCTCAATTGTCTCTATCAAAGTGGCCGTGGTTTCGTCCTGCTGTAAATTTTCATTAAGGAACTGATGTAGTTTTGTTATCTGAGGCATAACAAAAGGCATATCAGTTGCAGTAAGTTCTTTTTTATCAAGCTCGTGGCTAAATCCAAGATGCGTAAATAGCGCCTCCTGAATATTCTTCATACTTTTCCCACTTATCATTGCACTTGCTACCATCAGGTCATAATAGGAATCAATTGATAAATCGTGATCGGCAAACACATGCATCAATGTCTTAATATCAAACGCAATAATCTCTTTTGCATGCAAAAGAGATTGTAGTTCTCTTTTTGTTTCTGCTGAAAAGTTCTTTGAAATATTGAGTATCCACAAACCTGCCTCCGGTGTAACCCATGCAGCCACATGATTATCTGAAAGTAGTTGCATATAGCAATCGACAGTTGTACCCAATTCCCGCACAAATCCCGCCACATCGTCTTCCACTACTTTCCACTGGGTATCGGACTCTGTCCTGCTAGCCGCGGGTTGCGTTTGAAAAAATTTCAACAATGGAACGAGACTCTTAAATCCATGACGCTGAAATATATCTAGCACATCGGGCACATCGATTGCATAGGTGTACTCTTTCGTCTGGACAATACTAATGGGGACATCAGCCCTGATAGTTGCCAAATTTCTGCTCAAAAGCGCCATCTCATGCTGATGAGAAAGCAGCTCCTTTGTTTTTCCTTTAATTTCGTCTAAATGTTCGTACACGCCTTCAATCGAACCATACTGCGTAAGAAGCGCGGTTGCGGTTTTGATACCTATCCCTTTTACTCCGGGAATATTATCCGAGCTATCCCCCATTAAGCCTTTCAAGTCGGGTAATTTAGTAGGTGCCAGCGTGTACTTTTCATGAACCTCTTTTGGTCCCATGATTTCTATATCACTCATTCCCTTCTTCACTGCTGCCACTTGTATAGAATCATTCACTAATTGCAGCATATCCATATCTGACGTTAGGATTTCTACTTTTCCTTCGTTATCGTGCAGTGCAAGGTATGCGTTGGCTACCGTAGCAATAATGTCATCAGCTTCATACCCCTCTACAAAAAACTGTTCAATGCCAAATTCTTTCACCAACTCCTGCGCCAAGGCAATTTGTTCTTTCAACGACTCGTCTGTTTTGGGCCGATGCATTTTATACTCAACATATAGATGATGCCGAAACGTAGCCTTAGGGGTATCCCAGGTTACAATCACACTATCAGGGGTGCGCTGCTTGAGTGCGGATAAGAGCATGCGAGCAAACCCATACACTGCACCAACTGGTTTTCCGTCGGGAGAGACAAATTCCGGCAGCGCGTGAAAAGCCCTATGAAGCAAAGAATGACCATCAATCAGTAGGAGTTTTTTCATGGGGTTCCCCGTTCATCATTTTCTCGAATTCGTCAGCCTCAATCGTCTCAAGCTCAATAAGTTTTTCCGAAACCTGAATCACTTTATCACGGTGGTCTTCCAATATCTTTTTCGCTTTCTTAAATTCCTCATCAATGATACGTCCGATTTCCTCATCAATTTCTCGCAACGTATGGTCAGAATGGTTTAATGGACGGTCCAGATTCCAATTGCGCTCATCAAGCTGCTCACTCATCTGAAGCGCTCGCGGCCCGAGCTTTGACATACCATATTTCACGACCATTTCTTGGGCAATTTGGGTTGCGCGTTCAATGTCATTTCCGGCACCTATCGTCATTTCATTGAAGAAGAGGTCTTCTGCAGCACGTCCGCCAAGCATTGAACAAATAGTCTCTTTGAGACGGATTTCTGTTTGGTTGTATCGATCCATCTGTGGAGGAATCATGGTATATCCTAGTGCTGCACCGCGGGAAACAATACTAACTCGATGCACCGGATCAACATTAGGTAAATAATGGGCCACGATTGCATGGCCTGCCTCATGATATGCAGTCATCTTCTTGTCTATCTCTGTTTGAATGCGCCTTTTGGTTGGACCCATTTTTACTTTTGTCGCAGCTTCTTCCAGATCGCTGGCGGTCACAATTTTTCTATTTTCTCGAGCTGCTAGTATCGCAGCTTCATTGAGCATGTTCTCAAGGTCGGCTCCTGAAAATCCTACCGTCCGCTGCGCAAGCCGATCGAGTGAAATATCTTCCGCCAATGGCTTACCTTTTTTATGGATGGTCAAGATCTGCTTTCGGCCTTCTATATCTGGGTAATCTATCATTACTCTACGATCAAATCGACCTGGGCGAGTCAAGGCTGGATCAAGTAAGTCCGGACGATTCGTAGCAGAAAGTACAATAACGCCCGTGTTCTGGGTAAAACCATCCATCTCAACAAGTATTTGGTTCAGTGTCTGCTCCTGTTCCCCGTGACTAGAACTGACTCCAGCGCCACGGTGTCGGCCGATGCTTTCAATTTCGTCAATAAAAATTATAGAAGGTGCTGAATTCTTTGCAGTTTCAAACAGATCTCGCACACGGCTTGCCCCTACTCCAACAAACATCTCCATAAATTCGGAACCCGCGATACTATAAAACGGCACCTCAGCTTCACCTGCCACCGCACGCGCAAGCAGGGTTTTTCCCACTCCTGCCGGACCAACCAAGAGTACTCCTCGGGGAATACGTGCACCAACCTCCTTGTATTTATCCGGACGTTTCAAAAAGTCTACGACTTCTTCCAGCTCTCTTATTGCCTCATCTACCCCGGCAGCATCTTTAAACGTTACTTTTGGCATATCTCTTCGGAACAACTTCGCGTTTGATTTACCGAACCCAAAAATCGACCCACTGGAACGTTGCGCCTGACGCATAAACATTGCTACCACCGCGACTATCAAAAGAATTGGCAGAAAATTGACTAGAATGCTCAGCCAAATACCGTATGGGTTTGGATCCTTAACCGTGACTCTGACACGCTCCTCAACGTTATCAATACCTGCTTCATAGAAAAGCGACACCACAGAAGACTGTACTTCTTTACGAGAAATTGCTTCTGCACCATCTTTGTAGGTAATTTGAAGTTCGTCCCCTTCTACGATGATTTCTTCGACCTTATTTTCTCGGACATCCCGAACGAGCGTAGAAAAGTCTATCTCATTCTCTGCGCTTGAGCTCGACATAAATGTCATGACAATTGAGCCTAAAATAATGGCCAAACCAAAGTACAACAGCACCGCCCGTAGTGTTTTGCTTAATTGATTTCCACTGGGATTTTCTTGTTTATTTTGCCGGTTAAAGGGATTTATTTGCTGCATACCAAGATTACAATCGTGATTCTATCATAGCAAGGACTAAATTGACACCCTGGCTTGACTCAGTTTTTTGTTTCTGTTATAAGGAAAAAGCGACCTCTTGCGGCGGGGAAGTGTAGTGGTCTGCATGCGAGGCTCATAATCTCGCGGATGTAAGGTTCGATTCCTTGCCCCCGCCACCAAGCCAGGGTAGCTCAGTCGGCCAGAGCGGAGGACTCATAAGCCTCAGGTCGTGGGTTCGATCCCCACCCCTGGTACCAGCGAAATAAAGATCTTTATTTCGCTTGTATCTGTTCCACGTAATTCACTATAGTACTCACGAAGTGAGAGAAAACACAGAAACCCAAGCTTATGCCTCGAGTCCGAGTGACTACCAATCTTATTACACATTCCCCTGTTTAGCCTCCACCACAGCAAAGAACAACAGCAAACCCCACATAACCACAAGTGTCAGCACTTCGACGAATGGGTGGGCAATATTGCGTAAATCATAAAACGCGCCAGGCACAAGTAATGCTACAAGAAACACCCAACCCAATAGAAATACTGCCGGCATATATGCGAACCGCCTCAGCGTTTTGCTACCAACGAGAACGAGTCCTACTCCAACCGTATAGTACGGGGATGAGGTAAGTAAAAAATACATAAGGATTGCTCCAAGCCCAACACTCACCATACTGCTATGCTTTATTACTGATATCAAATACAAAATTACTGCCGAGCTAGTAATTAGAAGTGACACTACCACACGAAGCGTGTCGTTTGACACTAAATCAATCAGCATACTATGCAATCCAATATGAAACGGTTCTGCAATGATATACCGCGCGTGCATTGTTATTTTTTCAAAAAACTGAACCCAAGCCTCAAAGCCAAACACCAGTCCGCTGAGCAAAAAAAGTGCAGTTCCCCACACCACAAACCACCTCCAAAAAGTTATATATGCAGTACGTGTTGAATGGTCTTTTACAAGAATCGCGTATATCGCTTTGCACATAAAGCCAAGTAGAAAGAGCGCTGGAAACAACCGAAAACTAACCGCAACTGCAAAACACAAAGCGCTTATCGCATACCGCCGCTTTAGCCACGAAACCAAACCCCCGATACTTGCCGCAAGCCATACATATTGGAAATAGTTGCCCATCAATCTCCCAAAGGTTCCATAAAACATTATGAAGAAAAAGCCTAATGTCACGGCTGTGCCTGGTGAGACTGCCAATGCTACGGTAACCAGCAATGCAGTAATTACCATCCAATCAAGCTGTATCGTTGCACGATACAGCGGCTCTCCTACAAGCGTACTATTTGCCAAGGGCTGACCTGCTAATAGCCACGCTGGAGAAGGGTTAAACCCTTTATCCTTTAGTACGCCTACCCAATATGACGGTTGTTGGTGCGAGAGTATTTGCTTTACTTCTTGAGAAAAGGTTTCCCATCGCCTCTGAGTAAAATTTTCCTCTGGACACTTCACTTTCTCTTCTTGCCAATAAGTTAGACGGTAGTTTTCCAAATTCCTAACCTGTTTATTGGCATGTACAAAAGAAGACTCAGAGTGTACGGCAAGAACGCATGCATAGAGATCGAAATATCCAAGCTCTTTGAAGTATTTTGCATTGATGTAGTAATGAAGCAGTGCCCAAGAACTTTCTACGTGGCCAATATCTCTATTTTGAATCGAAACCAACCCATACGTACTGGCAAAAACTACCAAGGCAATTACGATAAACAGGCCTTTTCTTAAAGAGTACTGCATAAAAGCCTTAACGAACCCCCAGTAATAACAGCTTCCAATGTGCCAATGGGGTCATATCTTTCAATTGCTCAATGGCAGCATCCTCTTGATTATCTTCACTTTCATCATTAACAACGATATATAGTGATTCTCCCGGTTTCATAAAGTTGAGTTTATTCCGAGCGACCATCTCTACAAACGCATTCGTATCTCGATCTGCCAATACTCTGCGTAATTTGCTATTTTGTTGCTGTATATCGGCAATTTCTGCCTCAAGTTGCTCAACACGTTGCCCACTTTGATAGGTTTTGATACTCGTTCGACCTATTTGTATCATAACCACAATAATCGCACTAATAAGAACAAATTGAACGATTGTACTTCTTCGCATATATACATACTACGTAAAACAACGGAAGTCTTCAAGATTCGTGGCTACTTAGTAGCACGTGTATCATGTTGACAAACTGAATTAATGCATGTTATATACCTATAGTATGATTACGGTAGATACTGCACATAAGCAATTTGTCGACCACTTAAAAGAAAAAAACAGGGCTGAATCAACAATCCTTGCATACGGAAAAGACGTAGAACAACTACTTAACTTTGTAGGGAAAGAGTTAAGCAGGACCCACGTTCACCACATTCAAACCGACGACCTCAAATCATTCCTAAAAAAACTTGATGAGGAAGGGTTTACCAAAAAGAGCATTTCTCGTAAACTCAACTCTACCAAAACATTTTTTCGGTTTCTCAAGGTCAATGAATATATCACTGACGACCCCGCAGCAACGATCTCTCACCCCAAGTTCGAAACTAAACCACCACGAATTTTGACACGAACCGAGTATCGTGCGTTGCGGGATGCAGCGCGCAATGATGTACGAACCTACGCAATAATTGAGCTCCTTATACAAACCGGTGTGCGTATTGGCGAACTTGCACGTATTCGCATTGAGCATCTGTCCTTTACCGAAGACGGGAAAACCGGCAAGCTCTTCATTCCAGAATCCAGAACAACAGTAGAACGTACCATTCCCCTTAATGAAGCAGTTACCAAAGCAATCAAAGAATATATTGAAGAACGGCCTAATACCGATAATGATCGGTTGTTTGTCACCCGAACTGGCAGTCCTTTACTTGTAAGGAATATACGCAGCGCAATCGACCGCTACTACAAAAAGGCAGGCATTGCTGATGCCAAGGTCAACGATTTGAGGCATACCTTTATCGCTCACCACCTCAAACAAGGCGCAAGCGTGCTACTAATCTCAAAGATTGCGGGACACCGAAGGATTGCAACCACTGAGCGGTATTTGGAACACATAGACCGGGATTCGGAGGAAGACGAACCAAAACTCGAAACGCTCTAATAAGCCTCAGAAGACTCAAGACCACACGGGACGTTCTCTAAATACAAATTCCACGCTATAATACACCCTATGAAAAAGTCGACCCAAGTACTTTTTATTACGTTAAAGACTATCGCGAATTCATTTATATTATCGGGTATTTTATATCTTGTATGGACGTTTTTTCCCATAATTCGGCTTGAGGCAAGTTATGTATGGGCAGAATGGTTTGACGAAGCAAAAGTTCAGCCGACACCCATTGCACTTGAGCCTGAGCCCCCGGCAAATATAACACCAACGCCTATTCCTCTAGCCAGCGCTCCCATCAACACGGACGCCGCGATAATCATAGAAAAAATTAACGTCAACTCCCCTATCGCACTACGTGTATCGGTAAGCGATAAAGACGCATACTTTAAAGCACTAGAACAAGGTGTTGCGCATGCAAATGGAACAGCGCTACCAAGCGAGGAACCCGGCAACACGTATCTTTTTGCACATTCAACACCAAACCCACTTGAAATCAAAAAATATGCGGCAGAGTTTACACTGTTAAACAAACTCGCACTCAATGACCGAATCACCATTATGTATGAAAATAAGCGGTATGATTATGTGATTACTGAGTCAAAGATAGTAAAGTCCTTTGACCTCTCACCTCTCCTAGACCCAGTAGAAAAACCAACACTTACACTACAGACCTGTGATCCACCGGGAATACCTATCAATCGTTTAATTGTTCGGGCTGAACTCGTAGGCGTGTATGATAGCGTGTAATAGGGGCATGCGGAAACCAAACTTCTTATTTATCAAATGTATAGAATTCTGACGCAAGCAGCTCCCTCTTCTCCCATTTTTCTTTAAACGCTTCATCAATGACATGTTGAGAACGATGTGCGCCAATTGCACGCAGTTTTATATCTGCAACGTCGCTTCTAAGGGTTAGCTTAAATGTTGGAGGCAGGGGGACAAACACATGATTCGGCTGCGCCATCTTTCTTGCCGCTGCAGATGGATTATAGATCTCTCCCTGCACTGTTGCAAAAAGTAGTTTTAATTGCTGCTCCCGTGCGACCATTGTTATGATATTGGTGGTAGTAATGTGATCGGGGTGACCATAGATACCACTGGGTTCAAGGGTCAATAAAATCGAAGGCTGCTGTATCAAACACACATTTTTAAGATGTTTTTTAATCGCCTCACATTCACTCGCGATACCTCCATCTGGAAACGAACCAACAAACAAAGAAGAGATACCCAGAATTTCAGAAGCTTTCCGCGCCTCGCTCTCTCGAATACTTCCCAAGTCTTCATCTCTGTTTAACCCAAATCGTAATGTACTTTTCTCCCCTTTTGTCAGTATCAATAAATGTGTAAAAACACCCGCTATTGTTAATAGACGCAGCAAGCCACCCGCGTACACACTCTCATCGTCGGGATGCGGAAATACCGCAAGTACCCGATCTTCGCGTCCAATATCCAAAGAAGAAATATCGCTAATAATTTGCATGAAGGGAATTGTATTCTGAGCCTGTTTATAAAGCAAATCGAAGAATATGAAATGAAGAAATTACGTTCCTGGTGGGCTTGGGAGGGATCGAACCTCCGACCACGAAGATATAAGCTTCGCGCTCTACCACTGAGCTACAAGCCCAAAATATCCCGTTGGGATATTTTGTGTATAACACACAGGCTTCCCAACATAGTCTTGCACCAACAAGAAGGATACATGACATACTACAAAATACCCGCCAAACTAAAATCCCCACAACTCCCATACATTACACAGTATGCCCAACTTCTCTATTTTACCCAAAACATACCATATATACAAAAAAACGCCCACTTCCTAGTGTTCAGCAGAAGAATCCTGTTATCGACTTATATGTCGCAACGGCTTCAGCCAAACACTGGGAACTGAGCGCTTATCCTATAAAAAGCAAGATGTGTGTGCATTGTTTTGCACAACCACCTGTTTTTCGTACAGGAGAAGTATATAACACCCAAGAGCACATTGTCAACCCCCTTGCCCAGCAGTAACCCTGTTTACCAAAAAATACATACGTTTCACTTGCAACAAACCTCACCATGGAGGGGTATAATCGTGCCGAGCAGTCCCGACAGGTACACGTATAATTGATTGCCTTTACCGAATTATGGACTGTGGAAAATTTGGGTTTGTGGAAAACAATCTACACTAATGAGAGTAACACACGAAGAAAATATCCGTTAATTATACTAAAACAACCCGCAACGCCTCGTCTATCGTGTCAATGAAGGTTACCGTGATATCCTGACGTAGCTCTTTTTCAATTTCTTCAAAGTCTCCCTTGTTTTTTGAAGGCAAAACCACGTTAGTAATACCGGCGCGCTTTGCAGCTAACACCTTCTCTTTTATGCCCCCCACGGGTAACACAAGCCCAATCAAGCTAATCTCTCCGGTCATCGCAACATCACTCCGCACATTCCGATTTGTTGCCAGAGAAGCCAGCGCGGTTGTCATAGCAACACCTGCTGACGGCCCATCTTTGGGAACAGCGCCTGCTGGCACATGTAAATGGATGTCGTTCGTTTTGAAAAAGTCCTTATTGATATTAAGTTGGCCTGATCGGGCACGCACGAGAGAAAGCGCCGCATGTGCGGATTCCTTCATCACATCACCCAACTGCCCAGTCACCTGGAAACGCCGAGTCCCTGGCATGGCCGTTGCCTCAATAAAGAGGATTTCTCCTCCGACTGGGGTAACTCCCAAGCCTGTTGCAACACCAGGTTCTGACGTACGCCGTGCGACCTCTAAATGGACCTTTTCTGGACCGAGATACTCTTTGAGGGTTTTGTGCGTAATTTTTACAGAATCTCCACCACGTGTTTCAATTCTCCAAGCCGCTTTTCTACACAATTTCGCTAACTCCCGTTCCAGATTTCGCACCCCTGCCTCACGCGTATAATCCGCGATGATTGCATTAATCGCCGCATCGGTTATGGTGACAGCTTTTGTATCTAACCCATGCTCTTTCCGTTGCTTTGGCCAAAGATACCGTTTTGCAATTTGGAGTTTTTCCTCAGAGGTATATCCACTCAAACGAATCACTTCCATGCGATCAAGGAGCGCAGGGTGCACAGTATCGAGAGAATTTGCCGTAGCGATAAAAAACACGTCAGAAAGGTCAAAATCTAAATCAATATAGTGATCGCGAAAATGGCTATTTTGTTCAGGATCCAATACTTCAAGCATTGCTGCGGCCGGATCCCCCTGAAAACTAGAATTCATCTTATCGATCTCATCAAGCATGAATACAGGATTTTTTGAACCAGCCCGCTTGAGCCCTTGCACAATTCGACCTGGCATTGCACCAATGTATGTTCTTCGATGCCCACGGATTTCAGATTCATCATGAACCCCTCCGAGACTCATACGCACAAAACGTCTATTCAACGCACGAGCAACTGACTTTCCCAGGGACGTCTTCCCTACTCCTGGGGGGCCAACAAAACACAGGATCGGGCCGGTATGCTCACTACGCAATTTTCGAACTGCTAAGTATTCTAAAATACGCTCTTTCGGCTCTTTGAGCCCATAATGATCACGATCAAGGATTTTTTGAGAACGATCCAAATCGAGCTTGTCCTTTGTACGCTTATTCCAAGGCAAATCAAAAACCCAATCCAGATATGTTCGGACTACTTGATATTCCGCTGACATCGGATTCATCCGTTCCAATCGCTCAAGTTCACGCTCTATCTCTGCACGTGCCTCATCAGACAATCGCAACTTCTTTAATGCGAGTCGATACTCTTCTGCCTCAGCCGCAGTCTCAGACTCTTCTCCCAATTCTTTCTGAATAGCCTTCATTTTTTGCCGAAGAAAGTATTCCCGCTGGCTCTTAGTAAAGTCTTTTCGTATATCCTCTTGTATTTTGCCACCGAGCTGAAGCAGCTCATCCTCACGGGTTAAGACCTTAATGAGATGGTCTAGCTTTGCCTCAACACTGGAGAGCGCTAGTACTTTTTGCCGTTCCTCTACCTTCATCCCAACTACCGTTGATATGAGATATGCCAGCTTGAGTGGATCATCAAGACTTTCAAGCGCGAACTGTAACTCTTGGTGCGGCAAGTACGGGGTTTGAGCAATGATATTTTGAGCAGTTGCCAAAGCGGTTTTAGCCAATGCCTTAACCTTTCGACTCTGTTCAACGATATCAGGGAGTTCTTGTACGGTACCCACCCACGGAACCGAATCTGTCTGAATATCTAATAATTCAATTTTCGAAACACCTTGCAAAATGACCATTGTACCCTGGGTAGAAACCGGGACAATCTTATGGATAATACAGGCAGTACCAATAGAATAGAGCGCAGATGGTTGCAAAGGATCCTCTTTTTTTGTTTCTGGTTTAATACTGAAAACTCCGACAGTGCGATCGTTTTGCAATGCCCATCGAGCCGCTTTCGCGCCTATCTTGTCATCCACGTACACAGGGATGACCGTGTACGGATACACAACAGTGTCTTTTATGGGAAGAATTGGCACTTGGCTCGGACCTTTGCTTTCGACCCCTTGTTCTACAGTAGAATCGATGTTTTCTTCAACATCTTGGACATTTCTTGCTTTTCTAAAAAGTGGCATATGGTTTGAATAATAACACGATTATCAGAACTGTAAATAGAGTGATTGTCGTGAGCTATACCCTCATTAAAAAGATACCTGCCCCTATGACAAAGAGGCCAATGGGCACATTCCACCGAAAGACCTTGCTGCCATCGAGGTTCCAAAGTGGCAACATATTAAAGACAGTGAGCCATGCATTGATAAAAATGCCACTCTGCACAATAAGCGCAGCAATCCCACTCACCGGCAATAAAGTACGGATTACTATAAAAAATAATGCAAGCGCAATATTTGTTAAAGGCCCGGCAACTGATATTTTGCCATTCTCACTTGTGCTTACAACGCCACCAACCATTACTGCCCCAGGAGCAGCAAACACGATGCCTGTAAAGCTCATAATGACTGCCAGCAGGAGCCCCATATCAAAACTTCTAAATTCAGCCCAACACCCAAAGTGTTGCGCAACAAACTTGTGCGCGAGTTCATGCAAAAGAAACGCAAGCCCTACCGTGACCGAGGACACAAAAAACGCTTGGATAAATTGCCCTCCCCCACTCGATCCAAAAGAGCCAGTCATGCCGGCTATGGTAAAAGCGAGCGAGATTGCAGCCCAACTTTTTATTAATTGAGAAATTTCTTCGTCACTAAATCGCATGCGGATATTGTATGAGATAGGATTCGAAAAATCTATGAATTGAATTTTCTTACGTATACAACGTGCTTGGGAGAAAATTACGCGCGAGGAGATCGGTTATTCTTCCTCATCCTCTTCAACAGCCACATACCCTAAGTGATCCATCTCATATTGCTCTATGTATTTCTCGGGATCCATATTGTACAGCAACTGATCCTCACGAACTTGCATGATTAAACGTGTACAATAATCTATTGTTTCAAGAGGGTCTTCGGTATACACAGGAGGGTTTCCGTATACGAGGCGCACACTCGAAATCCGCTGGTGCCGATTGCTCGTATGGAAGGAATTATCCATATCGGAATGGTACTCTATTTGACTAGATCAGTCAACGCAAGACAAGAAACAAAACAGCTGGCAGTGCCACCCCCCCTACAAGCTGCATCACAGTATGTTTCTTTAATACGAGCCTACTCCACGCGACAATACTCAGTGCCACAACCCCGGCCACTACCGGAAGGCCTATTAACTGCACAGCTAATACAAAGAACATGGTATTTCCAACCATATGCAAACTGATTTTCCAAAAAAAGGAAATGATGGTAGCAAGTAAAAGAGATATATAAATCCAAACTGCGATAGAAAAGTAGAATGAAGTACCCCACCTAAAAGCCAAGACCAACCCAAGTGTAAAAATAGCCTGTATAGTAATAAGAACTGGTGGCCGCTGTCTTCGATCTGTCACTTCTATATCGCTTATTCTCCCCGTCAGATAAAATAAGATATAGACCACCATCGGCGCAGTCACATTAATCACAAACATCACCATGATAAACAATAACGAGCTACGCCATACCAGGTCTGTTGCAAAGCTCATAAGCGCCCAAATCCCCAGAGATACGGTTGATTCAGGACCAAATATGCGAGAGATAACAAACGCCAACCTTTTCGTCATATAAGGATTGTAAATGATATGAAATAATTATCCTATGGTTATGCCTGCACATTTTGATTATGAACAAGAGCTATGGAATAAAGGGATACAGAACATCGCTGGTATCGACGAGGTTGGCCGTGGGCCATGGGCAGGGCCTGTGGTTGCCGCGGCTGTTATTTTTCCCGCTTTCGGCACATTACCTTTCTCGTTACGAGACTCCAAGATGCTTTCAGTACGTCAACGTGAGAGATTGCATAACGAAATCACGCACCACGCAGTATCTATAGGAATTGGTGCAGTATCCGCACAAGAGATTGATGCTATAGGAATCTCGGCGAGTACTCTCAAAGCAATGGCGATTGCTATTGAAGCACTGGACATTACTCCCGACCATTACCTCATCGACGCATTTGGTATTCCTGCTTTACCAAAAGAGATGCAAACCGCCATCATCAAAGGCGACGCAATCTCTGCAAGCATCGCCGCCGCTTCAATAATTGCCAAAACATACCGTGATGAGCTCATGATGAACCTTTCAAAAGAGGCACAATACGGTAAATACGGATTTGAAAAACATAAAGGGTACGGAACAAAATTACATCGAGAACACATTGAAAGATACGGACTTTCCGATGTACATCGCAAAACATTTATCCATTTCTAAATCTGTCACATGCAGTCCTTACGGCCTCAACACTCGCAAACGGATCAATGGTCACAACATCTACCTCAGCAAGTACTTCCATAATGCCATACTCTGAATTTTTTGCGTGTAATGCTCCTCTATCTATACCTCGCAAAATAACTGGCAAACCATAAGCCCTTTTGCCAATAGGGTGCAAATATCCTGCTATATTAAAGGAATTAACATCGTAAAGAGTTTTGTACTGAGCCAAGATTTGATATAACAACCGTGCTTCATCATTCCCAAAAGTATCGGAAAGAATCATAAATTCCCGCTCTTTTGTTGCATCCATCGGTAGTATTACCCGCATATTCCCCGCATCAAACCCGAGTCCTAACTCTTTATGCAATATAAATAAGTCATCGAAATACCCAACACCAAATTCTTTCAAATATCGATCGTTAATTTCTTTCCTTGTTCGTACTGCAGATAATGGTGTGCCTTTTGAAAGCGTTACCTGCGTATGTCCCCATGCAATACTTGCACCCGCACGCCATAAACAATTCCACTGGAACATTGGATATTTTGCTTCTGGATCTTTTTCGTGAACTAATCCAAACCACTTATTTGAAACTTCAAAAAGATCAATAAGTTTCTCTTCACTGATATCAAGAGGGTTTGGCTGCTTGAAAACTAACACCCCATGCCAGCTATCATACATTGACACGTTCGACGCGGTCACACAATGCTTCCCTTCAACCCTTCCAAAAAACGATTCCGGTGTCAGATTGTATACGTCATTAAAAGGCGGCTTTTGTGCTTCTTGAAGAATTTGTTCCTCGGTCACTGGTTCGTTTTTCGGTTGCGGTCTATTGGCACGAATACTATTAAATACCACCTCATGTCCGGTCCACTTGTTACGCAACCGAAGAAGCCGCTGCTTTTCCAGTACATCAATACTGCCAAACTGCTTAATCGCCCACTCCGTCATACCTTCCGGTATCGTTAGCGTACCGATTGAATAATATTCTTCATAGATCCTGTCGAAAATTTTGCGAGAGAGAGAAGAGATTCCTTCTTTTAGTATGGGGAGATCCAGCATGTTCATACCTGAAGTATACTAACAAAATCCATTTCTGTCAGATCCATTACCGCTCAAGCTGATCAGCCAGGGCTAACCCTGCACCAACACCACCAAAAATATCGTGAAATCGGACTTTTCCCTTACCATACTTATCAAACAGCAACTGCTGTACGATTGGAATCAAGCTACTTCCACCAGTAGCAACCACCACATCTACACCCGAAGCAGTAAGCTTTGATTCCTTAAAGAGCGCATCAAGCGTTTGATCTATTTGGACAAGATACGGCGACAAAATCTCCTCGAACTGCCGGCGGGTTAAGGTAGCTTGTAAGGAAAGGCGTTCACGAACAAATACAATTTCTGCACTGTCACTGCTCGATAACTGCTTTTTTGCATCTTCTATAACACGAAAAAGATGATGACCTAAGTCAAAGCTAATAAGGTCCTGCAAATTGACGATATAGCGGGAATTATCTGCACTTCGTTCGACTTCTTTCAAAAACTCTCTTACCTCAGTTGTCTGCAACGGCCCAAGTTCGTACCAACGCCGGAGGCTCTGTTTTATAAACGCAGGCATTGGTAACCGCTTCGACCCCCACACTTCATCAACACCAAAAAATGGTGAAAGGTACTGCATCATAATTTCTTCATTAAAGGTGTTTCCACCAATGGGCAAACCACCCGTCGCAATGACTTGGGGCCGTTTGCCATTTTTGCGCTGAACAATCGAGAAATCAAGCGTTCCGCCCCCAAAGTCAAACACCAAGATCGTCATATCAACGTTCGTTTCGGTCAAGTAACTCAAAGCAGCCGCGATGGGCTCGGCAAGGAACGAGACAGTTTCAAAACCTGCCATCATGGCAGCCTTTTCCATTCTCGTCTCGACATGACTATCGTCTTGCCGACCTACTGCATAATGCACCGGTCTCCCCAGCACAACATTTCTGATATCTTCGCCGATCTGAACATCTGCCTGCTCTTTCATTCGCCGTAGGATCTTTGCGATGAGCTCCTCCAATGAAATGGTCTTGTCAAATATGAATGCTGTATCAAGAGAATTTTCACGAAGTGTTGTTTTAAGCGCCTGCACGAGCTGACCAGGCTTGTTGATGTCTACACGGTACCGAATAGTGGTGGTGTAATACGTAATGCCTTCATCTATAACGACCTCTACTCTCTTCTTCTCTCCTGTATCTATCTCCTCCCACTGTACCGGTTTGCGGTTGGCATTGTCTTTTGCATATGTTTCCATAGCGAGACTGCCGACAAACTCGTTACCATCTTTTTTAAAATATATTTGTGATGGCAATACTTCTGGATCCCCCGCAACAGGATCAATCGGGAGCACGCGAACGTCACTACCTTGTGCTATAGAAATTGTAGAATTTGAGGTCCCGAAATCAAGACCATAAAAAGGTTTGCGCATAAGTTCCCGAATTGTGTTTATATAACACAAAAAGGTATCTGGACTTATTACTTACCCTACTTGGGTAACTGTTCTTGAACTATAATACAACCATGAAGCGAATTGTACTTTTTGGACCTCCGGGATGTGGCAAAACTACGATTATTCGATTACTAAATAATAAAAAATACTCTGCTATAGACGTTGAAGACTTAGGGAATACGTATGATGAAAGAAGGCAAAATTTTCTCATTGCTGTCTCTCATGAAAACAATTTTACTTTCTATGGTGGTGCAGATTTAAAGTTGAATGATCTGCCAGTTGGGTCGACCACAGTCCTTATCTGCCCCAGCGATAAGGTGAAATATCTAGAGAGAGTAGAAGAACGAAACAGAATAGTTTCACATAAGGCGGGTCAGAATGAGGAAGATGTTTACAATTGGTTCTATAACAATCGTGATAAGTTCGATCATTACATTGACAACACGACAACACCAGAAAATACACTCGTGGACGTTCTTTCTCTTTCGAAGAAGCTTCTCTAGGTCAATGACAAATTTTCCTGGTAATTTATTGTTGTTCTTTCTAACTACAGCACAATGGTCACTGGACCATCGTTCACAAGCTCTAACAGCATGTGGGCACCGAACTCCCCTTCTTTCACGGCTACCCCATATTTTGATAAGCCCTGCACAAATACGCGTATAAGTTCCTTAGCTTTTTCTGGGTTGGCAGCGTTACCAAAATACGGACGACGGCCTCGACTCATATCAGCATATAAGGTGAATTGCGAAACGACCAATACTTCTCCTCCAACATCCATAATCGAACGATTCATCCTTCCTATTTCATCTTCCATCACCCGAAGATGCGCAATACTTTCTACCATACTTTTCACAGTCTCTTCGGTGTCATCCGTACCAACAGCAACAAGTAAAACATAACCGCTGCCAATTTTTGACACCATTCTTTTTTTGACTGACACACTCGCTTCTGATACTCGTTGTAAAACAATACGCATCCCATAATTGTACAAATAATCAGTCCTCCCCTACAATTCGGGAATGGTAAACGTCACAAAACTAGAGCAACAAACTCTTGAAACTATTGAAGAGCAGCGCAGTTATCAAAGCCATACGTGGGGCAAATTGACTTTTAAAGAAGTTATTTTTCATATGGGTGCCTTTATGCTTGAAAAGCCCGACGATTCGTATAACGTGATTATCGGCTCAGATTCTCAAAAATATCACGACCATGTCGCGTTTGTAAGCGCCATTATTGTGCACCGTGTTGGTGGTGGCGCTATCTATTTTTGGGACAAAGAAGTCGTAAAAGGCAAACATTGGATTCTCGAAAATCGTATGTTCGAAGAGGCAATGCGTTCTATTAACGTCGCACAGCAATTTATGGAAGAATTCAAGGTTGAGGGCATCACGCGATATGATGTGGAAATTCACGTCGACGTTGGATCTAAAGGAAAAACCCATACACTTATCAACGCGGTCGTCGGAATGATAGAAGGAAACGGATTCGTAGCAAAGACAAAACCCCAAGCCTTCGGAGCTACGAGTGTAGCGGATCGATATACCTAAAACCCCGTCCGTTTGAACCACTTATCAATCTCTGCCCTTTGTAATACAACCTTAAACGGTCTTCCGTGCGGGCAGGTGTATTTTTCATCAAGAACACCAACTTCTGCAAGTAAGGACGCGACCTCTTGCTCTGAAAGCCGATCACCTGCCTTCACCGCGGCTTTGCACGCCATGGTAGCGAGAGTAATTTCCCTGTCTGCAGAAATACTGTCAACTTCTCCCCATTCATCTAATACGCCCGGCAACAGCGAGGGTATCGCTGTATCTTTCAAAAAAACCGGCACACCTGCAACCTCAACCTTTCTCTGCTCTAACTTATTAATATTAAATCCGAGCCTTGCAAAGGTTTCTTTATGCTCGTCAAACAAATTAATTTGTTCAGGGCTAAACGTAAGTTGTAATGGTATCAGGAGTGATTGCACATCCCCCTGCTCAACTCCCCGCTCAAAGTTATTTTTAAACTTCTCGAACAGTACGCGTTCATGCAAGGCATGTTGATCATAAATCGTAATCCCTCCATCTCCAAACACAAACACATACACATTCTCAAAAATTTGAAAGCGTATATCACCTGGACGTTTTTGTTCCCATGGCAGTGGGATTGAAGAAACATCCGAAAGCGAAGCATCGTTTAAAACCATCCCCCTTTGACCCAAGTCATTCTGCCTCCCAGCGTACGTACTTCCACGATTAAATGCATATGCTTCGCTTCTATATCCGCCTTCATTTATTTGCTTATTTGTATATTTGTTTATTGGCTTATTAGAATATTCCCCTACTACCGGCGTCATATCGTATGTATCCAATGTCTTCCTTACAGCCTCCTTGACTGATTGAAACACAAACTGAGAGCTTGCAAACCGTACTTCTTGTTTGCGAGGGTGAACATTGACATCAACAAGATGTGGTGGCGACTGAATAAAGAGAATAAAGAATGGACGGCCTTTGGGGGGAAGCAGTCCAGCATACCCTTCACGTACCGCAGCAAACACCGCACGATCCTCTACTGGACGCTGGTTTACAAATAGCCACTGAGAAACATTACTTCCAGATAATTGGGGTGTTCCGACAAATCCCCGAATAGTAAGGTGTGGGTGTTCAAAAAACACATCCTTTAGTTTCTCGATGACATTTTCGTCCCAAACTGCATGCAAGCGTTCCTGCAACGAATTCATACCAGGAGCAAAAAGTACTCGTTTTTGTCCGTTATATACTTCAAACGATACCTGCGGATGCGCGAGCACAAACGAGGTCATCAGCGCATTAATGTGCTTCGATTCGGTTTGGACAGTTTTCAAAAACTTCTTACGTACCGGTAGTTCCTCAAATAACCCTTCTACGATAACTTCAGTTCCAACCGGCATACCGACTTTCGTAATATCGCCTTTTCGTCCATATGAAACAACAACCTCATACCCAAATTCGCTGTCTTGTGTACGACTTTTTAGAGATACACGTGCGACCGATGCAATGCTTGCCAAGGCTTCACCACGAAATCCCATACTTTTAATATTCTCTAAGTCTGCTATATCAACGATTTTACTGGTTGCGTGGCGCTCAAAAGCTAACGCTAATTCATCACTTACGATCCCATTCCCGGAATCTAGGACTCGAATTGCAGACAAACCACCATCCTCATACGAAACATTGATATGTGTTGCACCTGCGTCGATTGCGTTTTCCACCAATTCCTTCACCACTGATGCCGGCCGCTCAACAACCTCACCAGCAGCAATTTTATTAACGAGATCTTTCGGTAGTATGTGAATAGGCATAATTTAAAGTAATCCTATTTGGTCAGCTTCGATCTTCTGTTTTTTGTGTTTTCTTGATTTTCTTTCAATTGAAATCCCTTCCTTTTTTTCAAGCTGGTCCAACACTTCGCGGGCTCGTTCGATAACCTCTAACGGCAAACCTGCTCGCTTTGCAACCTCGATACCATAGCTTTTATCGGTACCTCCCGGCATCACACGATGCAAAAAGTGTAATTCGTCTCCTTCCATCTCAACAACAACTTGATAGTTCTTTACCTGAGGGTATTTTTCTGCAAGCTGTAATAGTTCATGAAAATGTGTAGCAAAAAGAGTCTTCGGCCGAACATCAGCATTCGTCGCTAAATACTCTACCACTGACCAGGCGATGCTAACCCCATCGTAGGTGCTCGTCCCGCGCCCTACTTCATCTAATACTATAACGCTTTTGTTTGTTGCATTGTGTAGTATGTTTGAAACCTCAACCATCTCTACCATAAACGTCGACAAGCCTCGTGAAAGATTGTCCGATGCACCGATCCGAGTAAATAACTTGTCCACTATACCAATAGTCGCTCTTTTTGCTGGAATAAAACAGCCAGCTTGTGCCATTAAAACACTCAACACCACTTGTCTTACAAATGTACTTTTACCGGCCATATTTGGTCCGGTTAATACCATAATCTGTTGATCATCAGAATTAAGCTTGACCGAATTTGGGACAAACGATTCTTCCGTGAGTACTTCAATAATTGGATGCCTACCGTCCTCTATGTTTAAATTATTACCATCTGAAAGCTCCGGTCGCACATACCTGTGTTCATGGCTAATCTGTGCAAAACACGACAACACATCTAATCGAGCAATAACCTTACTGATTGAGAATAGCTGGCCTGCTTCCTGAATAACCTGCGCAATAACCTCTTGCAATAGCTCATATTCCAACGTTACGATACGTTCCTCCGCAGATAATACCTTTGCTTCATATTCCTTTAATTCTTGGGTGATAAACCGCTCGGCATTGACCAGCGTTTGTTTGCGTATATATTCTGGCGGTACTTTACCCAAGTGTGAATTTGACACCTCCAAGTAATAGCCAAACACTTTGTTAAACCCAATCTTTAGATTCGAGATGCCAGTTGCCTCTCGTTCTCGCGCCAGTAATTGGTCTAGGTACGATTTGCCCGAATGACTCAGGCTACGAAGCTCATCAAGTTCTCTGTTATAGCCTTCACGAATCATGTTCCCCTCCCGTGTTATGCCCGCTGGTTCATCTTTAATTGCAGACACTATCAATGAATACACACCTTGAATGTCTTTTGTGTAAAGACTGTCTAACTCATCAAAAATTGCCAGTTCAACACGATTCTCCAGAACTCCCTGCACCGATTCAAGGGCAAACCGAATCGCCACCAAATCCCGCGCATTTCCCGCGCCCACACTCAGCCTTCCCAGCGTGCGCTCTATGTCAACAATTTGTTCTAGATAGCCTTGGATGCGATCCCGCTCGCTAGCGTTTGAGCGATAGTATTCGACCACGGTGTACCTTTGTTCTATTACTTCTTTATTTCGAGAGGGCCGTACAATCCAAGACCGCAATAATCGACCGCCCATTGCGGTCCTTGTTTTATTCAAGAGCCAAAAAAGTGACCCTTCTTCCTTTCCTTCCCGTGCGGTACGAAAAAGTTCTAAGTTTATAATCGTATTTTGATCCATGTATACGTATTGTCCGTCATCATACTGCTGCGGGCGAGAAAGATGCGTATCCAGTGCTTTCTGCGTCTCCTGAATATACCCAACCCCTACTCCCGCTACCGTCACTAATTGCGGCAAGTTTTTAAAACCAAGAGCCTCAACATCAACCACACCATAGCTTTTTTTTAAAAGAACCTCAGCTTTCTTTGCATAGTCATCCCATTTGAGGAATGGAAAAATATTGAGACCACCAAACTGACGCAACCTGCCCCGCAAGCGCACATCTTCATACGACTTGGGTGCTAGCACACACTCTGTTGGCGTAAACTTTGCAATAAGGTCTTCTAACTCGCGTACTTTTTCATCAAATCGAACCTGTACCACCTGGAAATCCGAGGTGCCAAGATCTATAAACGCTACCCCTGCACTACCTTTGGGTTGTGGATCAAAAACCATCAAGTAGTTAGGTTTATTCCGAGGTACTGCCGCTTCGTCTAAAATGGTAGACGGTGTAATGACGCGTACAACCTCTCGCTCCACTATTTTGGAACCAGCCTCAGGCACTGTCACCTGCTCGCACACCGCAACTTTGTAACCTGCATGTACCAATCGCGCTATATACGAGTCTACGGCGTGATATGGAACACCACACATAGGAATCTTACCGTCGGATCCTTTATCACGTGCAGTTAAGGTAATGTCCAAAACATCTGCTCCGATTTTTGCATCTTCCATGAATAGTTCGTAGAAATCACCAAGGCGGAAGAAAAGTAGCGCATCAGGATACTCAGACTTTATTTTGGTATACTGCTGCATCATTGGGGTACTAAATTCGCTGTCCTGCATGTGGGTATTATATACTGTGAACACTGAGCGAGGATAAGGGTAAAGAAGCCAAAACGGCATCACCACTATTCCCCCTGCACATAGAACTATGGGTAATCAAAAAATGTACTTCTCCACCTTTATCACTGGTTTCCAAGAGCTTATACCACAAGCGCTCGAACACGTATTGGCTCCCAAGACATACGATATCCATGAAATTCTTGATGGTCTCATCGTATATGAGACCGACGCGGCAATAAAAACAGTCATACAACTTCCATTTTTTAATAATACCTTCCTGCATATGGCTACCTTCTCAGGGAATATGGACATTAAGCAACTCTTAAATTCTTTAAACAAAGAGTTCAATTTTTATAAAGCCCTAAGCGTTAACCTCCCAAAGAGCATTCGCACATTTCGACTGGTGGTTTCCCACGAAAACCAGACAGTCAACCCACACCCGAATTACAAGGCACGGCTTGAAGCAAAAATCGCCAAAGACTTAAAAATGCGCATAGATGCAAACAAGCCTGACACAGAATTCTGGCTTATATTTCGCAGCGAAGGCCTTGTGTTTTTGGGTATGCGTCTTACAAAGCATCCTGACTACACCACTTCACTACCAAAAGGGGCACTCCGCCCAGAACTCGCGTATCTGCTGACGAGTTTGATCCCGTTACAAAAAGACGGGGTGATTCTCGACCCATTTGCAGGCAGTGGTTCTATTGTTCATGCTGCGGTCAAACAAGGCTGGAAACACATTATGGCGGGAGATTATGACTTGCGGATTGTGCAAAAACTACGGCGTACATTCCGAAACCATAAACAGGTGACCATCGAGCGTATGGCTATCGCTAATATGACGCTCCCCTCCGACTCTATAGATGCAATCGCCACAAATCCTCCATGGGGACATCATTTTCAAATCAACATCCCTGATTTTTATAATCAAATGTACAAGACGTTTCATCGTATCCTTAGACAGGAAGGTTTCGTTGTGTTGCTAGTAGAGAATACCTCACCAACGTTCCAGGCACTCAAATATTTCTCGAAGGGCTTTACACAAAAAGCGCAGTATCCAATTTTGGTTTCAGGGAGGAAGGCACTTGTCGTCGTATATAGAAAGAATTGAACTAGCTGGCAGACGACTACCGAATAACGACAATTCCGCTTGGAAGGACTAAAGACTCTGCATCCATCGGATAATTGACATTCTCATCAGCATCTTCTGAGATCTCAGTATGTAGCACCGTAAATTGGAAAATACCTGAGACGGAGGAAGCATCTTGATCTTGCGCACTGGTAAGCACGGGTTCGATAGTGATAAACACCTCGGTTTCACCAGTTGTTAGGTTAAGCGGGAACGCTGCCGCAAAACTTTCTGGTGCCTGTAGCAAAAAGTCTTCTCCCGGAAAAGCCGGTCCGGGAACATCACCACCGTACAGAGCGAAGCCGTCCTGCATATTTCCCTGACGAAACGTACCAGTAGTTAACACGCGCCCTTCATGACGGACCCACCCTTGGTAGTTCCACCCATCAGGGAGCTCCGGTAAAGAAAGCGCCGCACTGTAGGTTCCATCTTCATTGCGATGCATGAACCATACACCACTCGTTTCATTGGTATCACTGGTATCGGTAGGAGATGCGAGGATATATTCACCTCGAAAACCATCCAAATCCCTTAAAGATGAAGACAACGCACCAATTCCCTCTTCAACATTGGACGTAAGATATCGTGCCGATGTTGGATGAGAGGGCGTCGTAGCTGCATGTTCTACCGTGATATATACTTCTCCGGCTGCGCTTACGTCGGTTGCTGTCACAAACTCGCCGTCTTCGTAGTGTGTACCTAACGTCGGTACAACACGTTCTCCTTCCATTTTGAAAGTCCCAATAAGCAATGGGGTGGAGTTTATAACCCCCCATACAGCATACTGTTTATCCACAGGCAGTTCTGCCATATTTGTTAATACAAGCGACACACGAGAAGGTTGGGTGGTAGGAGTTGGGGTGATATCTGACGTCTCGGGAACGCTCTGAATGTTATCTAATAATATAAGCCCTCCGACAATTATTCCTACAATCACCAAAAGCCCTAGTATCGCGCTTAATGCGCTCGGAGATTTTGTCCGTTCCGCCATAGTTCTTTTATTATACTATACAACTATGCGTGTAAAGAAAGAGTCAGTACAGCATATCGTCATAGGCATTGTTATTGCCATTTTTGCCGTTGTCCAGCTACTCAAGAGCGAGCAGCCACCCAGTGTATTAAGTGGTAACAGTAATTATGGATATGTAACCCGGGTGGTGGACGGTGACACTATTGAGCTGAGTACAGGCGATATTGTTCGGTATATCGGGATCGACACTCCCGAACTACATAAAACACCAGAGTGCGGGGCGGTAGAGGCAACAGAACTCAACCAACAGCTGGTTCTTAATAAAGAAGTGCTTTTGGTCAAAGATGTCTCAGAAACAGATCGGTATGGAAGACTACTTCGATACGTATATATTGGTGATACATTCGTGAACGCCACGTTGGTTCAGGAAGGATTTGCCACTACCGCTACCTTTCCCCCTGACGTAGCATATGAGCAAGAATTTCGTCTGCTGCAAGCGGCAGCACAAAGAGACAATAAAGGGTTGTGGGGTGAATGTCAGCAGTAGCCTCTTACCGTTCTACCCACGTACCATCGCGCATCGCCCAACCAGTGCTTGTTCCACCAGAGATTGTCGCATCGGTGAGGCCTTCTTCAAATATAATATCGACGTTATTCTGAAGTTCAATAGTATGCGCGGTAATTTCAAGCATTTGTGATGAGTTATTGATGAGTACTTTGCCGTCTTTGGCATACAGTATTGCTTCGGTGATATTGTTATTATCGAGTGTTATAGCGGGATTTGACAGATTACTATACTCCGATATTAGAAGTACAAAACTGTCTCCCTGCCCCGAACCCCTCAATTGATTGTTGTTTGAGAGTAATGCCCTTCCAGAAGTAACAATGACACCACCATTGCCCCCGTACGACGAATCCAGCCGGACAATATTATTATTATCCAAGGTCATGTCCCCTTGCACCCACAGTGTACCGGTTATGGTGAGCGAGCAGTTGTTTGAAAGGGTCAAATTCCCCGTGATTTTTAATGGTCCGATTGTGCTATTGCACGTTGAGTAATCCCCTACGTGTGTACCACCCGTCCCCGCATCCGCCTTCCAGTCATCAATTTGAGCTTGTGAAATAGGAAAATCAAGCTGTGGTGGGTCAGCACTCCCGGGATGGTATGATCCCGCACTGACATTATTGGTGCTTTGATAATATGCACCGCCAGTGACACTAACATTTTCAATGCGATTCGCATGCAGATCTCCATCAACCGCCACATTGTTAGTACCGTAAAACCCAGTATTATTACCACCAATCACCACTCGAAAATTAAGATCATACGAAACGTTTGACCATCCTCCTGATGACCAGTTACTCGATACTTTTGCTTGCCCCGAAGCATAACCAAGCGCGACGTCCCCTGCCCACTGATAGTAATTCGTGGCATTTGACCCCCCATCGAGCACAATCCAATACGTCTGACCAGTAGTAAGCGTTGGTGCACTGCTCAGGTCAACAGTTATCCAATTATAGGCTGTGGTAACCCACGAACTATTGAGGGTACCCGACGCAAGCTGCTGTCCACTTCCTCCCGGATTACCCCCGCTCGATGAAACCAGACGTAAGGTCAGGTTCGATGGATTACCAGTCTTTTTTAATAACACTGACACTTCATTTACAATACCCGTCGATGTTGCAATAAAACTCTGCGCAGGATCACGACGTGCTGATGCATCTCCGAATGTGTATCCCTGTGGTTGTAAACTATAACCAGCAACCCACGTAGGATCATTACCATCTGTCCCTGCAGTTGAGCCTAATTGTCCATCTCGGTTATACGACGTCGCGTCTTGCGCGACTTGCCCGCTTCCATCGTTAAATGGCCAGTACGCAACGAGATTTGAGTCTGCAGGATTAACTGACTGCGTCATGTATGTTTGGATTTGGGCTTGGGTTCTGGCAACATTCCACACCCTAACCTCATCGATTACTCCATCCCATGGGGCATACGCGTTTGGTCCCTGACCAATCCATACCGGCATTGTCGGATCTGTCTTTATTCTGCCTGTCTTGTTCATTTGACCTACGAGAACCCCATCCACGTACAAGCGCATCTTGCTCCCGTCGTACGTAGCTGCAACGTGATACCACCTGTTCGTAGTAAGTGCCCCCGAGGTTGCAATAAGTACAGCGGTGCCATCCTCAGCCGTATCGCCTGAGTTCGTTTTCAAGCGAAATCGTAGAAACGGTTGGTTCCCTGCGCCTTTTATGGTCGTAAGTTGCCACCAGTGGTATTCTTCGTCGTTATTGCCGGTCCAGTTTGGATTTGACTTTGAAATAATGCGCCCATCTTTTGATGGACCAACAAAGCTTTCGGCAAATACCCACGCCTCTAGTGTAAGCCCATCGTTCCCTGTCCCCCCAGGTGTCACATCAAACGTTCCTGCCTGTACTTGATCATCTCCATCAAAGTTAAGCCCATTTCCTACACTCGCACCACCGCCGTTTTGTTCATATGAAACTGTCGTATCCGGATTTGCGGATCCCGCAACCCACACATCGCCAATGATTTCGGAATTGTTTCCCGCGTGAATATCGCCGTTCGAATATACACTTCCTTGAATATCGTTGTTGTTTGCTAAAATAATTCCCCCTTCACCTGCCTGCATACCATAGTGGAAACTAATATCCGAACCAGAATTGATAGCCTCAATCTCTAATGTTTTTTCAATAATTGGATCTGTTGCATTCGGAATGTACCCAGTAGCTACTATCCGTTTTGTAGAGCCATCGATATCGGTAATGATGGTGGTAAATACTCCATCACCAAGCGCGGTTTCTGTTTCACCGGTGTAGCTACTGTCCTGATTGAGGCTCCAAATCGCCTTATCAAGTGCCCCCTCGGTAATTGCAAGCACTTTTTCTTCTAAATGAGCCTTGCCTTCGGTATATACAAACCCTCCTACCCGTTGCCACAAAAACCCAGCAAGTACTGAGACCGATGCAAGAATAATAGACGTTAGGAGAAGCACCGCACCTCTTTGGTTACGATATAAACTGAGCTTGTGGTAAAAAATGTTTCTCATATTATTGATTACGCATGTTAATGCTTGTCGAGCGTGTTATTGACTGTGTGCCGGCGTAGTTCTCTTTCTCCAATGTAAATGTAACAGTCACGAGATTCGCTTCCTCGGGAAACAATGTGTCATATTCGATAAGCAGCGACGTTATTTCTTCTGCCGCCAGACGGTCAAATGCCGTTCGAGCGCTGGATGCATTCGGAATCGCTCGCCACCGAAAATCGCCGACATTCACGGTATCTTTATAAAATACAAAATAGTCATATACCCCCACAATCGGGTTGCCAGACCCGTCGATTGCAGGGACTCGGAGTACGATTTCATCATCCCCTGACGCGAACGTATCTCCACCGTCGGTCACCGTATCCTCTACACCTTCTGCTCGTCGCAAATTGGTGAGCAAAAACGTATTAAGCAAGTTTGCCGACTCAATAACCCGAATTTCTAGGTCTTGGTTCTGGTATAAGTCAATGGCATTTCGAAAGATTCCTGATAAAAATACTGATAATATCCCAACCAGCGCTACCACCAGCAAAAGCTCGAGTAATGACGTACCCCGTGCGTTTAGAAAAGTGTTTTTATTCATTTTCCTACCCCCCCATTGGTAAGCAGTGACGTGAGCGCAACATCTCGCGGTACCCCTTTGTCAAGCCAATTGATCGTAACCTCAACTTGCACAATGCCACTGTCAGCACTTCCGTAATCACTAAAAACCGCAGAACCTGTACCGTTGGGCAGTGATGCAAGCTCAGGGTCTGAGATTGCCACAGTACCACTCGGTAACAGGTTAAAGTCCATAGCACGATAAATCTCCAAATGCTCGATACCGATAGATCTACCGATATCATCAAACCTACCGCGGTTGGTAAATCGAAGTGTTTGGGTCATTACATCAAAGAAGCTAAACACGAGGGTCAAAAGTAGGACCGAAATTACTACCTCAAGAAGGGTAAATCCACGTTCACTCTGTAGGGCAGCACGAACATGTTTCATTACTTGTATAGTAACGATATCATACAGCCTTTACAAGGTATACTACAAACCGAGCGCTATCAACTCTTTGGGGCTTTGAGACAAAACCTCCGGGCCGTCAGCGGTCATCACTACCAAATCTTCGATGCGTACACCACCAATACCAGGCAAATACACCCCCGGCTCTACGGTAAACACCATACCTTCAGTCAGCACATGAGGGCTTCGGGCAGTGAGACTCGGTAACTCATGAATCGCAAGACCTACTCCATGCCCGAGGCTATGCGTGAAGTATTTCGCATATTTCCCGAGTGCCGCTCCAGAAATATCATATGCTTCATCCCCAGTCATTCCTATGTGCAAATTCCGTATAACCTCTTCTTGTGCAGCAAGCACGGCTTCATACACCTGGCGCATGCGTGTGCTCGGTTCACCAACGAATACCGTACGCGTCATATCCGCGTGATATCCTTCATACACCGCACCAAAATCCAATAACACCGTATCACCATATACAATCTTCTTACCTGAAGTGTGGTAATGCGGAACAGCGGAACCTGCACCTGATGCAACGATGGTCGGAAACGACAACTGCATGCCGACACTTCGGATGGATTCCTCGATCTTATAGGCAATTTCGTATTCAGTGACACCGGGTACTAGCTCTGGCAAAACTTTTGTAAAAACCTCATCTGTCATCTGAGCAGCACGACGCAATTGGTCAAGTTCACTTTCCTCCTTGACCTGCCTCTGTGTAATTATCCAGGAACTGCAGTCAACCACCTCATATCCCCCAAGCCCTCGTTTTAAGGCCAAACCGTCTTCGTAGGTAAGCGAACGATATTCAATACCAATCGTATGATCATGCGGAATAACACGATGAATAACATGCACAATCTCATCCGCGACCGGTGCACTCGCTAAAACGTGGACATTAAACTTAGTTTTCTCAAACAATCCGCTATTTCGTGAGTCTGCAAGAATAAAAATTTCATCATGAGTAATAAGCAGAAAAACTTCGGGGTCAAAAAAGTGGCCTACCTGCATCACAGAGGGCAAGCTGCTCTGGTAGCCAATCAAATAGCGCACATTCAGAGGATTCGTTACCAAAAGAGCAGCAATATCTTCTTGCTGCATTCGTAAGCGCAAAGCGGCTAAACGCATGCTCGCATTGTACCACCACTACAATCAAATCTATTTAAACAATATGAGCGTTTTGTTCTGCTCAGCGGGCGTGACTGCCGGATCGGTCAGATATACATGGTACATCTCTGTAGGATGCGGGTAATCTTTCATTACCACTGAGTATCCTTTCCCCATCTCTTTGTATGGACCAACAAATTCATACGCGGAAAATTCGCCCTCAAGGTGCTTAATATTTGGATCATCAGCTTTGACATCACCCACCACTCTAACACCAATCCAGCCCTTCCCAAACTTCGCACCACGTTCCAGCATGCCCGCTTGTTCGTCAGCTACATACCCTTTCTGTTTTGCGACATCATAAATTTTTGTATAAGGAACCAACACTGGCATGAAGAAGAAGTACTATCCACTCATAACAAAGTAGTTACCGGCTATGTTGTATTTTGAGTATTGCGTACTTGTCATACGCTTCACCCCCTTTGTACCAATTGAATTATACTCCTACACCCTCACTCCAATAATTCTGGAAACCGTTTTGTAAATTTTGCAACCTTTGGAGAAATTACAACATGGCAGTACCCATTACCAGGATTTTTGGCAAAATAGTCTTGATGATACTCTTCTGCCGGATAGAACCTGTTTAACGGCAATACTTCGGTAGTTACATTGTTAAAGACACCACTTTGAGTAAGATATTGTATCGTTTTATCCGCAATAGCCTTCTGTTCTAGTGTATTAGAAAAGATAACTGAACGGTACTGCGTGCCAACATCGTTTCCTTGCCGATTGATTTGCGTAGGGTCGTGAATAGAAAAGAAGATGTCCAAAATTTTAGAATACGATATAACACCTGGATCAAACTCCACCTGCACCACTTCTGCATGACCTGTAGTTCCAGAGCACACCTGTTCATAAGTTGGATTTTTTGTTTCTCCTCCTGCATATCCAGATGTTACCAATAGCACGCCACGTACTCGCCGATATACAGCGTCTAAACACCAAAAACATCCACCGCCAAGCGTTGCCGTTTCCACTATATTGTTTGTATTAGCTCTTTCGTGCATAGCGTCTTAGAAAATATCCAAACACTCCCCCAACAATGACAAGCCCCCCAACCCATATAAGCGTACCCCAAACGCTGTCCACCCCAACGTACAAAAAAAGGACGATGGACACAACGGTAGGGATTGCAGCAAAAAGTATCGTGATCAAATAGTACGTCTTAAAATTCATATTTGTCAGTCCTGCTGCATACGATATGATTTCAAAAAAAGGAAACCCGAACATCCTACATATAATAAGCATTTTCTTACCAGTGAGCGCAACAAACCGATCAAGATCTGCCGACTCTTTTCCAAGTAACCGTACTACCCACACCCGTCCAAATCGCCGTGCTATCCAGAAATTAATCACTGCACTGATCAATCCAGCAATATACAGCAATACAAACGTTTGAACGATTCCAAACAACGAAAGTCCCAGTAAAACTCCAGGACTCCCAATAACTGGAGCAAAAATGTGTGAAAGTACAAAAAAGAGGATCAACAGTAGCGGCCCGAATAACCCAATCTTCGCGATAAACGCTCCTGATGATTCAGCAGTAAGCACCGGAACCAATAGTTGTATCAGTAAGGAAATTCCAAGAAAAAAACTTAAAATCTTGAGGCTGTGCACCAGCGTTGACCGAGGAACGTTCTTAAACATTGACTAGTTCTACCGCAACATACTATCAGAAATCAACCAATGAGCCCTAATACTATTCCGCGAGCTCCCCTATTAAAAACTGCGGCAATAAGCTGCGTGCCATTTCAGAGTGCGGACCCTTGTTATTCGCACGGTTTTCAAAAAACGATGTTGCATCTTTCCCACAACCAAAAACGATTGCTTGCCCACCTGGGTGGCTTGATATGAAGTCTGTAACATCGTACACATTGCCATTGATTGCCATCCAACAATCACTCTGTGTCGCATGTAGTGCAATCTCTTCAAGCGTTATTGCACTCTCTCCGGAAACATCACCTGGTGTAATCTGTGCTGGGTCTTGGGTCACACTCGGTTCGGGGGACACGGACTGGGTACGAGGGCTTGGCACGGGGGTTGGCGTCGGTGCCGGTGAAGGTGCTTCGCCTGTGTTGTTTAGCATAAATAAACCACCGACTACCAGAACGAACAATGCAATGAATACTATGCCTTTGTTGTTTGATCCTGACATCCCTAGAGTGTAACGAATGGAGTGCAACATGCCAAGGTACACAATACCGCTTTAAACCAATCAACCGAGAAATATACTGAATTTGAAGGAGATACGAAGAAAAAAACAGATATGCAAAAAGGGCCGCTCCCTACGGTTTAACCACAAGAGAGACAGGCCCTTTTGCATACAAAAAATTATTGCTCTTTTGGACGAGCAACATTTACAACGAGCGCTCTGCCTTCGAGTTCATGACCGTTCATTCCATTGATCGCGGCTTGTGCTTCTTCCTCAGTGCTCATAGTTACAAATCCAAATCCTTTGCTACGTCCAGTTTGTCGGTCTTCGATAACAACAGCTTCAACAACTGTTCCGAATTGTGAAAACATTTCTGAAAGCTGTGCGCCAGTTACTTTATAAGGCAGATTGCCTACAAATAATTTTTTATTGTCTTGCATTGATAATCACCCCCAGGTGCTATCGTGTATTCGATTTAACGTCGAGTTGAGGGTTCCTACAGGAGGGCTCGAACCGAACAGTCAAACGAACCAACGCGCATATTATACTCGAGAAATGCAAGTTTGGCTACATTATTGTTGTTAATCACTTCCTAAGCGGTATACAATTACATAAATGTACCCCTGCGCTCACTTACAGAGCAAAGAAATATGCACATCACTCTTACCATGATACAGTCGATTTACGAAGAGCAGGTAGAAGCACTGTATAAATACTTCTATTTCAAAACACTCTCCACACCTGATGCTGAAGACCTTACTAGCCAAACATTCTTAGAATTCACCAAATCTGTTGTGGCAGAAAAAAGCATTGATGATCCCGTAAAGTACCTATATGGTGTTGCGCACAATGTATTTATTGCTTATTTAAAAAAGAGATATACCCAAGAAGAACTTGTACAGGTACTGACGCGGTTAAACGACGGTAATCCCCAAGAGCTAGTCGAGGAATATACCGAGCTCGTAGAATCACAACCCACCCTTGAAGAAAGAGCAAATCACTTCATTCAACAATTGCCGGAGAAACAAAGACTCCTCATTACCCTCCGTTTGATTGACAAACTCACTCCAAGCGAGATTAGCGATAAAATAGGTAAAGATACAAACTACGTCAAAACAACCCTCAAGCGAGGCATGAAGTCACTCAGACAGGCTATTGCGTGTACCCCAGCCGCCACTATCATTACAGAACCAACTGATCATGTATAAAGATATAAACCTTGACCAATTTGATAGCAAACACGCTCATCCTTCTTCATTTTTTATCTTGAAGACAAAAATCAAGTTACTGTTTTCCTACGTAGGACATCGCACACTTCATTGGTACCACTCACTTCCTAAGACGATACAAGTAACAGCACTTTCATCCACCACTATTGCAGTGTTCCTTATGCTCTTAATTTCATATCCAACCATAGCTCCCATGGCAAAAGTCGCTTACTTCAAGGCGACGGGAAAAGATGCCACGATTTTTGGGAATTACACAAATGTGCGCTCACAAAATGCGTTAGCAGCCGAAAACTTCCGATCATCGCTTAATCTATCCGCCGACGCAGATGCAGCACCGGCAAAAGATATTGGCGTCGTCTCCCCCCTCCTTTACTATGCACCCACCCATGATGACTCGCAAATTGTCGTAACAAAAACGCGTACCATAACCGGTGCAGGAATTTCACTTTGTCCCGACTATAGCTCATATTATGCAAACTTTGTTGGAGATCAGATAAATGAGTACGCCTACTACAAAAATTACAGTAAATCAAAACTTTCTACGGCTTCAGGGGAAGTTATCGAACTATATGTAACCAATGATTTGGGTTCGTACGAGTACCGAGGTGGTTCATATGCAGTTCTGCGTGAATTACCAGCAGAAGAGCGAACTGATGATACCGATCTGCAAAAATTAAGTCTTGATGCTCCACTCACCAAAGGAGAAAGCATGCCTGTGGAAACAATCGAGCCTGTTGAGCCCATAATGGAGCTTGTGACCGAACTTAACGCAATTAATCCCGAAACGTACAATCTCGTAACCATAGAAAACCTCAACGGTAAGGACTATTTTGTATACGAATACACCTACGATTACTCATGTTCTTCTACTATGGAAGGAACCAATCAGACTTTACCTGCAATTCAGAGAACGTGGATAGACCCGGAAACCTACATGACCGTCAAAGATATCCTGTATTTCAAGAATGTGAGTGAAACGACCAAGTTGTACGAAACAACAACGGCAATAGAATTTTTGGACCCCTCCCAAAAAGACACATATTTCTCATTTGATATAGACACCACCATTAAGGTAATCCCGTACATTTCAGAAGCAGATGTATTCGGCTCATGGCTTGCGAGTAGGTCTGTCCATGCCCTCATTCCTACTGATAACACGTATTGGACAATTAGCGGAATAACCTCAATGCAAGCTATGAATACATTTTATACCGATCAGTCTTCGTATCTCACCGACAGGAGTTTCTATGCAAAAAATGCGCTCGGTGACTACTATTTCGGAATTTTTAGCACACCATCCTCTTCGATTTCTTACGAAGATAGGGCGCTGATCGAACAAAAGGTATTACTATCTCTACTTGATGTGTCTGCGAACAACCTCTCGAATGGCACATGGATGAATACCTCAATGTATGACGGCGTCATCGAGGAAAAAACATTGCGGCAATATATGGGACTGATCGGAGAAGGTTACACCACCGAACAAACAGCACTCGTGATAAACGGTGAGACTATTCCTGCATCAAAAACTATTTCTACATACGAGCAATATTATGAGATCCCCGCAATAGAACCAGCACCAACCGGCTACCCAGAAGACATGCCACGACAAGGAGTTTCGGTAAATCACTATTACTATGCGATTTACAACGGAAACACATACTTTGTAACTATTAGTGGTGAGGAGACTCTTGTTTCGAACTTAACCAGTGCCAACCTTGCCTTTACTGATCTCTTTACACAACGTCCAGAGGATCTAGAGAAGATAAAAGCGTTGCATAACTCAATGAGGGTATACCCAGAACCACTCCCCCTCGTCGAACCTGCCCGAGAATAACATCAGATTAACGTTCCATCTCCTGCATTGCCTTTGCACAAAGGCAGCATCGCTAACGCGGGAGAAGGATAGAAACAGTAGTTCTTGTGTGCTATAAAATTAGTATGAATCAACGGGGAATTATACACATTGCCACAATAGTCATACTCACCGCCGTTATCTTCACCACAATCTTATATTTTAAAAATCAGTCATCTTCGAGTCCTAATCTGCCTGTTTCGGAATTACCTACAACAACTCCCACTATTGTCACCAAACAAGCCACATTACTACCAACCTCTTCACAGACTCAACTGCCGACAATAACACCCACTAGTTGGGTAACTACCACGATCATTATCGATACTGTGTATTCAAAGCATCCACTCGCACTAGAATATCCATCCACGGCAACAATATATGAAATAGAGCAGCTGGGTATGCGTGGATATGGAATCAAAGGTAACGATTTTGAACTTTCTCTAACACCACATACCGAGGTATGGGAAACTGAGCTAAGCGCGGATATAACACCCATATTGAACTACTCCCTCGGCCAGCTTTATCGTGTTCAAAGAAAAGGTTTAACAAGTGAATACGTCTATACCAACACAGCGCCTAAATCCGTCCCCTGTACGGTCGGCGAGGAACAACTGCCTGCACCATGCGGAGCCTGGTATCTTAGTAATGATATTGTAGGGTTGCTCGTCGCAACATGCACTGTAGAACCAGTTGCCGTCGAGAGCTGCGATAAGATAATGGCCACACTTCGCCCCGCCTGAAAGTTGATAAGGTTTCCTTCCTTAAAGACTACGACTTTGTTATAAACGATCAATGAAACGATGGGTTCTTAAGTTTGCTTCTTATAAATCCCCTAATGATATATTTGACAAGGTACGCTCTGGTCAAAAGACAATCGAGACACGCCCGCGTAATCCAAGTAGTACGAAAGACTACTCTAATATTCAGCCTGGAGATATGCTAATCCTTGTTTCTCTTGATACCAAGGAGCAAATAGAAAAAGTCGTCACGTTTGTCCATACATACGATTCAGTAGAGGCTATGTCAAGAAACGAAGACGTTCAGAAGATACTACCCGGAATTGATACTCCTGAAAGCCTCCTCGCCATGTATGAAAATGTAAAAAAGAAATGGGGACACGATTACGCTCGGAAACTGGAACAGTACGGTATCGTAGCAATTGGATTTAAATAGTAAGGTATACTACAAGTGTGTCCAGAGACATTGAACAAGGAACAATAAAAGTTGCCTGGCTCGAAGAAAAAGCAGAATCAATGAGTTCACGCATGTTTAATACCGTGGAAGAGGCGGAACAATTTGCCGAAGAAAACAACAAAAAAGACTACCTGATATTCAAACTTCTCGAACAAAAAGACATGGAAGAGTTTAAGTGGGAACTATTGCCCTATGGACGATTTGGATTATTTAAGAAACTATTCCGAATCTACAAGAACGGATTACTCTCCAAGCTTATGCATTAATTATTCACTTATCTGCATGCACTATTATCCAATGTAAGTCTTCCGCTATAGCATTCTCCACTGAAATCTGTCTTCCTTCTTGCGTCACCTGCACTGAAAAACCTTCCTCTTTAAGGATCGTAACAATCTTACGTAAACTGTTTTCTGGTTGATCAGAGCTTCCATGATATTCCATCTTAAGATGGCTAATTTGATAAAGACTGTGCTGTATTTCTTTAAGAATAGTCTGCTCAATTCCCTGTACATCAAGTTTTATCAAGTCTACAGGGATAGTAAGAAACGAAGAGAGGGTCAAGCCCATTTGAACAGTTGGTTTTGGCTCATACTCAGCTATAACTTTTTCCTTTATAACCGACCCACTTAGCGTCCACCAATTATCCAATTCCTGATTAATATAAAACGTTATTTCTCTATTTTTATCGGTAATCGCAGCGTTGACCGCCCATACCCCACGTAAGTTGTTTTGAGTAATGTTTCGTTGCAGCAAGGCAAAATTTTCGGGGTGTGGCTCAAAGGCAATAATCCTCGCATCTGGATAGAGTGATTTAAAGAAGAGAACACTGATTCCTATATGGCTCCCACAATCTAATATATGCGGGTCTGAATGCGCGGATTCAAAATAATAGTCTTTGTTTTTGAATATGTCAGTATAAATTTTTTCAAACTCGTACTCGTTAACATATGAAAAAAGGAAACCTTCACGTTCTGTTGTATGTATAGTCAGCTTATCGAGCATAAAAAAGTAGCGCGAGTATATAAGTAATTAACCCAAAGCGCTATAGGCATAAATGTTAGCATTCTAGCATCATTTTTTACTGTCATAGCAAACTGGCTTCTGGTTTCTGAATCCTAAAAACGAAGTGATTAAATTCGCGATTAATGTAAACTGGCACGAGACACTTTTTGACAGAGTACGCACTGCAAAAACGTGGGTCCGTATCGCCTAGCTTGTGTTTGGTAATTACTCCACTACCTGAGGTTTGGGAGAGGTCATTGTATACAAGCGGATGGAGACAATTAGTATACATAAAAACAGCACTGCACCTACCAAGCACGGTGTTATAAACGGCGATTCGGACGGTCTGCCAGAGCATCCGGTCTGAGAATCAAGAACAAAATACTTATAGAGAGAAAAGCCGTAATTTCCCCAGGCAAAAAGTGTTCCCGCAAGTGCTAAGAAAAAGATTCTACGCACCCACACAAAGAGACGCTCTACGGGAGACTTCAGTGTTTTATACGAAAGGAATGATCCAAGCAAGAACGCAAAAGCGCCGTAAAAACAGGGGGTCGTCACCGGATTAGGATATACGCAGTCGGCGGCTTTGAAAATTGTCCCCTCCTCGGCATAGAATCGAGCGAAGTCCGTGTATACGGTGTAAAAAGCAAACAGCGTGCCGAGAAAGAAAACACCTAATAGGATTATTCGAAGAGACAATAGGTTTTTCATATTATCTACCCTGAACCGATCCACGAAGCTGATTTGCTACCTTTCTTAGGACGTCAAAGTAAGTGTTTCCTCTCACCCCTCCAATCTTCTTACCTCCAAAAAACACCTCAACACCTCTTAGCTCCAATCCAGAAATACCAAGCTCATTAAATAATTTCATTAACCTCTGAGAAGTAGGTGATGGTTCAAGAGATGCTGGTTCATACATTTTTGCGGGATCTAATCTTGTGACCTTATCACGACTAGAAACCGGATCACTAATAACAGTCTTTAGCAAACTCAGTGCACCAGAGATAGTCTCCTCTGGGATGTTCCTCTTTAATAGACTTCCCCTTACCTCTACCTCAAGCTGCCCTTTTGCCAATTCAACCGCATTGTTCATCAGATATGCTTCTCTATACAAAATCGGCAAGTTTGCATGTACTGCAGCCTCTGCAATAACGCTATAATATCGCCTTGATCGCAAATCCTCTGCTACACCTACACTAGACGCATTTAAATCTTTCAGTATCTGTAATGCTTCTCCCTGTGCTACTTCCAACAAATTACGAGCAACGCGGGAACCATTCGTTAACCCCTGTCTGTTACACGCTTCACCTATATACCTTCTCACCTCGCCAAGCACTACTTCCTCTTCGTATGATGCAGAAGCATTACCCTCTGCCCGAAGGTTATTATGCTCATTACGTAAACGTGCTACCCTAAATTCTGCCTCCTTGCGTGTTTCGGCAACTGGAATTTTTCTACCCCCTTCAATTCTATTGTAGAGAAAAGGTTTCGGAGAAGGGCTTGCGTCTTCACGGATTACACCGATTTTTTCTGAAAAAGCCGTCATTGCCTGCTCTCTCATATGATCCCGAATTCGAAGATCTCTGCGTGCAGCTTCGGCCATTGTCGCTTTTGTTACCACCCTGCCTTCACCTAAAAGTCTACCAACCTGATGAAGGGTGGGTGCAATGGCGACACCGGTTCTGCGCGCCTCAGCGTCATCCCCGTCAAAAACGGCCTCCAATATCTGTGGATCTTCTAGGATAGTTCGCACATCACGTGATCTTCCACTCATATCAACGAAATTGTGAAGGTCTGTTTGTTCAGCACGAACAGGAGTCATGGCATTAGTATACTACCAGCGCAGTGTTGTTCATATATCCCCAAATACTTTTGAATGTATCTATTGTATACGTGAGCTGGCCGCGCCACGGGTCATTGGTGAGAATATGCGTTGGATTTTCAATGTCTCCAATGTAGCCTCTTATCACCTCTGAATGCATCCCCATATATCCCGTCGCACCTGATGGTAATGCGAACGCCCCATACGGTTGGCTGTATCGATTATATTCCCAGATAATTACTGGATTCCCTTTGTGAACCTCCTTCAGCATGTCCGTTATATTCCACCCCTGCTTAACTGCAACAGATCGATGATTACTCATATATGCACTTACTGGGCCACTATGCACGCCGTATCCATCTACCCATCCTTGATTGGGGTCTCCTGAATAGCCTACCCCATCTTTAATAGTTCGCTCGGCGAGATAAACACCACGGTATGCGAGTGCCATACGCATCGCAGAAATATTACAGGTGAACGTTTCTTCCTGCCCATAATATGGAATGCCTAACACAAACGTTTTTTGTTTCGTAGTGAATGTACTATTAAACGCTTCAGTACTATCTAGCCCGTGAATACTTTTAATACCAGCAGCAACGGCTATCGTGTACTTTGTCATATGACCGAGTTTTCCTGCGGTGGCAAGTATTAAGGTATTATCTTGCCATGAGGTGGCGTACTCAACACGAGGTGAAATACTGACCGCCGACGCCGCTGATTCTTGATCTACTGGTTGATCAAACACAATACGTACATTCGCGCTATTTGGATCTATCCCCGTTGCCCCATTAAGAGGCGAGATATCTGCAACTTTCACCGCACCTATTGTCCCGAAAGGTAGCTCGACACCATCGGGTAACGTGCCACCTTTTAAGCTTTTTGTTCCTGCCCCAAGGCGCACGGTATATGCGGTTGCCCGTTGCCAACCGTCAATTGGAGCAAATACCATCACTGCATCACTCTCCCATGTTGTCGTGCCTGCAATTTGAGGATCGATGCTCAAGTGTTCCTCAACACTCACACGGTCCATTTCTTGGTCGAACTCAATCCTGAGCGGGTCATGAGGCAGTGCGGCAGTACCTCTCGGAGAGTACTGAGCAATGAGTGGTGTTGCGACCGTTCTGAAAGAAAAAGCTGTAAGAAGCCGTGTTTCTCCCCTGATTCTATCTTCTTTTGTCTGCGCGTCATAAGATCTACCCGTTTGAAAAATATGTACGGCATACTCTTGGTCTTGTTCCAATGGTTGCGCAAACGAAACTGCTTGTTCAAATCCATGGTTTGTAATTACAAAGTCACCTACGGACGGCTCAATAATGACTTGAGTATCTACAAAGTCTCCCAAAAGTTCAGTGTATTCGAAACGAAGAACGGTATCAGGAGCCACCTCCTGCTGCCCATCCTGAGGAAAGACATGAATAAGATTTGGGGTTCTTGGTCCAGTCCATTCGAGCGCCATCTCGTGCGTTGTGTCGTTTCCCAATGCTGCAGTAACTCCAACCATATACAACACTACTTTGCTATCCGGGAAAAATGACTCTGCAGGAAGAAACCGTGCTGTCCTATAAAATCCTCCGACTGTCGGGGCATCCCACATCCATTCACCGTCAATTGTGGGAGATAGATTAAATGTAATGGCATCTTTGTCAACGGGAACAGAAAAAGTAACGACAAAACTGGGTAGGCTTGACTCAAGTTTGGAATGTGGTTGCGGTGACACATGCTCAATCACTGGAGCCTCGTTGTACAATTGCAATGCAATAAACGCAGCATACGCTATTACAACTACCTTTAACACAAAACCGACATCACGAACTGCATGCGTAAACGAAGTATGCCCTTCAAACACATGCTGTGCTTCCGGAAAACGACGTAAATATTTTCGATATAGACGCTTCCAATAGTGACCGGTGAGCGGAAGAAGGACTAACGCGATAATCAAGAGATAGACCGTCAGAATGAGGCGTTGTTCAAAAGGAATATGCTGCAAAGCTAAAGCTTTGACAAGAAGGGAAGAGTCCATGGCATTACAAATAATCGAATTCCGATTATCTATCCTGCCAAACAGTATACACATCATCTAAGGTTGCGTACACCACGTTACCGCTATTTTGCGAGTGCAAATAGCCATCAGTGTGAGTTAATACCTGCTCCATCTTTGGCGCGTCAACGTGAAACCATTCAGGGTGGCTCAAAAATGTAACCACTCGTGGCTCATACAGTACCTCATCATACTGCAAAGTAAAGCGTTCAATTATTTGCTCAGTACTGAAAGCCCATGAATCTGCACCGGAGTTCGGAAACTCCCAAAGGCGTGAGGTACCATATATATCGTTTTGGTCATTCAAATTAAGACGGTATGGACCTTGATCTGGCTGAATATTCCAGTGCCCTGACACATTATTTTTACCAAATGCATATGCTGTTCGAGCAGACGAATCTATCATAAAGCCAGTATCATGTACCGCACGCAATACCTCTTCATCAGCGAACCATCCACCTGCTCGATACATGATGGGGGAAGGCAGACGATGCATAGTGAACATATTTTTTGACCATTCAAGCATCTTTACCATGTCATCATAAGAATACTCGGATGTTAGAACATCATATCCATCGTGTAGACTTGATCCCCACTTCGCTGCATCTTCACGGACAGTAACCCCTGCCGCTTGTACCATATCCGGTTGCATATGTAGGTGAAGTCCAATCGCATCGTTGTTTTTATTGGCACGACTTAACACCCAGTTTGTAAGATATGCTGCGCGCTCCTGAGAAATCTCAGGGTTCGTGTAAATACGGGGGTTAAAGAAATGAGTTAACGGGAAGTTATCATGGGTTTCTGAAAGTTTTGCTATGGAATCTAAGTACTCGTTTTTAACGTCATACCCTTCCCAGTCAAACGTCCATGTTACATACAACGGGTATGAAACTGTCAAAGATATTGGTTCAGATTGCCATTCGCCAACAGTTACAATAACCGAGTATTTGCCAGGTTCAAATTCTTCTGCGGATAGTACACTTTGGTATATTGTTGTACTTTCCTTTTCAAATTGACCTGAGTGGACCCCACTCCCGGTAATATGGTATTCCACTACGGTATTTTGTTCGTTAATAGCATCAACTTGATCTTCTACGAAACGAACTCGCAGCTCTGCTACACCAGTAGTCGGATCTAATGTATTTTCTTTCAGTAAAATATTCTGGGATAGCGATATCTCGATTGGCTCTAGATTAACCGCAGTCGTGACCCCACCAACCTGTGGATCTATTACTGGACTTTTGCTCAAGGGATCGGTGAGTAAGGACGGCACAACAACGATTCCCATCCCTGTAATAATCGTAAGGATAAGAAGTGGGTAATGAAGGGAAAAACTCGATTTTATAGACGGTTTCATGGTATTTACCATGCCGCCATTATACCCTATAGTATAGCTTTTGTCAATGACGTTGCGTTGCCATTTTTGCCGTTATAAAGCCTACAATCGCTAATAATATGACCGCTAGCCAGAAAATTGTTCGAACAACGCTTTCTGTCCCCCCACCAAGCAAATACCCTACCGGAATCATAAGAACAATATGGAGCGCATAAAATGAGAATGCATGCTTGCCCATATAAAATAGCGGCCACTCTAAGAGTTTTATCCTTTCTACAAGCGGAAAAACAAGCAGTATACTAAAGACATACGTCATTCCGTATGTCAAAAAGGTAATCGAGGGGGGAAAACGATTGGATGCCTCAAAGCCCAAAAGATACTGTGCGGCAAACATACCCAGCAAGCAGCCAGCAACAACCGCAATCCAGCGCCTCTTGTCGAAATTTGTTACACGCAGCCAAAAACCCCATACCATGCCACCGAACATAACGGGTGCATACGATAATAGCGGAAACGAGTGCATTGCTCCATTTCCTACCATATGTGCTTTTATAATACCCATTATTCCCTCATTCCAAGAAAGCGAGTACAAATACTTCCCCAATATATAAAGTCCAAAACTCCCCAAAATTACCACCAGAGGCCGCTGCAGTATTCGCCGTAACTCATGTTGGGTAATGAGGATAATAAGAATATACAAAACGAACGCAAGAACAAACTCAGTGAAATACATGAGCTTCTCGAATCTGAGAATCGCAAACACATCCCCAAAAAACACTCCACCGCTTCCACCAAACTTCCATTCGCCAAATATATACACCCACAATGCCAAAACGTAATATCCTAGTAACATCAAAAATGCTCGTCTCATTTCATGCCGGGTATCCAGAACACCTTTATAAAGTTTGAGTCCATATACCGCCCCAAATACAAACAAAAAAATAGTAAAACAGACCGTTCCTCCCCACCAGCTAATCCACTCAATAATAGGATTCTGGCCGCTATAAAATGTCCCAATTGCGTGAGTTGAAATCATGAACAGAATGGCAGTACCTCGAAGAAAATCTAAGCTCCGGTCCCGATGCATACCCTGACTATATCATAGAAAGGTATCCCCAACCTGGTCACAAACACCGCTTTACATCGTTTATTATAATAAGCAAATGCTTGAGTGGCTTAGAGTAAAGAAACATAGGCCACTGCCCCAGGATATCGACCTATTACAAGAAGCGCAAAATGGTAGCAGATATGCGTTTGGCAGCCTTTATCTGCAGCACGTTGACACAATCTATCGATTTGCTTTTTTTCGCGTTGGCGGCGACCAACACACCGCTGAGGATATCACTTCAAAGGTCTTCATCAAGGCGTGGAAAGGCTTGTCTCGGTTTAAAAAACAAGAGACCGGAACGTTTCGCTCATGGCTTTTACGAATAGCGCATACAACGATCATCGATCATTACCGCAGCACAAAGGCACACGCTCCGTTGCCAGATGATATACCAGCTACTGACAAAACCGACCAAATGGCCGAACAGATTGATTCTCAGAAAGCGTTGCTACAGGTATTAGGTACCCTAACGGACACGCAAAGAATAGTGGTCACGCTGACATATTTTGAAGATATATCTACGAAAGAAATAGCAAGCATTGTAGGAAAAAACGAAGACGCTGTCCGTGCGATACGATCACGTGCACTCAAAAAAATACAGGACATAATGCGTAGAACATACAATATGTAATGTACCTACTATGAATTTTAATCATCCTTTTCCACCCCATTTACAAGAAATGTATAAAAATACTGCCGCTACACCTCAAATGCACGCCGCGATACGTGCGCTAGAACGAACGTTGCCCGCTCACCGCACCGGTAAGAAGCAATCTCTGCTCATTTTTAGACCCTTACTGGTTCTGTTAGTTGGAGCAGCACTAGTGCTTGCATCAGGCATTGGGATTGTGAATGCTGCTCAACAAAGCATTCCTGGGGATAGCTTGTATACTGTAAAACGTGTAACTGAACAACTTGGTACCTCCCTCACCCTACATCACACCAAAAAAATAGAAAAACATCAAACTCATGCAACAACCCGAATAGTCGAACTCGAAAAGCTCATTGTTAATCCAAAAGCAACACCAGCGCCAGCATTCATACAAGAGGTGCTCACAGATTATCAGGATCACATAGCCGCCGCATATGAAGAAGTCCAGATACTAACGAAAGACACCGAAGCCGCAGAAGATGGAATACGTAAAGAAATCGATTTACACACTGCGACAATGGAACAACTCAGTACGCAAGCTCCAAAGCAAACACGAAACCTTATTTTCCGTACAATCGAAATGACGACAAAGGTCTCTATGGAACTACATGACGATGAGCCAGAAACCCCACCTCACCATTTGACTCCTGCGCCCGAGCCTACCGCTACACCCACGCCTACTCTTACCCTCACGCCATCCCCAACTCCAGCACCTGAACCAACTCCGCTCTTGGATATACAGCTTCAATTACCGCTAGGCCTCTAAAGAGTAACCCCATACTTCGTCTGTTATACTTGCAAAATGTCCATAGCAAGACAATTTGAGCCAGCATTAGCGCATTATAAGCGAAACGATCCACGGATCTTTGAGGTACTGACAAAGACTGACCTGCCTGCATGGTTTGCACCATCACCGAGTAATCTTGAAAACGATCACTTTATTGCGCTCTGTGAAAACATTATCGGCCAACAACTTTCCGGTAAAGCAGCCCGCAGCATTATTCATAGATTTCATGCAATCTACACCCCACAGGCACCGAACCCCGTCCTCACTATAAACACACCAATTGAAACACTCAGGAGTGCAGGGCTCTCCAATGCCAAGGCTACATATCTCAAAAACATTGCTGAAAGTGTCACAAAGGGCTCAATTGACCTAGATACCTTACATACCCTAAACGACGATGAGGTTATTGAGCAACTGATACAGATAAAAGGTATTGGTAAATGGACCGCGGAGATGTTTTTACTATTTACCTTACATCGGACGGATGTTTTCTCTTTTGGGGATCTCGGACTCAAGAAAGGTATTTCACGAATCTATGGAATTGAACATCCTACCACTGACCAAATACAAAAAATTATTGAAGCCTGGTCACCATATAAATCGTTTGGGTCAATTGGTCTCTGGCAGAGCAACGATTACTAGTACTATTGAGTAATTTATTGTTTCTATAATTACACATACGCAAAGTGGCTCGAGTTAAACATAGTAACAAGAGCCACTATTGCGCAAACTGCAGTATTACGCTTCTAATCATTCTATTCACGATCATTATCCAAACCATCAAACAGGTCATCAGTTTTGTCTCTAAGATTCTCGGCACCATCCTGTATATTCTCCCGCGCCTCTCTCATACCACCTTTTATACGCTCGCCAGTATCCTCAGCTGCCTCTCCCATATTATCAATTGTCTCCTCTACATCGCTTTCGAAATTATTGTGTGTCATATACCTACTCACCCCCTTATTCGTTTATATTAAGGTCTACATATATGCTTTAGGTAAAAAAAATATAAGAGATGTGTGAGGATAGCCGCTGATTATAAAAACCAGCGGCTACTCACCTTATTGTCCAGAAGGAAGAGTGACAGTAACTGTCGGTACCGTTGTTGGCGTTTGTACAGTTGGAGTAGCTGCCTGAGTTGGCGCTTCCTCTCCTTCTGTTGGAGTAGTTACCGGGGTAGTCATACGCGTCGGTGTCGGTGATGCGGTGGTCGTAGTACCACCTGTTTCATCATCGTCTCGATTCGCCATAGCAAGATAAATGAGTCCCCCTATAAGAATCAATGCAATAATAAGTCCGGTAAGAACACCGTTGGATCGAGCTTCGCTCGGGGTTTCGGATGCTCTATTGTCGTTGTATACAGTAGCCATGTAAATCACCCCCTTGTTTTATAGAAAACACTATACAAGCGAGTTAGAATAAGCGGGTAATAAGCGCGTAATAGGTATGTAAGGGAAACAAAAAGCTATGACCGTAAACTCCACCCCGGGCCAGTTAAAATTTCACACACCACAAAAAGGACATAGCACAATATGAGCGCGAGTCCCTCTTTTGACGAAATATCCTTCTTGCTCCTCCCAAAGGCGACAAATAACCCCAATCCGCCAAGAAAAACAAGCACGCTATAATTTGATCCTTCTGCCGCAATAGGTGTGGTACCTATAAAGCTTAGTACTCCTAGTTCAAGCGTATTGAGAGAGGCCGACCCTATGTAACTCCCAAAAGCTACACTATTAGTCTTTGACAATATCGCCCTAATTGCGATCGTAAATTCGGGAATATTAGTGCCAAGAGAAATGATAATAAGACTTATTATAAAGGGCGATATTTGCAGCGCACTTCCGATAGCCTCAGTCTTTTCCACTAATACATTTGTTGAAATAAAAACGACAATAACTGCCACCAATATTTTTCCCAAGCTCGTTAACAACGTACCATGGCTAATACGGACATGGGCAATTTTATCCAGCGTCTTACTCTTCCTTCCCTCCATAATGACAAAATATACATATAAAACGATGCAAATGATCGCATCCACATAGGAGATGCTATTGTCGAGGGTCAAAAGTGCCGGCATGCCTACAATTAATACAGCAGTTACAAGATCTTTCGTAGAGAGCGAGTGATTAAGTGTTATTCCCTTTCCGACAACTGCCATAAATGGAATGATGAGGAGAAATACCACAACAGAACTTCCGACAAGATTTCCTACAAAAATTTCAGGCTCATTATTGATGTGAGCATTCACCCCAACCATAATCTCAGTGATAGAGGTAAATCCACCAAGGATGAAAAACGATACGATGAAGGTTGACATGTGCAGGCTGTGGGCGATCTTGGTGACACTACTAACTACGATCCCAGAACTTACCCACAACAAAACAAATGCACCGAGAAACTGCACGACGTTATTGAACATATTTTTAAGACAACACTACGAACGGGTCTGTTTCGCCTGTTTTAATTTTCTTTTAGCTTTTATATCTAAACCCTTCTTCTTTTCGGGCTTTTTGCCTTTATCTCTACCTTTTGCCATATGGATGACCTCCTTTATAAACTATACTCAATTAAATATACTGTAGAGCTGGTATGACCGCAAGATCAGCCCTACGCGCATGTTATACTATGCACATAAAACTATGATCTCTTTTGTATTTCCAGCATACAATGAAGAACAATCACTGGATAAACTCATAGAGGAGATGCTGAAAGTCAAAGCAAGGATAGATGAAGAAGTAGAGCTTATCTTTGTGAATGATGGCAGTAGTGACAATACAAAGCACCTCTTGACGGCCTACACACAACAACACCCCTATATTAAACTCATCAGCTTTTCAAGAAACTTTGGACACCAGATAGCTATTACCGCTGGCCTTGATTATGCGTCAGGCGATGCGGTCGTTATTATGGACAGCGACCTGCAAGACCCACCAGAGGTAGCACTGGAACTTATCCAGAAATGGCATGAAGGGTATGAAGTCGTCTATGCCAAACGCCGTACCCGACAGGACGGGGCATTCAAAAAATTCACCGCTTGGCTATTTTATAGACTATTACGCGCACTGACGCATATAGATATCCCCAAAGATACGGGAGATTTTCGGTTACTCGACCGGAGAGCCGTCGAGGCGATGAAAAAATTCCGCGAATCAAACCGATTCATGCGCGGTCTTACTGCTTTTATTGGGTTTAGGCAGACATTTGTACTCTTTGACCGCAAAGAACGTTACGCAGGAGCAACTCATTACCCACTGAGTAAGATGCTCAAATTTGCGTGGGATGGCATCACCAGCTTTTCCAGTATACCCTTAAGGATCGGGTCTTATCTTGGTGTTTTCATCGCATTTCTCAGCTTTCTTGGTGTTCTATATGCGATTTTCATGAAAATCTTCTTCCCACAAATCACAGTCGCCGGATGGACACTTATGATTTCTGCAATTTTCTTTATCGGCGGTATCCAAATGCTGATGCTTGGACTTATTGGTGAATACATCGCACGTATTTACACGGAAGTAAGGCAGCGTCCTCTTTACTTAGTAGAAGAAGTTAGAAATCTTGAAGGAGCCAAAACACTTCCGTAGCGTGCAACGAGAAAGGCCACATAACAGCAGTTACATGGCCTTTCACAAGAATACTTTAATTACTCAGACTTCTTATCAAGCTTATCCAGTCCAAGCATTTTCACTCCATAATATACGACTAACGCAATTACAACAAAATCAATTGCCGTGCTCAGGAAGCTCCCCCACATGAGTTTTGCAGATCCGACTTCAATATAAGAATCACTAAGATTACCTTCGGCACCAAGCGCGATTCCCAACAGAGGATTTATGATGTCACCAACAAGTGAAGAAACTACTTTTGAAACCGCACCACCCAAGATAAAACCAACTGCCAATCCAACTACACCCTGTTCACGAATAAAATCCATGAATCCTTTCATTACGCTCACCTCCTTTGTGTACTGCGACTAGCCTTCCCAAGAGGTCATAAGTTGAAAGTAATTTCTATCAAGGTCAGCAAGCGGGGCTAATACATTGGGCTGTTCGGAACCAATTATGATTGAATTTTCGTTAGGCATGTATGAAGTATACGCTCTCACACGGTGTGCGTCATGACGCACACGAAGCAACGACAGTATTGTCAACTATTCATTATATTTTTCAGCCAAGAGAACGTAGGAAGAAGAACGCCGCGCAATCTGAGTTACAGTAAAACCAATTACACCTGCACAAATAAATACTAATGCGATACCGCGGCCAGTACCTACGCCAAACCAATTGCCGATCAACTCCACACCACGACCTGTTGTCATAAAAGGAATAAAAATATACTGAGCAATAGGTCCAATTAAAAAGGCTGTCAGCGGAGAGGCTGCCTGTTCAATACTTTGAGCGAATCCGAACACTCGACCTTGCCGCTCCTGTGGTACTACCTTTTGAATGATTGTTTGTTCAGTTGCCTCCACAAACGGCATGAGAAATATCCAAACAAGTATGCCAATCGCTAGCAGCACAATTGATGGCTGGATGGTAAAGAAAATGCATACCGCCCACGTCACCGTATTAATGCGAAAGAGATTGCGTACCGGATCTGCCCCTAACCCCATGCGTGAAATGTAGAGCCCTCCAAAAATAAAACCAAGGCTCAAAAATCCCCACAACAAACCCCACGATTGTACTGAAACCATAGATAGTCCGTACGCATCCATCAAGGCCATAAACACCCCGCCCAAAAAATTATTAAATGTGGTGAAAAAGATTAGGGGGAACAACCCTGGGATCGAACGAATCACTGCGATTGTGCCTTTAACATCCACTTTCCTTCGATTGGATTCACCTTCTTCGAGCGAATGAGCATGGAGTATCTCTTTTTCTACGATCGGAATCAGTGCTAGATGCCCCATCGCCAAAATGGTACACAGTATTGCAACGACCAGTACGATAGTCATATTTCCAAACCCAAGAGCTAAGCCACTCGCCACAGAGGTAATAGCAAATGATATACCCATGACTGTGCCAAACATGCCATTTGCGCGATCCCGCTTCTCTTCTGGTACCAATACCGTAACCAAAGTTGGTACCGCTATACCATATATATTGCCCGCAATTGAGCCACCCAAAAGAACAATAGCAAAGAGCCATAACGTCGGACTTTCAATGGAAGAGAATGCCTGTTCAGGTGCTACTTGTAACAGGAGTAGCCCAAAACTAAAAAGCACTAACGTCACCGCACTCGATAGCATCATAACCAGTTTTTTTCGGTAATGGTCGACGAAAGATCCCAACCAAAAGCCTGTTAAGGCTGAACAAACTAGATACATTCCTCCTACAAGCCCTGTTGAAATAACTGATTGAGTCTCTAGGTATACCCAATAGGTTAATGCAAACCATACAAAGGCATTCTTAGCAGAAGAGATCAGCGCGTTAATTAAAAGATGATAAAAAGTCTTCATATTATTCAGCAAAAGATAAACCCTTTTCTTTCAAGGCTTCTTTTAAAATTCGTATTGCTTTCGGACCTACACCATGCATTGCCAGTAGTTCTCTCTCGGTCACTCTGGTAAGTTGCCTTAAATCGGTGTATCCAGCGGCTGCCAATTCTCTTTTCGCAACCTGACCTATGAATGGAAAGTCATATTCTTCAGATTTTTCATTTTCTAGCATCCGTGGATTGTAACTTTTTTACTGCTATACTGACAAACATTACCTTGCTACTCACAAAACACATAAGCCCGTATAAAGCCGTATAGGGATTGAAGATAAGGATAAATAATAGACGAGCAGTATCTCTACGAGTAAAAATGAGTAAATTTCAAATATGATAGGCTATAGTTTGATAGATGTTGAGCATCGTAAGAGGAAACAACAGTTATAGAAACGTCTTCAAGTCTTTGAGTGTATCAATTACCCTCCACGCCCTGTCTTCTACGCGCGAACCCTTAAATGTTACTCCGTGCCCAGTCATCTCAAACCCATAAGTGTCGTTGTCACCGTCACCAACAAAAACAACCTGAGTAACATCTATACCCAACTCATCGCATAATCTTTGTAGTTCTTTTGCTTTAAACTCATAATCATACCCATCACAGATGATACGCGAAAAGTTTCCCTCCTCATCAAATTCTAGTCTATTATGTGCCGAGTAATGTTCGATTCCCAGTTCCTCACTAACTTTTTCAGCAAGAACATCAAATGAACCAGTGATCAACGCAACGTGATACCCTTTATCTTTGAGATACGCAACAATATCCTGGGCTCCTTCTAGGTATTGATACTGAGAAATCAACTTGACCATTGTCTCTTTCTTTGCCCTACCGTGAGATTTATAAATACGCTCGAGCATCTTCTGCCCTTCTTCGTAGGTAATCTTGCCGGTTTCATACCATAGCATGAACCGCTCATCTTCTTCCTGCGTAACGCCCATAGCGAGGTTAAGGTCGTGCCAAGTGTTTTCGTGAATAAGCGTTTTATTGAGGTCAAAAACAACAAGCTTTATATCTTGCATTGCTGTATTGTACTAAAAGTGTGCAAATAGAAGCTAAGTTATAATATATGCATGGACTTTGATGCCCAGAGACGCGCACAACGCCTAGACCTAAATGAAATACAAGCCTACCTCGAAGGCTTAAGCTTTACGAGGATTAAACTTGAGCAACAATGGCGACATATAACTGGCCGAGTAACCAAAGATGGCATCTCTCAGTTCTTCAAACTTTCATCCACGCCGGACATCGCGCAAAAAACACGAAACGAATACACATGGAACCAAGCGATGCATAAGGCATTGATACATACACCCATCAGTATCCCTCGTAATTACGAATCTGGGGCATTCGGTGATTTGTTTTGGTTTACGTGCGAATTTATAGAAGGCCCACCACTCGTTGAACAGCGCGAATCAAATAGGGCTGAAGCAATTTTAAATTACTTAGACGCGATTTCTCAAACGCTCACCGTGATTATGAATGAACAAACAGGTCGACAATTACCAAACGACCTCGCAAAGCCAGATACTCAAAAAGAGCGTATTCAGCTATTTCTTAATAAGGTGAACCATTGGGCAGAGAATTCTGACGGCGATACAGATGAATTATACGAATTCTTGACTTCGCATGCAGATGAGCTACAAACCGCTCCATCGCATGGCGACTTCTCTCCTTGGCATCTTATAAAACAAACTGACGGACACTTATTTCTTATAGATGGTGAACACGGACAAATAACCGGCGTTAAGTTTTATGACGCTGCATATTTTTACCACAGGATTTTCACTGGACTTATGCGGCCAGATATCGCTGATAGGTTTCTACAAACGTTCTTCAAGACATATTCAGCTGACGAGGACGATTTGCGTTGTTTTAGGGCAATACTTGCACAACGGGTAATTGGAGGGTATTTTGATGCGAAAAATGACGGTCAGACGGACTTAAAATTGCATGACGAACTTAGAAATAGGATAGTATCCAATTCGCTTCTAAAGAGCTAGTCTAAAACTCCAACGTTTCACTAATCGCTAGATTTTTTCTAGTACTTACATGGTGTCGAGGGAAACTTGGTGATTTTTGCAAAAAATAGACAACCGCTTGTCCCAGGACTATAATCATCATATGGCCCCTACCGAGAAACAGGATAGTAGAGAAACTGGCGTTTTAGAACCTCAACCCAATCATACCGTTAGTTCCCAAGCTGATATATCAAAAAAAAGAATGGTGTTGACTCTAATAACAGTGATCATTTTACTGCTTGGTGTAATTTTTTATCTGCTTTATCAAGATACAAAGCAAAATCTTTCAACAAACACTCCTCCACCAACGCCTACGATGACTACTTCTCCTACAAGTACTCCAACCGTTGAACCTACTCAGCTTACTGTACAAAGTTTTAAATATGGGAGCTTTAGTTTTAAGTATCCAAATGATTGGGAGTTTATGGACAAAAGAACGGAAGAAGACTTTCCTTTGCGTAATAGACTGTTTGATGCATCCGAGGCTACAATCGCCCTAGTCAAAAACGGCACTTATCTAATTATCGACATTGATGAAAATTCAGATCAGTCAGCACAAGGAATATTTATAAACGAAGAGGACTATAGTAGTTACATAGCAAACAAAGACGTCCTGTTGATAGAAGATGCAACCTACTACCTTGATAAGGATCATGATAGCATCCCTGATATACAGAATGCGCATGTCGGCCCATTCACAAGTTTAGCGGAATTTATCCCACAATACCAAACACCAACAGGCACGTACAAAGGCTATGCTGAGTTTATTAAAAAAGACGAGGATAGTTATATATTTTTAATTACAAGTAACTCAGGTGGTGTTACCGATAGACAACTGCAAGAAGAGATAATTGCCATCTTGGAATCCATCACTTGGTAGCTATCCCTCCTTTTTTCTACTGCTCTTTGATTAAACTCTAGGTATAAACCCATGCAAATATACAGATTCTTCTTCCAGAATTCCTAAACTCTCTGGAAACTAAGGTTACGGCCATATTTAAGTCAAGACTGCTAACACCCGACCACCCTATCAACATATTGACAAACGATAAATATATACTAAAATACGATATAACATGAAGCAACCTTCGACATTATTTTTAAAGATAGTACTCGTGCTTATCGCGATTGTCACACTTGCCGGCATGCTTTGGTTCCCTCAAATAGAAGGAAGGGCGGCTAACTTAGATCTTATCAGTATTTATAGCAATCCATTTATTATCTATCTGTATATAGCTTCAACTCCAATTTTTATTGGTTTATACCAGGCTTTAACATTATTAAACCTTATTGATGCCAATAAAGCCTTTTCACAACAAGCGGTTAACACACTCAAAAATATGAAATTTGCCGCTCTTAGTCTTATTGGTTTTATTGCAGTAGCACTGATCTACATTCGTCTCTTTGCCCAAGGGGATGATCCAGCCGGTCCCACAGTACTCGGTATTTCTATGATATTCGCGTTCGGGATAATTGCCACAGCTGCAGGACTCTTCCAAAAGCTCCTTCAAAACGCTGTTGACATTAAGTCCGAAAACGACCTAACGGTTTAAATTCCTATGCCAATAATTATTAACATAGACGTTATGCTCGCAAAACGAAAAATGTCTGTTACCGAGCTTGCCGAAAAGGTAGGTATTACGATGGCCAATATTTCTATACTAAAAAATGGCAAAGCAAAGGCAGTCAGGTTTTCAACATTAGAAGCAATTTGCAAGGCATTGGATTGCCAGCCTGGGGATATATTGGAATATAAACCAAATTAATAAGGATTCATGTATGATCACACAATTTTTTACGAAGAACAAAGACATACTCAGTGTGCTTGCCGCAACTACGGCTATCTTGCTGATTCCATTTATTGCAATGCAATACACCACTGAAGTGAACTGGTCACGGGGCGACTTCCTCATGGCAGGTGTCGCACTTTGCAGCACTGGACTATTGTTTGTATCAGTATATCGATTCGTCTCAAATTCAATGTATCGTCTTGCAGCCGGTATTACACTTTTTGCATCGCTACTGCTAATCTGGATAAATGGAGCAGTCGGGATTATCGGCGATGGCCCAATCAATCTTTTATACCTCACGGTACTTGGTATTGAATTCCTCGGTGCGTGTTTGGTAGGTTTTAAGGCCCGTGGCTTGGCAAAAGTATCCTACACCGCCGCTATCATGACATTCCTCATCCCAATCCTGGCGTTAATAATAAAAGAGCCCGACTTTTCTCCCGGAGTCTTACAGGTATTTTTTATCAATGCCTTTTTGTGATGTTGTTTGTGGGTTCGGGGGTATTATTCCAACACGCGGATACCAATCGCACAGACAACTAGTACGTTCACACAAAGATAACTCCTTACTCATTATCTACCATTTCCTTATCTGCCGGCGTATAGTACGAGGTGTATGACGATTCTGAAAAATAAAAAAAGTGTACTTATAATCGGTGCAGGTATTGGTGGACTTGCAACCGCGATTCACCTTGCCCGAGCCGGTATGGATGTGGCTATCTACGAAAAAAATGCGGCACCAGGAGGTAGATGCCAAAAATTAGTGAGAGACGGTCATATATTTGACCTCGGTCCAACCATGTATTTATTCCCAGAAATATATACTAAATTCTTTGCATCGATCGGGGAGGATATTGGTTCTTGGCTGACCCTCATTCGTACCAACCCAACGTATTCTCTTTACTTCTCCGACAATAGTCGCCTGACTCTATCGCAAAACCATGAATATATGCGTGAACAGCTCGAAAAGATTGAACCTGGTAGCTACAAGAAATTTCTTGCATACATTAAGAATGGCAAGAAATTCTACGATATTGCCGTCAATAAAATCTCCACCAATGCACTTACCTCTCCGTTTGACTATTTCAACATATCGAACATATGGAATATTTTGAAAACCCGCTCACTACTACCCCATTATGCATATGTATCACGCTATTTTAGATCTGAAAAATTGCGAATCGCGTTCACTTTTCAAGATTCGTATCTTAGCCTTCATCCTTTTAAAACGCAAGCTATGTATTCGCTCTTTTCATACAGCGAGTTTGAACAAGGTAATTTCTTACTCAAAGGAGGCATGTACGCTATAGTTGACGCTCTCGTTCAGATTGCACAGAAGAACGGAGTTAAAATTTTCTTCAACTGCTCGGTCAAAAAAATTATCACTGAAGACAACTATGTTACCGGAGTACTATTGGAGAACGATGACCGCATTGACGGTGACTATGTCGTTTCAAACGCTGATCTTTCGTATACCTATGAAAACCTATTACCCTATGATCCCTATGCGAATGACTTAAAAGCGAAGAAATATTCGAACTCTGCCATAGTGTTTCATTGGGCGTTATCAAAACAATACACCCAACTGGAAACACACAACCTCTTTTTCAGTGAATCATATAAAACGGGGTTCGATGAAGTATTAAAACAATCAATACCACCAGAGGAGCCGCATTTTTATATTCAAACACCGTCAAGAACTGATCCCACACGAGCACCAGTAGGGAACGATACACTGACGGTTATTACACCTATTAATCATATCGATCCAAACTATCCCATAAATTGGGAAGAATATCGAGATAGACTACGGTTATTTATTACCAAAAGGCTCTCGGGGGTGGGGATGACTGAAATGCAAAAAAACGTCAAGTTCGAGGTGAGTTACTTACCGACTGATTGGCAAAACTACCTTAACCTACATAATGGCGCAATTTACGGACTCGACCACAACCTCCTGCAGCTTGGATATTTACGACCAAAACGTCACCATACTACCTATAAAAACATGTTCTTTGTCGGAGCGAGCAACCACCCCGGAAGCGGCATACCAACTGTTTTGCTCTCGTCTCAATTCACATCCAAAGCTATACTGGACAGGGTTTGAGACACAGAACTCTTTTTTTCATGGAATCTGCTAACTCGTGAAGAACAATACCTGAGCCTATAGATATTGTTTGCGGAGGACTAAATAAGCATTGGCCAAAACAAGTAGAGCAATACTGACTAATGTCATTGAAACAACCGAAGGATACGCATAACCAAACCCTGTGGTTGAAGTGTGCTTGAGCCAAATGCCAAAGTACGCCCACACGGGCACCAAGCCATACGCAATGCTTTTATCCTTAAACATACGGACGGCTGCGATTGCCACTCCAACTAATAGAACTACTATCATCCACACATCATCTCCAATTCCGAATCCATTCCACTTCAGGTCGACCAAGAGTGCCGTGATATTCGCGATCGTCGCCACCGTAATCCAGCCAAAATATACTCCGAAGGGAAGCTTGATTAATAACTTTTCTTTCATTGTAAGAGTATGCATATTAAGAACGTCGGCAATTTTAATAAGTACAACAAGTAGCCCTACCATTAAAAGCACCGTAAGCCAGATTTGTTGATAATGCCACGCGAAAATCCATACACTGTTTATGACAGAGCTTGCAATGAATAGTATATTTACCCGATGAGTCAGTTGGGCATCTAACTGATTTGACACAAGCTGAGATACCGAATACAACCCCAGTAATAGGTATATGAGTCCCCAAATGGAAAAGGTGATAGGCGCCGGCGCAAACAAGTTCGGATACGAATCAGAAACAGCGCCAGTCGTTATGCCATTTATAGGAAGAATGTTGGCCAGTGCATTAACGGCAACCATTACAATGAACATACCTAATGCCACTACTTTTATGAGCTGATCGTTTTGCAACATCTATATTAATGATAGCACTCTATGCAAAAATTACTTTATAATACAAACATGCCAAGCAAAATCTCAGGCGGGACCGTACACAACATGCCGTCAGATTTACGAGAAGCACTCTCATCATCTCCACCTGCGCTCACAGCATGGGAAAGTCTTACTCCACTCGCCCGCAATGAATGGATTTGCTGGAATACATTTGTCAAACAAGCCAAAACACGAGAAGACCATATCAGACGAACAATTGTAGAACTTCAGGAAGGGAAACGCCGACCGTGTTGTTGGCTCGGGTGCATCCACCGGGCTGACAAAAAAATAAGCCCGTCAGTAAAAGGGATTCTAGAAAAGAAATCTAAGTCTAAATAACAAAATTTTAACCTTATTCTTTCCGCAGGATCTTTTCCATCACTTTGCCTTTTGCTAATTCATCGATGAGCTTATCCAGATAGCGAACATTCTGCACAATAGGATCTTTGATACCTTCTACACGAATACCGCAGATTACGCCTTTGATCAAAGTTCGAGCTGGATTAAGTTTGGGAGCTTCGTTAAAGAAAGTTTCAAAGCTTACTTGTTTTCCTAATTGTTGTTCAAACTCACCCTGATCATACCCGGTCAGCCACCGAATAATCTCGTCAACTTCATCTTTGGTGCGCCCTTTCCGCTCTGCTTTTGTAATGTACAGAGGATACACACGAGCAACACTCATTGTATAAATTCGCTGTTTGGACTTTTCGTCTTGCTTCACAAGTTCGATTTTAGCATGGTGTATGCATTTATGTGATTTCACGATGACCATCAATTTGCAGGTGATACAATGTCGTTAATGAAAGCTCAATCATTTGCCGCACCATCTGCCAAAGAACCTCTCAGGTATTACGAATTTGATAGACGCGAACCACAACCGACAGATGTAGAGATCGATATTCATTATTGTGGCGTTTGCCACAGCGATATCCATACCGCACAGGGTGATTGGGGAGAAGTCGAATATCCTTGTGTACCGGGACACGAGATTGTCGGTATGGTGACTCGTGTCGGTACTGCAGTAAAAGACTTTCGGGCTGGTGATCGGGTAGGCGTCGGTTGTATGGTGAATAGTTGCGGTGAATGCGAGGCATGCAAAAAAGGATTTGAGAATAGTTGCTTCAAAGAAACAATTTGGACGTACAGTTCGCTAGATCCCGTTGACGGGACTGATACCAAAGGCGGCTATTCTAGCTTGATAGTAGTACCCGAGCATTTTGTACTACATCTTCCCGATTCCTTAGAGTTGTCAGTCGCTGCGCCACTGTTGTGTGCAGGGATCACAACGTATTCACCACTTCGTCACTGGGATGTCGGAACCGGAACAAAAGTTGGAATTATAGGACTTGGTGGGTTGGGGCACATGGGAGTCAAATACGCCAAGGCAATGGGTGCAGAAGTCTGGGTCATCACATCGTCTGAGAGTAAAACAGCAGTTGCGAAATCATACGGTGCAGACGGCGTGATAGTTTCGAGTTCTGAGAATGATATGGAAAACGCCTCCCATAACTTCGACTTTCTGCTCGATACAATTCCCCACGGGCATGATCTTACACCGTATCTGAAGTTGCTTAACGTTCATGGTACTATCTGTCTGGTTGGACCAATCGAACCCATGCCGGGGTTTCATTCAGGGGATATTATTAACGGACAGAAATCAATTGCAGGTTCCGGTATCGGAGGCATTAAGGAGACTCAAGAAATGCTTGAATACAGCGCTGAACATAATGTATTACCCGACATTGAAATCATCAACATACAAGAAATTAACAAGGCGTGGGACTCACTCATTAATAAAAAGATGGCAAAGCGGTATGTGATCGATATGAAAAAGTCATTTCCCGCCCCTCCTATCGATTAAATTATAACCACCAACACATTCTAATTAATCTAAACGGTATTCATTGATTTAAAACAGTGAAGGGAGGTCGTTTTCTGAATTGTCTAGGAGGACCATTCGCCGGCTTTTCTAATTGCTTCAAGGTCAAGTTTTTTCATTGGCATAAAGGCAGCTGTTACCGCTTCAGCTTTTTGTGGGTCTCTCATCATTTCATCCAAAATCCGTGGGACTACTTGCCACGTAACACCGAATTTGTCGGTACACCAGCCGCATTGTTCAGCTTCTGGAACTGCAGATAGTTTCTCCCAGAAGTAATCAATTTCTTCTTGTGTTTCGCACTCAATAATAAAAGAGGTGGATCCGTTAAGTTTATATTGTTCAAGAGGACCGCCATTGAGAGCCATGAAGCTGATCCCGTCAAGCTCGCATTCAGCTGTCATAACGTAACCTCCTGGTTTGCCGGCAACTTCTTCAAATTCAGGTGATGTAGGTGCTTTTGTGATATCTCCACGTTTTGCTTCGTGGTTTCCGGGAGCTGAATTAAACGTATCTATGTAGTAATTTACTGCCTCTTCACCATCATTGTTAACAAACCAGATGCAGGTAATTAGTTTACTCATTTTTCCATCCTAACATGCTAGAGATACTTTTATGTATTAGTCTTGTAAGAATACGAATCTTGGCCATGAGGTTATTATTTAAAGTGGCTCCGCGGGGTGGACTCGAACCACCAACCTAACGGTTAACAGCCGTTTGCTCTGCCATTGAGCTACCGCGGAATATGTGGCTGCAGGTATTGTATTGAATTTAAGCCTAAGTTGCAAGGATTCAACGTGGCTTTGGTATTATCAAGAAATGAAAATTAAAGATATGCTGGCAGGCGGTAACCCCAGAACCCTCAAAGGAGTTGAAGACGTCATTGCCAAAGTTACCAAAACCCCTGAATTGCTCGATGAATTGTTTACCTGCCTTTTTGTTGATGACGAAATTGTCAGGTTGCGCGCATCCGACGCGTTAGAAAAAATCTGCGTAATGTACCCCGATTGGTTTGTAAAATACGTCCCACATTTACTCAATAAAGTCTCCAAAATCCGCCAACCATCGGTCCAATGGCACCTTGCACAAATGCTCGCAGTAATCCCACTTACCAAATTCCAACAACTTAAGGCGATCGATATATTGGTGTCGAATTTGGAAACTATGGATGATTGGATAGTCACCAACCTTACATTAGAATCACTTGCCCATTTCACCAGGATTGGTATATTCGACGTAAACAAAATGGTCGAAATTTTAAATAAATATGAATACGATAAACACAAGTCAGTTGTATCTCGTACCAAAAAAATCAAGAGAGAATTTATGCGCTAATGTACTTAATTTGACACTCCTCCCACCTCATAGTATAGTTCATGTATCCATCCTGCCCAAAACAATATGGCAAAAATCCTAGCCGCTATCTTTGCTGCATTAATGAAAATTATTTCTCCGGAACCTGCACTGCAGGAAGATATAGCATTACCTATCGTTCCCACTATTATCCAAACCGAGTCTGTACCAGGTGCCGCCCGTCTCACTACCACAGATACTATTCAAGTGCCTGCAGAAAAGAACCACTCCGTAGTACCGACACTCCCTCCTACCCCGCTACCTACCAAAATGGCAGAGAGAACGTATGTCGAGAAAGAACCAAAAATTAGTGACGAAGGATATATTGTGATGATCAAGGAAAGAGAAGAACAGGAGCACAAAGAGGTTCCCTGCTTGGGTTGTAAGCAATATATCAGTCCAATTCCTATGCCTACGCGCATAATAACCCCAACCTACACACCAAGGCCAACACACGAAATCAAACCTACACCTACCTATTATCCAACTCCGTTTCCTACGCGTTTCATAACTCCAATATACGAATGGCCGGAACCAACACCATGCCCATCGGTCTCACCACATCTAGACAAATTGCCTGAAGGCACACAAATCAACCCAATCTACACCGAGCCCATCTATTGCCTGGACTAGTAATTTATTTAGATTAGCTATTCGGTAGGAATGAATTTGATGCTCGTGAACGAAAACGCTGCATAAGTTGACTGTTCTTTGGTCACACTCACCATATTATCTCCTTCCAAAATCGTTGCTGTGCCAACTTTTTGCCATACCATGCCCTGCGTATCTTCCGACTTGTGTTGGTATAACAATTTGCTGGTATTGTTCACAAAAATTGTCACATTTCGATCCCCATCTTGAAACGTACCGTCATCACTCGTGTATATCCAAAGTTCATATTGTCCTGCTGTTTCTGAGGTGAAGGGAATTGTTACCTTTGCTCCTTCAACGGCAAGATATGCTTCAAAGCCACGTGAGGTTTCTGCTAGATAGGTCATACCTTCACCGTTCACCCCAAAGTCGTTTATAATCCCATCTTGTGCTTGAATAAGTATTGTACCCGGAATGTCGGTTGGTGACCCTTGCGTAGATGTTTCTGGCTCCAGGATTGCCTCTTGCTCAAGCGATGAGTTTGCAGGCGTCTTTATCAACGTATACGCCATGATCCCCACAACGACCACAATCAACAATCCTACCGCCAATTCAATCATAGTAAAACCTCGTTCTCGCATATTCAAATCGTACGCTTCGATAATGACATTCGCAACAAAGAGAAGGCGCCCGGCAATGCCGCGCGCCTTTCTTGGTTATTTCAATCTGCTCCGAAACGCAAACAGGATGTACAGCAGAAGGATTCCTCCTACTATACTAATAGCCAGAAACACTGAATGACCAAGAGCTGCACTCATTACAATGTAGCTCCCCCCAATCATCAGCTTCCGCAGTGAGAAAACTGTGGAGCGAATGGTATTGAATTCAGACCGTGGTACCAATTCATCCACGGCCACATCCATCAGGCTGATCCACCCATCGATAATGGTGAACCAAATCACTATCCCAACCACAGCCAACAGCCAGCTTTTAGCAAGCAATGCAACAAGCACGGTTACCATACCGATGATAGGCATATACGCACTGATTGTTACATACTTACTCCCTAAGCAACGTTGTAGTGGTGCACTTGTTAACGAGTACACCATTTCGAAAACCATACCAAGCGACCCTACCATTCCAAACCATATGAGCGGGAAACCTACCTCTTGCAAAATCATCTGGTTGAACCAGATGACCGTACCGGTAAGGGCAGAAATGGTAGAAAAATCGAAGGCGATTCTCTTGATGCTTGGTTGAAACTGCACAACCCTGAAGGCACTAGTCACCACTTCCCGAATAGAGCGATGGTTAATAAGTTCGGCAGTTTCACGTGATGGGAGGAACATACACAATAAAGCTGCTGCCCCAAACATCAGACCTGACAGCCAATATACCCATTGATACCCAACAGCTACCGCCAATATACTACCACTAAACCCTCCTAAGAGCGTGCCGACTCTCCGTGCTATCTGGTACTTATTGCGGGCATGGGTTTTGACGTATCGATCTGCTTCAATATTTCCAGACACTGACACGCTGGACAGCAAGAGCGATACATCCGCGCCTGAGACCAACGCGAACCCTAGTGCAACTAAAAGCTCTCCGAGCAAGAAGAAGCCAATGACAGGCCTCACAACGTACACTGATATGCCGAGGGCCGCTACCATAAATCCACTGATCACTGACACTTTTGCGCCATATTTATCGGCAATCACCCCTGTCGGAAGCTCCAAAACCGCCGACCATACCATAAACCACAGTTGGATCTGTGGAATGACCGACAACGGGAGGTTTCCCCATTCCGTAAAAAACGGGACAAGCACCCCACCAAAAAAATGTAGGCTCGAAACAAAGCCTATTGCATACATCAACCATCTGTAACGCTCCATCACTTTTCTCCTATCTAATTTGTGAAATTGCGACATATCTCAGCTTTTTAAGCTGATGACTGCCGCTTATGAGGTGAGAGGAATCAAACCATACGCATCAACCATCAGCTTTCGAGAACCGTGCTGCATGTATGCAGTATCGGCAACAACTGATGTTTTGATTTCCGGACCAAGATTCAATTGTTTCTGACAAACTCCTCTAAACATGCGAGACAGTATACACCAACACTATAGGGCAGTAAAGACCTGGCTTGTGTTTTTAAATTAGTGGCGTAGAATACCTGCTGGTATGAAAGAAGAATTTAAGAAAGACATCACAATCAACATACCCACAAAAAACAATCCTCTCTTACAAGAGGCATTAGATCGAATCAACCAGCACGAAGAATTGAAAACTATTTGGAAAGTGGTAAACGTCAATGCTATGGATCGGCTTGCCATGAGCGATCATGGTCCGATTCATGTGCAAATCGTCGCTAATAGCGCACTGCGGATGATCCGTATTCTCATAAAAAACAACATTGAACCTTCAGTGTGTTCTGCATATGGCCTTAGCACTGACTACGGAGAATTAATTGTTGTGCTTGCCGGATTACTCCACGATATGGGGATGACCATAAATCGCAAAGGTCATGAAGAGTTTAGTCTGTTTATGACGCATTCACTACTGCGAGAGTTACTTTCGTTCTTGCCCATCGATGAACGGGTAATTGTCACCGCTGAGGTGCTTCACGCAATCATCTCTCACCGTAGCGATGGGAAACCTATAACCCTTGAAGCGGGAATTCTGCGAGTCGCTGACGCACTCGATATGACCGCAGGCAGATCACGGATTCCATTTTCTAAGGGCGGTGTAAACATCCACTCTCTTTCAAATCAGGCAATAGAATCGGTGACAATTAATGAAGGTACTGAAAAGCTGGTTGAGATCGTCATCACCTTAAACAACTCTGCGGGAATGTTTCAAATAGATGAACTGCTTTCGGAAAAGCTCAAAGGGTCAGGTCTGGAAAAACATGTAAGTGTAAAGGCAATACTAGAGGCAGAGACCGAGAAAAAACTCATCAGTGAATTCTCGCTATAACCTATTTCCCGCACGAATTACCGCACGTTTCCCGCACTTATCCCCACACATCCGTTTGTACCACCTTTCCTTGCTTGATTTTTAAGAAATACTATGAGACAATATCGTCCGACTGTTGGACGTTGTGGACGTTCTCACTTCTTCGTTGCATTTTGTGGATTGCGAAATCTCTGTGAGGGACATTCCCTCTCCTATATTCTCCAACCCGTCTTTCAACGGGAAGGAGAACACCATGAACGACCAACAGCAGGCTGACCGCTACGACCTCAACCTCGGTGATGAAGGATTTGCTGAACTCTTGAGACGAGTCGTGGATATCACGCTCAGGCCAAAGAGGTACAGCGACTTGCTAATTCACCCCGGTGGTACCGCGTTCGGCGGAACCGTAATCCTTAACTTTGGCCCCGAGTACGGTGGGGCGAGGTTAGACGTAACAGGCGTCTGTTATGTTCCAGGAGAGCGGTCCCTCATCGAACCGGAAGAGCCAGAAGAGGAAGAGTAGCGTGCAGCGAGCCCCGTCTAGCAGAAGACGGGGCTCATCCCCTTTTCCCAAGGTTACTCCTGCACTATATTAACCAATATTTGTCACCTTGCCATTTTCTGCCTGGATCTTATGCAACGTAGAAAGGCGCTGACCGAGAACACTGTCAGGGGGTAGCGTTTCGTGGTTAGACATAATGACAGTTAATTCTTCATCGTCTAGCCATTCCAGTATCAATGCCTCTGCTTCTTTGCGCAATTCACCACTCAATTCCTTGAGTGGTTCATCGAGCAATATCGTCCTAACCCTTTGCACCCCTTGCTCACCTTGATGTTTCTTTGCAAATTCTATTTGAAACTTTATCCGCCAAAGACCCAGCAACTGTCGTTGTCCTCCCGATAAGCCAGTTTCCTGACTTCGCACAAATGTACTTACAACCCTTTCTTTTTCGAGAATCTCTGCCGCAACATGCGCCTTTGTTTCAGCGTTTAGGTCATCATAGGAAAGTTTGTAGTTATCAGGTTCATTTGCTTGATACTTTTGATACATTTCTCTAAAGCGATGTGACCCCGCCAGCACCTGGCCAGCGAGCAATCGATCCTGGTCGAATCGTAGACCTGCCAAATTTGCAGCAAGGCTACCTTCAATTGTGTCAACGGCCTGCGGTTTAATCCCTATACTTTCACGATATGCCCGTTTATCTACTTCCCCAAATCGGAAACCTCCTACAGTCATTAGTCCTCCATCAGCTCCCTCTCCGTACAACACTTCATAAAAAGTGGACTTTCCTCCACCAGGAGAACCAACTAATTGATACTTTTCTCCTTGCTGTATATTGACTTGTTCAGCGTCAAAATATTTATTGCCCTTAGCATCAACACGTTGTATTCCAACTAATCGAATATCATTTGATGTAGGGATTTCTTTTCCTATTTGAGAATCTTGCAGCATTATTGAATTATAAAATTCAGCAAGTGCACGAAGTTGCGGAGTCGTACGCATAATGCTCGCTCCGGTACCTACCGCGGCTTCTGCTATTTGTGCCTGGGCTGATGACTGTGCGACTACTTCATCCAGATTAACACCCTCTATACCTAGTGCATAAAGAGTGGAATTTAACAAAAGTGCAACGCCCCTCGGCCCAACCTGTGGAAGTCTATAGTTCCTTCGCATACTTGACTCCCTTGAAGCAAGTGACCGTTCAGCATCTAGGACATCTTGAACATGTAGCGAATCTACATAACCTTCTCCTCCCGCTCCCATCAAATCTGCCCTTGTATTGTGCGTTGCAACGGTGGCAGCTTGCCTGCTGCGTTCAATTGCTGACTCTGCCTTCATCTGTAGTGCCATTGCGCCAGAATGCCAGCCCGTGTTCACAAGAATTGCAGCAAGTTGTTCACCTTCAGGAGATGACTGGGTCAGATATATTCCTGAAACGAGCGAATTTATTAATGCGGGAATAAGTTCAGCTGGAATACTTGATAGGATCTTCTGCAAACGATGGGTTTGAATTTCTAGCGCACGAGGTGAAGAACTAAAACCTGCTCTATTTATAGACACAATATCTGGCTGTGCTTGCACTACCTGGCGGGTTACTTCGAGGACTGTCCCTTCGAACCCTTCTTTCCCTTGAGATAATTCACGTACAAGAGATTCCGTTTTATGTGCCTGAAATGTACGGGCTATATGTGCTCCCATCATTGCAGCTGCTCCACCTGCCACCAACCACGGATTTTTGGTCAGAAGTCCTTTTGGTACCAGTACCCCTGCCCCTAACTCACCTGCTGATGATGCTGCTGACAACGCAGCGATTTTTGCCAAAGAGACCTTATGGTCTCTCCCATACAATGCCAATATCTTTCGATACATCCCCCATGTTCCAATACCCTCCCCACCATCCATAGCCTTTTGAACTTCTTGAACAATGTTCCCAAAGTCATCTTCATACTCAGGATATTCTTTTTGCAATTGTGCTGTGATTTGCTCGGGCGTAAGTTTTGCTTCAACACCACGAGCAATTTTTTCCTGTAATAATCGTGCATTAGTTGCGTAAAGGGCTTCTCTTATAAAATCACCGGAAGTATAAAGATCCGCCTGTTTGTCGAAATCTTCTGCGAGTTCTGTTTCGTTGTATCTCAATAATCCTGCACCCACAAGTCTCCGCTGATCTGAAAGAAGACCCCTATCCTCTTCAGTGTCTCCCCAATGCGTGGGGTTGAGAGGATCCTGACCTGTATCTATATATTCAGGCTCATCTTTTGATAACGGATCAAAAAGACCCAGGGAATGTTTTTCGTCAAACTCTAAGTTAATATTTTGTTCGATTGCTTCTCGAAGCGTAAGTGGATTTTTACCCGGCAATCTGGGGACAAACGCATCATCTGATTCGTCTAAAGAAGTTACACTCGCAATCGCCGCATCTATGTCAAACGATTCTCCATCGTCTGCCATTTGCTGGCGAATTTTCTTGACCTGCGCAAATTCCAACACACCAGTCGCATGGTAATCAAACCTTCGCGCAGCGAGTTCAACCTCTTCTTCTGTAAACAACCGTTGCTCTCGCACTCGTTCAGTAATTGCTTGAATCAATTCGCTCGTGGCAGCCCGGGTAAACGGTTCAAGGTCTTCACGCAATGTCCCGTATTCTTCAGACCAAACACCTTCTTCTGGAGAATTGCCTAATTTGTCCAATCTACGCCTAATAGGCTGTTCGGTTGCACCTGAGACCTTATCTTTAATATTCAAAATATCTTGCACACGTTCGCCATCCGACATAGCTCTAGTATATACCCCAATTCCCGCACAAACTCCCGCTTATTTCCCGCGGTTATTCCCGCACTCGCTGTTTCCGTGCTTCACTATCAGCTTTTTTTTGTCGTATATTCAATCCAACCGCTTGCCCCATTCTGTTTTGTTTTAATTTTTCAAACGTCTCTCTATTTTTGACAATATCAGTTAAACCTCCAGAAAGATGATAATCTACGTTCAACAAAGACAATGCACGATGCATTTGCTCACCATCTAGATCTAAGGCCGCTTGCAATTGATCCATACTTTCACCTGAACGACGCATATGGAAATCCATGCGGGTGTTTACCTTTTTCTGTGTATTAGATACAGGATCGAAATAGAGGATGGTCAAACGTATGCCATTTGGGTCAAATCGCCATTCCGCCCTATCTGGTGTTACCTGGTAATAGTCTCCTGCTTTGATCGTATCCTTATAATCGCGGGTTGCCTGAAGCGTCATCTCTATCCCTGAGAGATTCACTGCAAACATTTTTTCGGCTAAGACATCCGCATGGGGATCAAAATTTTCAAGCTTATCGAGGTCACCATCGCAAAACAACGCATCAACCTGTGTCGCCAAATGCAATTCTGCCATGGCGTTAAAATATACTCTGCCTTCATTTTCTTCATATCCGCCCTGGAATTCACCTGACACCTTTTGCAATTGGCCTCGAAAGGCTTCGGCAAGGCGGGAGTCGGCGATGGCTTCTGCGTAGTTTTCGCCTATTGTTGTAGCATATTCGGAAATTTCGTCGTGGAGACGTTGTAGATACTCATGTGAATCAGGCAATTCTATGCGTGATATCTCCTTATTCGCTTGGAAAGAAAACCTTTCTGCAAAACCTGCCAATAGTGCTTGTCGTGCTTCTTCGCTCATATTAATATTTTACACACTTTGGGAACCTAAACGTACAATATGTGCTGGATTCTTGTGTATATAGCCGCTTAGAATCTTATAGGTATCATATTCAAAGGTGCGTTTTTTTGAACGAACATCATCGAGATCTTCCTCACCAGCGGCCGACCCCAAATAGCACCATTTATCTAAAACATGCGCTTCGCTCATTTCAAATTCCGGGTTATATTCGCGAATTGCGACAGGGCCATCGTACGGCCATGACTTAAGGCGGTATTCACCAAATGCTACATCAAAACGCGCATTGTATTCAGCCGGTGCTTCATGCCCAGAGCACGCGCCATGACACCGCTTCAAGTGATACCCAAAACACGCCCCCCGTGTGTTCTCTAGTCCCATAAACCGATCACATAAATGATGTTGTGCAGTTAATAACGCAATATGTTCCTTTGCTTGTTTCTTTGAGCGGTATACCCCAACAATGCGCTCTACCTCCGCAGCATCAATGCCGCTTTTCTCTTCTAGTGTAACTGTTTTATATCCATCATCCTGCAACATCTCTTTTGCCAGGATAAGCCGACGCGTCCTTCTGAGCTGCTTATTAAAAATCGGCATACGTTCTTTGATTGCCTGCGACTCTCGTATGAGCGCGCCAACCTCACCCGCGGTTATTTCGTAATCAATATCGCGGATCTCCTGCAAAAACTTGAGTGCATTCGGATCGTCTACATAAAAATGGTCTTTGACCCGTTGCCGAATATTTTTACTTTTGCCGACATACAAAAGTGTTCCGTTATCGCCATAAAAATAGTAGACACCACTCGTTGATGGCAATTTTTCAATAATCTCAGGTGCGATATATGACGGCAACTGCGTCAACCGGATAAGCCGCTTCAAGGTCTGCTCAAAGTATTCCTGTCCAGCCTCCTGTTGGGCTATCTCAAAAAAACGCACTGTAGCTAACGTATCGTCGAGCGCACGATGCCGATCCGCACATGCAATGCCAAACCTGGAGATAATGCTATCAAGCCCATGGCTTCTGTATTGGGGATAGAATACGCGTGACAGCTGCACGGTGCAGAGCCTACTTGGTCGAAAATCGCAGTTAAGGCGAGCGAACTCTTTGCTCAAAAAGCCAAAGTCAAACCCTACATTATGTGCGACTAAAACAGCGTCTTCAAATCGCTCATGCACCTCGTCGGCAATCTGGGCAAAGGTAGGCGCATCGCGCAAAACCTGCGGATCAATTCCCGTCATCTCCTGTATAAATGAACCAACATATGCTTCGGGATTTACGAGCGTTTGAAACGTATCGATTACCGTCCCATTCTCGTATCGTACAATTGCAATCTCGATGATCCGGTCATCCTTTGCACTATATCCGGTTGTTTCCACATCTACAAATGCATATACCATGCGCCAATGCTACCACGCCATCCAACTCGTATTCATCTAGAAATCTGTCTACCACCCCCCACATGCTACAATTTCACCAATGAACGTATCCGAAGCCAAACCTTTTTTTAAAGTAATCGCAATCTACGGTATCCTGATCTTGGTCTTTGCTGCATTGCTCCCCCTGTTGTTCCGGGAGGATTTTCAGCAATACATCATAGACCTCGGTCCTTATGGCCCCCTTGCAGTCATCGTCTATACGGTCGCTTCACATGTATTAGCCCCCATAACTGGTGCGCCTGCAATGATTACCAGTTTTGTCATCTATGGATTCGCTCAAACCATGCTCTATGAATATATTGCAAGCATTATCAGTTCGGTGATTAGTTACCACATCGCGCGTCATTACGGCAGAAAGGTAATACGAAAGCTGGTAGGAGAACAACCACTCAAAGATATTGACGCGTTTGTCGCACATTCAGGGCTGAAGGTGCTCATAATTACCCGCCTTTTTGGTATCACTATTTTTGACATCGTATCCTATGCTTCAGGAATCGCAAAAATACCCTTTAAGCCATACTTCTTTATAACCATTACTACAAACGCCTTGCTGCGGATCATCTATATTATCGCTCTTCGGGATCTAGACTTCACTACCCTACGGGGACTTGGTACCTGGTTTGGGCTTATATTAGTCATCGGTACAGTACTTACCTATCTCATACGTCGCTACCTGTTACGGGACACTACCCAAGTAAACGAGCATACGCCTAACGGCTAATACACGTGATACGATATAGAGTATGCACGACACGCCCCAACCTACGTCGAGTTTGCGCACACATGTACTGGGATTCTTCTTAATCTTATTGTTCTTCGATACTATTGTTGCAGCTGTGCTCAGTACGTACGGTAGAATGCTGGAAAAAGCAGGAGCTTGGCCGTGGGGTATCTCATTAGGTCAAATCAGCGGTGCAGCGATTGTGCTCACCAATCTTCTCCTGATCGCCTGGTACATCGAAAAAAAACTACAACCACTCGAAGAGCTCAGTGCACTTGCAACAAGGCTTGGAAAAGGAGACCTTTATAGCCGCACGACTATTCAAGAAAATACCGAGATTGGGCAATTGGCACATAACCTCAATGTAATGGCAGATCGCATCACCGAACAAATAGAGTCGCTACAGAAAGCGAATGATCTCAAACAGGAATTTATCGCGATTTCATCACATAATCTCCAAACACCACTTATCGTCATCAGAGGATACTTGGAGCAGGTAGCAAAATCATCTCATCCAACACCGGAGCATATTCAAAAAGCGCTCGACGGAATTGCAAAACAAACAACTCAGCTTAATTACCTGGTAAAACGACTTTTGGAGATTAACCAACTACAAGGAGAACTCATATCTCTCCATAAGCATAACACAGACTTTGTTGCCCTTACCCAAGACGCTATTAAAAAATTTGAAGCGTATGCCCGTTCAAAAGACATAACAATTTCGTTCGTTGCACCCGATGTACCGGTAACTGCACGTTTCGACCCAAAATGGGTCGCGTATGTTTGGGAGAACCTGCTAGATAACGCCGTTAAGTTTACCTCTTCACACGGTACCATCAAAATCACTATTGGTAACACACAAGAGGGAGTGTTTGGCGAGATCTTGGACACAGGAATAGGCATCCCCGAAGCAGAACAAGAGCAGATGTTTTTGCCCTTTCATCGGGCACAGGAGGTGTTGGATGCATCGTATGCAGGGGTGGGGCTTGGATTATATGGCGCCAAGCTCGTCATCGATCGCCATCAAGGAAGTATTCGACTACGCTCTCTCGAAGGTGGAGGCACTACCGTCCGTTTTACCCTTCCTCAATAAGATGCACCCGATTCGATCAGAAGCGCGGTCACACGTTCTAAGAGTGCTCGATGGAATTCAAGCATCTCTGAGGCAAGATTTGATAACTCTGGTACATATTTGGCCGCCGTATATCCACCAATTAGTCCCCAATGCACAATAGCGGCACCTTCGAAAAAACCAAGCCATTCCAGAATCTCAAGATGGTCGTTCCATTCATCTTGAAGATAGAGGTCACGCATATTCACCAGCTTTGCAGACGTCCGAGCGGCTTTGTCATGCACACTCTGCGCATCATCGATATGCTGCAGGAAACTCTCCATTTGTTCGAGTGCTTTATTTTTTTGTTCAAGTATTCGATCCATCTCTTGCTCTTCGAAAACACGCATAAGCGCTTCTTGCCCTCTATCAAATGTGTCCAAACCTACCTGTGTAAAAGCCAATACCTCACCGACCTTTCTTAATACATGAGCATCGTACATATCCGAATCTGTCATAGCGAGAGTATACCATGGTAGAATATTTTCAAATGCCACAGGTCTCACTATCATCTGCCCCTTCCTTTGTTCCCAATCGAAAAAACATTTGCATATTTGCTTATTTGTATTATTTTTTTATTACTTGATAGGGGGTGAGACGTATGCTCTCAAATTTAGTTAAACAAACCACAGACGCAGTGGTAAATGCAATAAACGGCGCTGATGATATTATGTCCGCGGTCCGTTCTACCGTACGTAATCAAGTTACCGGAGTCCTCGGAGATGCTGATGCGATTGCTACGGGAGGAATGGAAGCCGTGACGAGTGTTGTATCTGGTGCCGTCAAGAGCGCGGGAGAAGTCGGGGAGTCGGTCACTACTGTTGCCGTCAACACCGTCGGTGGTGCTATTACTGGTGTCGCTGATGTCGGTGGTGATATTATTGACGCAGTGGGCAAAACGGTACGAAGCGCTATCTCTACAACCGCTGAGGTTGGTGGGGACGTCGGTGCTGTTGCCGTGTCAGTTGTGCAAGAGGCGATTAAAACTGCTGGTGACGTTGGTGTAAATACCGCTGAAGCAACAGAAGCAGCAGTGCTCGGCGCAGTCCATGCTGCAGACGAAGTCGGCTCTGACACCGCTAACGCGGTCCGTGACGCACTCCTTGGTGCTGCCGCATTACCGCGTGATGTCGTTGAACGAGTAATTAACGGAAGTGAAAAGGAGTAACCGTTAGATTTATGCTCTCGGGATGTCATCTTGTATGGCATCCCCATGAGCACTCTTGGTATGAATACACTGCCACTAAGAAGTACATTTATACGCATCATCACAAATGACCTTCCTGATACCGAAGACCATGCTCTTATCCAACGCATCAAGGCACTCAATCTTGTCGGGTTCCTATTGATATGTGCGGTATTTGTTCTTGGGCTCGTTGCCTATTTTATTAAAGGAAATACTACTTTTGGCATAATGCAATTTTTGAGTGCTGGGGCTGGTCTTGTATACCTTGCAATACAGCGAAACTTGCCTTCTGCATTATCACTACACGGGGGTATTGCAACACTTATTAGTGTAATCTTCTTACTAACACTTCCTGACGGTATCGCGAGTTCTCACACGTTTTGGCTTTACCTCGTTCCCGTGTATTCATTCTACTTAACGGGGGTACGAGGTGGTTTGTGGTGGTCAGGAGTTACTTTTGTGATCGCTGTAATTTACATGTCACTCCCGTATCTTGGTTTACATGAACAGCCAGTCGATATCCAGTTTGTCTTGGATTTCAGCCTATCTTTCATGGTAATCATATTTTTCGCGTTTTGGTACGAGTATTCACGTACACAATACATGTCGGAGCTATCCTCAAAAAACCAAGAGCTCGAACGTCTTATATACACCGTGTCACACGACCTCAAAACACCAGTTGTTTCCCTCCTTGGATATATCGAGTTCATTAAAGAAGAAATACAAACCGGGGACACTCAAAAACGGGATGAGGATATAAATAAGCTGCAACAAATCACGCTCAACATGCGACAAATGATCAATGACCTTCTCAATCTCAGTCGTGTCAAAAAGACTGGTGACTATCAGAACGTATCAACCGGTGATCTTGTCGTCAAATTATTGACTGAAACTGAACCACAGATACAAGAAAAGCATATCACGGTACACATGGAAGGCAGATTTCCGACAATCCTTGCTGATCCAAGAAAACTTGAAGAGATATTTAGAAACCTTATATCAAACGCCATTAAATATATTGGCAACCCACCCGAACCCACAATCACTGTTGGGGTGCGTGAACATAAAGACGAATACCGTTTCTTTGTTCGAGACAACGGTATTGGCATCAAAAAATCCGAACTTACCAATATCTTTAAACCGTTCTACAGCAAGTCAGATATTTCTATCGGATCGGGTATTGGTCTCTCTATTGTTAAAGGGTTTGTAGAAGATATGGCGGGCAAAGTGTGGGTAGAATCACAAGAAAATCGCGGCAGCACATTCTGGTTCTCCCTGCCTCATGGGCACAAAACCTAATACTTCATATACACTTGTCGACCTAGCACACGAGCCCGTACCCTTTTATACTTGGTGACATGAGCTTCAATGGATATAGGGCTAACATGCCGTTTGTGCCAACTGGTACTTTTTCTGGAGAGGCATTTCAAGAGAATGCGTCTGAGCACTTCCCGCTGGACCTCAACAAAAAACTTATACAGCACCCAGTCGCTACGTACTACATGCGTGTTGGGGCTGGTAACCTGCAAAAATTCGGCGTACAGGAACATGACATTCTTATTATTGATCGTGCTATTACGCCCAAGTTAGATTCTCTTGTCGTGTATTTTGCCGACGACATCTTTACCATTTCCCCTACACACCTCCTACCTGCTAATACTCAAACTTGGGGGGTCGTGACGTATGTGATACGCAACATGAGAAACTCCTGAAATAACTATGTTTGCGCTTATAGATTGCAACAATTTCTTTGTCTCGTGCGAGCGCGTATTTCGGCCAGATCTGGAAGGAAAACCAGTGGGCGTTCTTTCAAATAACGACGGTTGTTTTGTTGCACGCTCAAACGAGCTTAAAGCACTCGGTGTTCCCATGGGCGCACCTGCCTTCGAATACCAGCATATTATAGAACGACACCACGTTATTACGTGTTCGGCAAACTTTCATCTTTACGCGGATATGTCACGCCGTATTATGCAAATAATCCGTGACAGTGCGCCTCATACTGAAATTTATTCAGTCGATGAGGCATTCGTTGACCTGTCTGGCGTACACACTCCTCTCATATACGCACACACACTTCGTGCGCGCATTATGCAATGGACTGGGATATCAGTGTCTGTAGGTATCGCACACACAAAGACACTTGCCAAACTTGCAAACGAATACGCAAAAAAACATTCAGACACTGACGGAGTGTCATATATTGACCTGCAACATGACGCTAAAGCTGCACAAGAAATCATGTCCTCTATTCCAGTTCAGGATGTTTGGGGTGTTGGTTGGCAATATACAAAATTTTTAAAAACGCATGGTATTAACACCGCAATTGACCTCTGTAACACAAACGACACCTGGCTTCGCAAACAAACATCAATTTCGCTCCAACGAACCGTACTAGAATTGCGAGGAATCGCCTGCTTTAGGCTAAATGAACACCACGAGGACCAAAAAACCCTTATTTGCTCACGTACGTTTGGCGCACCAGTAGAGACACGCGCCCAGCTTATACATGCGCTTACCGGCCATGTCGAAAAAGCAGCAGAAAAGCTACGGCAACAAAATCTCGCCACAGGAACAATTCGGGTACATATTCGCACTAACCACCACAACAAGACTGATACATAATATGCTGCATCTCAGGAAGTCGACCTGCCGATCGCGACTTCCTACACACCCACACTCATCCATGCTGCAGCCCAAGCATTAAACAGAATTTATCGGCCAGGGCTGCGGTACAAGCACGCAGGCGTTTTGCTGCGTAATATATTTCCCAGTAATCAAATACAGCTGAATCTTCTTCATACTCTTCCCAATATCACCAAACAACATATGCTCATGTCTGCGCTCGATACGATTAATCAGAAGTGGGGCAGACATACTCTAGGATACGCGGGAAATTTTGTAACAGAACGCAAGTTGTACAATCGAAGATTCTGCTCTCCAGCCTACACAACATCTTGGGATGAAATACCACACGTGGGTTAAACTATTTCCGTACTAATACCACAGCATTCGGAAGAAGCCGTCCAGGACCGGCTTTGTACGCACCACTGATATACAACGCAGTAGAACCGCCACCATCTAGATTGAGCGCATGTTTTGCCCCCAACGACTGCATTATTGCTGCCATATTTGGGACACTTGCACCTGTTGCAACGACCAAATATACATTGGCATCATCCGTCCCTATCGCGCCACGTGTTCCTCGATTATGTTGTGCCGAATCGAGAGAGTAGTTTCCCACATCATTCTGGCCATCTCTTACAAGCATAGGGAAATTAGAAATGCCAGCAGTAAGGGCCTGGCCCACGTATCCTTTGTTCGCGCCAGCGTAGCTAACTGAAGATCCATTAATCGCAAGCAAGGCAAAATTATTCCATTTCAGTGCTGCTTGATTTCTCCAGCTACCCGTGTTTGTGTCATATAACGGGAATGTATACGCATAATCCCCACTACAAGACGTATATTCTGGGGGGCAGAAGTACGTACCGTGAATACCGGCATATGCACCATTCTCAGATACATACTGAGCAAGTGTTTTTGTTGGGCATCCGTCAGTACAATCGGATGCATTTGCCGCGACAGTTTTCACTGCATACTGTGAAAGGGGTAACTTGATTACATGCGCGGAAAATGTCCCTTGATCAGTAGAAACAGATTGATACGAGTATCCAACCGCCGCGGCGACTGGAGGCCTCGTCGGAATAGGGGTAGGCGTCGGCAAGGTGGCCAAATACTGCTGATACTGAGAATTTAACGTATCCTGTGCAGATGAGATGCTCTCAACCAATGGATCAAACTCCTGCTTTAGAAACTGCTCTCCCCATTGGGGCAGTTGGTTTTTGACGCCTCCTACATCAAGGCCACGGGCGGAGTTTCGGTCAATTAATTCCACCGTTTCTTGATAGAGCGCATATACGGATTCAATTTTCTGAAGTCGTTCTCCCTGGGCATCTTGCTTGAATTTCTCGTATTCTTCAGTTATCAGGTCTTTTGAGTTTTGAAGCGCCAGCAGATCCAAGAAGCGATAGTGGTCTTGCTCGAGGAGAGTGTCATATGCCTCCTGTAGGGTAGCACGATCTTCGGTGAATGAGGTAAAGTCACTTCGCAGTGAACCAAACTCTTGCTCTATGCCGTACACGCGATACATACCATACGTAATCAGCCCAGAGAATACACATCCTACGAGTAACAAGAAAAAACCTGCTTTGCGTGAAGTATGCATAGCATCCATTTCAGAATAGTAGCATACTTAACCTGTTACTTTAAGGTGAATCGTTCGGTGAGGATTCGGTGTTTTGGCACACCAAGGCCTTTCAGCACCTTCCGTACACCTTTTGTCATAGGCAAGGGACCGCATATAAAATATGTGGCTGTCTGTATGTTAATGACTTCCTCCTGGATTACCTCCTGAGTAATATTTCCGTATCGCTCACCCTCAACGTGCTCAGCTGAGTACACGTGCACTACTTTGAGGTTAGAGAACCTCTCCGCCATCACAGAGAGCTCATCTTTAAAGACAACTTCTTTGGGAGTCCTATTGCCATAAAGAAGCGTAACGCCATGTCGAAAGCCTTTTTTTGCCATCGTCCGAAGCATACTCATCAAGGGAGTTATCCCCACTCCCCCCGCAATAAATACAAATGGCCCTTCCATACCTTGATAACTAAAAGCACCGTATGGTCCATCAATAAGCGCTTTATCACCTGGACTCACTTTGTCTAACTGTGAAGTGTAATCGCCTAGCTCTTTGATGGTAAAAGATATTTCTGCCTCCTGGGGGTCTGACGAAAGCGTAAAGTGGTGCTCCTCGGAAGAAAGCCCTTTTGAGAAAAACCGGACAAATGCAAACTGCCCGGGTGCATATACCATGGCGTGATCTGCGGCACGCAAATAAATACTTCGCACATCACGAGCCTCTTGCACTACACGAGTCACTTTATACTGCTGATACTTGAGGCGATGGCGAAAGAAAATTCGATACACAATGAGCACCCCTGAGATGACCGCCAACACAAGCCACCACCAAAACACCCAGTTTCTCGCTGCAATATTGGAGCTGACAAACAAACCATGCACGAACCCTAGTAGTACTATTCCGTACGCAAGATAATGCAGTAACCGCCACCTCTCATACGACAATCCAAACCGGTGCGAATATAATGCACCAATTACCGTCACTACGATCAAGCCAAGTGCAGCATACCCAACGTAGTGTCCAGGCTGAAGACCATTTATAACTTGTTCTAAGGACAGCCCCAATTGACGGAGAGGGCCATAGTAGACAAGTGCGGGATGGATAAAAACAAGAAGCGTTAGGATACGTGCATTCATACTGTGCCACTTGAGTAACGTATCGTACCCTATCCCATGCTCCAAAAAAGAAAGCCTACTCGAAAGGATTAATTGTCCCACCAGCATTGTTAAGCTAACCAATCCCACTCCTCTCCCCATGGCGATCATCCAAGTAATGCGCGATGATGGCTGCGCATAAATGACAGAGACAACAAAAAGCAGGACTAATAGTGCAACATATCCCCAAAGGATGTTTCTCTTTTTATTTGGTGCATAGAGCTGTTTCGCCATAGTGTTACTCTACTGGAAGTGACAGATACGATAAGATTGCATTTCTTATCTCTCCTGTCTCAATACGAGGTTGGGCATAATCGTAAATTTTTGTGGCAATTGGTTCCAGTGCAATTATTTTGCCATCGTGCACAAACATACGCACCAGCAACCCCTCACCCGTTTCTTCTGACCACATCTGGTCAAACACTAAGTTACCCAAGCCGTAAAAGACTGGGGTTTCCTGCATAAACTCCATTGTTTGCACCCAGTGCGCCTGATCTCCTACTATCATATCCGCACCTGCGTTACTAAATACCCGGGCCCATGCAACCTGCGCTTCTGTGTGAGGAACATGGGTATACTCAGGACCCCAATTTGGATAGACAACCACAATATCTACCTGACTTTTGAGTGCCTGAATTTCCTCCGTAACACGATGCTCATCTTGTAGACAAGTAACCCCCCAGACAGCTGATGTATCCGCACATGGCGCGGTACCAAAAACGTTATTGTACGCAAGAATCCCGACGGTTGTTTGTGTTTCTCCTTCGCCCAGTGTCACTCGTATCGGCGTTGCTGCTGAGGCATATGTGTTGCCTAACCCTGTATGTGCCACATTATATTCATCCAAGAACTGGATTGTTTCTTCCATACCACTTTGGCCATAATCTCCGATATGATTACCAGACACCGATACACCATCAACCCCTGCGTCAGCCATACCTTTGACATATCGCGGTTGCCCACAAAACTGTAGGGTATATCCATCATATACACAGCCCGAGGTGATTGAGCCTTTAAAGTTGATAAACGCGTAGTCTGCACGTTGCAATACCGGCGCAATACCCTCCCATGGGTACGAAATGCTGCCGTATTTTTCAATTCGCTCAGCAACCCCGCGCGAAAGAACCACGGTTCCGCCAAATAGCACCTCGTGCACCTCTTCCGGGGCCACTTCATTAGTAGATACGTCAGCCAGCTGTACACGCATGGGCCAGTCTGATGTGTCAAATAAAGCCTTGTCTTGTACTGATACTATTCTATGTCGTGGTGTTAGTTCTGAAAGAGGAATCAACGCGACTTGTGTGCTATCTATATCCGCAATCTTTGCTATATCTTCCTGTTTTGCTGCTACAAGCGTCGTTGAAAGTTCGTTCCAAATCGGAAGCGTCTCTACACTTTCTTTATATTCCTGCGCGATTAATAGGTTCCCCGAGAATGAAGCGAGGTCAGAAAGAGCAATATTCCTAAACCCAGTAACCGGAACAAAATACACATCGTGTAGCACAGGACTAGGCGAGATTGTTACCTCCGTTGTGGACACCGGCACTTCTGGCTCTTCGTCTGGACGGTTTAATAGCAGAAATGCGGTACAATTCACAACAACAAGTACAATTACCAAAAATGCAATCCTTTTACCATTCATATACATATTATACGTGTTTGTGTGTAATTACTCGACTATGAAGCGTGCTACATTTCTTATCGGAACTCTCATATCTGCCCTTGTTGCTGGCTACGTATATCCATACTTTAGGTCAGATCAAGAAAAAACAGCTGTTACCCCTCAATCTGGCCACATCGAAGTATCCCCCTTACAACCATCACCAATACCACCACAGCCCATTGTCGTGGTACGTGAAGAGCGCGTAGTTGATACACAACAGACAATCATGTACCGTCCACAAAACCCTGAGCATGTGCAGGTTCTCATTGTATTTAGCCACGGAAGCAACGAACAGGTGAGCCCTACCGTAGTGCCCAATACATTTGCTGATGCACTCCCGGTGTATGGTGAATATTTTGCAAAACAAGGAGGACTCTTTATTGCATCAGAAATGTACGGTGAAAACTGGGGTTCGTCACAAGCGCAAGACCACCTTATAACCATTATTCGACTTCTAAAAGGGGAATATCCAACCATACAGCCAGTTTTTTTGTTAGGGTTTAGTATGGGAGGGCTCCCAACCTTACGAACCGCCAAACGTATTCCCTCAGAAATTTCCAAAGTAGCGCTTATCGCCCCAACTATATCTATGGACGACTGGAGTAGCCAAGATGCACTAGCACTCGCGTCGATCCCTATCACCATATGGCATGGGGATAAGGACGTGAATGTGCCGCTTGCCTTGTCTATGGAGTTTATGGAGCGATTTACGTCTTTTGGCCATACTAATATCACCCTCCACAAAATCCCCGGGCAAGTCCATGGGCATTTTGTGCACCCAGAAGAGCTCTGGCAATTCTTCACTGAATCATAAACAGTTGCTACAATGAAACTATGGATCCAAATTCGTCGGGAACAACACCGCCCGAGCAAACTGCACAAACTCCTCAACCAAATCAAGTGAAACCGACGATAACCGAAGCGTTGGGGAAACACCCCAAGGTCGCCATCACTCAAGCTCCCGGTGATATGTCCAAAAAGATATTGCTCCTTGGTGCGTTTTTTGGGATATTGCTGATTGCAGTATTCCTCTTTCTCTTAACGAACAGACCGAGTACTGAGCAGGATCCGCTTGCGCCAACCCCCACACCAAGCCCCATAGACCCAACCCCAACCCCTACCCCCACGCCTGCACCGCGCGCACAACGATATGTGGCCTTTATAAAAAATGACCCGCACTCAAACGTGTATATCGTTGAGTCATCAGGTGAAACTACAACAAAGATTACCAATAATTCCGATGATCGGACTGTCTATAGCCTCATCAATTGGCAAACGTATGACACCATGGTATATGCCAAATGCGGTGTTAGTGGTGGTGGATGCCAAATTATCAAACGGTCCATTACCTCGGGTGAAGAGACAGTTGTTATTGATAGTAGACAGTTTCCTGCTGGTACTGAAATAAGAGCACTTCAATATGATAATAAAGGAGACACGTTAGGGGTATATTATGAAGCCCCTGATGGTCGCGCGTTCGCAACGCTCTTTGAAGATGACCGACAGATATCACTTAAAGAGTTTCCGGTCAAAAACCCCCGTGAAGCAGTATTTGCAGATGAAATATCTGTCACATTTTCTCCTGACGATGCCCATGTAATCATCGTGACAACCGTACATTCGCCAAACACTGATCCAAAATTTCCGACACTATACGTTTTTAATACCGACACTGGGGCTGCACTTTTTGGGCTGGGAAGCAATAGCCTATTGGCCCATACACCGCATTGGACGTCAAACCTGACATTCTTGTTTTCACAAGACGATCAAATACTTGAAAAGAATATTCGCACTCAAGGGGAGATTATCGTATTACCCACCGACCCCAGAAATTTGGAGGTTTCAGAACTTTATGATGGAAAGTACACCGCAGATAATACACTTACGTTCTGGACTACCCTAGAAGATGGAAGGACCAGTATAGGAATATCAACGGGATCTCCTCTTCCAAATTGGCTGGTACTAAAAACAAACAATTTTTATAAACCTGAATGGTACTCAGCAACCCTGGTGGCAGCTCTTGAAACCCGCGAGGCGCCTTCTAGTGAGCAAGGAGCGTTTTTACCAACCGGCAGAATGATGATGATTAATGTTCTCAACAGCAGCAGTTACGAACTTACCGATACCGGTGTTGTAGAGTTGGCAGTCGAACCATTACAAAAATAAAAACATACGGTTACTAAACCGGAGTTTTTTGTTCCACTGTGAGTAATACTATTAGAGTGCTCATTCCAGTCTCAAAAGGCATGCGGTTTTTGCGCTCTTGGAATAATTATGACGTATCTTGACGCAATAATATTGGGGGTAATACAAGGTGTTACTGAGTTTATTCCTGTAAGCAGCGATGGCCATTTAGCATTGGCAGAAAATCTAGGACTTGTCGGTGATGTCCCCTTCTTTTTTACCGTAAGCGTCCACTTAGGAACGCTTATCGCTACGGTGTTCTTTTTTCGGAATATAATCCTCGATCTTATCAGGCGATTATTTCAGAAAGATACCACCGCCTTCTCTTTTTTGTTTGCACTTGGAGTCGGAACAATTCCTGCTGGTATCGCCGGGATACTTTTGAACGACTCGATCGATCAGCTGAGTACATCCCTGGCCGTTACAGGTTTTGGTTTTTTATTGTCTATGTGTTGGTTACTCGGTATTTACCGAGTGCCTGCTCGTGAAAAGAAACAAACTGCATCCCTGAAAGATGCTGCCATTATTGGGCTTTTACAGGCAACGGCGTTACTTCCTGGTGCCTCGCGGTCGGGCGCTACGCTGTTTGGTGGAAAGCTGCGAGGGCTCTCTTCAGAAGACGCATTTACCTTCTCGTTTTTGTTATCGATACCGGCAATTCTTGGAGCCTTAGCATTGCAACTCCTTAACGCTCAGGTGAGCGCTGTACCTCAAAGTATTGTGGGGGGTGTAATGTCAACAATTGTAGGCATTGGGGCACTCACATTTCTCAAAAAAGTAGTTGTTTCAAACAAACTCTATGTATTAGCCGTATACTGTGGGATCCTGGGCGTTGTATCCTTACTGCTCGCTTATTCGAGGTAATCCTTCAGTTTGCGAGCTCGGGTTGGGTGCTTTAGTTTCCGTAGCGCCTTTGCCTCTATTTGTCGAATCCGTTCTCGAGTCACGCCAAAAAACTTTCCTACTTCTTCAAGCGTTCTATTTCTCCCATCTTCTAGGCCATATCGTAGTTCAAGCACTTTCTTTTCACGAGGGGATAGTGTGTCAAGCACCTCACGCATATGTTCCTTGAGCAATTCAGAAGATGCTGCTTCGTCCGGCTTTGCAACCACTTCGTCTTCTATAAAGTCCCCCAATCGCGATTCTTCATCATCGCCAACCTTCTTCTCAAGAGAAATAGGTTCCTGCGCTATTTTAATAATTTCACGTGCTCTGTCAGAAGGAATGCCCATTTCTTTGGCGACTTCTTCGGGCGAAGGTGGACGCCCAAGGTCCTGTGCCATCCGACGGCTAATCCTAATAAACTTATTGATCGTCTCAACCATGTGTACCGGAATACGGATGGTACGTGCCTGATCTGCGATAGCTCTGGTTATTGCTTGACGAATCCACCACGTTGCATATGTAGAAAATTTGAACCCTCGACGCCAGTCATATTTCTTCACTGCCTTCATAAGTCCGGTGTTTCCTTCTTGTATCAAATCGAGCATGTCCAAACCGCGTCCAAGATACTTCTTTGCTACCGACACAACAAGCCGTAGGTTAGAACGTATCAAAATTTTTACTGCTTCTTGATCACCCTGCTCTACGCGCTTTGCGAGCGAAACTTCCTCCTCATGTGTTAGGAGTGGCACTTGGCCTATTTCGGATAGATACATTCGTGCGGGGTCAGAAGGGGATTTACTTGTACGGCGGGTAATCTTTTCAATCTTCTCTTGTAGGTCACGTTCTATGCTTTTTTCTGCCTTTTCGACCGTTTCTCCTGAAGATACGTCCAAGACCTCAATATTATGTTCTAACAGGGTATTATACAAACTATCAAGCTGCTCAATATTTTCTTCGGCAGTGGGGAATATCTCTATGATAGAATCAAGCGTAATATACCCCTGTTTCTTGCCTTTCCGAATAAGTTTTTTGATGTTGAGTGCCTCTGCGCGTGATGTCATAACAGTATCCCCTGTATTGTACAACAACTACTGGATTATCTTCATTTCTCTGAGTTGTCGCGTATGCATACGGATCTCTTCATGAATCTGCTGAATCTCCTCTGACCCCTCAGGCAATTGTTCTTTAATACGTGTCAGTTCCTTAATCCTTCTTCTAAAGTATGATTCCTCTAAATGAGACAACGTTTGCACGAGTTCATGCGCTGCAGACGAATCGTCTCTAAGCACATCACCAAAATCATACATGATGATCTTGTGCATACGTTCCTGCAAATCTTCTGGTAAAGATTGTATACTACTTGTCAACGAATCTGGACTTTTCCGCAGTGCATCCTGGATATGTTCAAAAATTGCCCGCAGATCTGGTTGGGTAAATACGTCTGGATGTGCTGTTGAGAGGCTATTTTGTATCTCTGTTTTTTTTAACACTTCATCCGACACATTCCCTAATAGGGCAATCATGTATTCCTCAATCCGTTCTTGGCGTGAGACCGGTTTTTCAAAGTTGGGAAGAGAGGTACTAGTTGCAGTAATGTTGGCAGAAGTGGCCTGTTGTGATTGCTTCCACAAAGTAAAGTCTTTCAACAGGGCAGTTAACGGCACTGAGAGTTCACGCGAGAGCATTTCTAAGTACTGGTTCTGTACTACACTGTCAGACAGTGCATGCACAAATTCAAACACGTGTTCTGCGACTTTTTTTGCGTCATACGCAGAACTACCTGGGTGTAACTGCCGGGCACGCTTCAAAAAATAATCGAATGCACTCATAGCATGTACAAGATCGTTCCGAAACGCACTCGGATCTTTTCTCACTGCCTCATCTGGATCCTTGCCATGAGTCAACTGCACAATTTTTATTTCAAACCCCTCAGACGCAGCCTCACGCGCTGCTCGCTCACTTGCCATCCTTCCAGCCTCATCCATATCAAATACCACCATAATACGTGTACAAATGCGTTTAAGGAGCTTCAGCTGCTCAACAGTGAGACCGGTACCAAGCGGAGCTACCACTTGTGTAAGCCCATTCTGATGCAACGAAATAACATCCACATTACCCTCCACGAGTACTGCATATCCTTTTTTCTGGATTACCTCTTGCGCTTTATCGTATCCATAGAGCAAGCTACCTTTCTTAAAGAGTATAGTTTCAGGGGTGTTTATGTACTTCGCCTGCTCGTCTTTTTTGAGCGTTCTCCCACTAAATCCCACAACCCGCCCCATATGGTCCGATACCGGAAACATCACCCTATCCCGAAATCGATCATACATCCCGATTCGTGATCGGTTCGAAGGGACAGCAAGGCCTGAATCTATAATCTCAACTTGAGCATAGCCCTTCTTAAGAAAATAGGTGCACCCTGCATCCCACGAATCTAATGCATATCCTAGGCCGAAAGCTTGTACGCTCGTAGACGAAACTTCGCGTGACTGAAGATACTCATACGCAATGCGACCTTCCTGCTTTTGCACATTTGCCTGGAAATAATCTGCTGCGTCTGCGAGAAGCCGCAATAAACGTTCTTTCTTTTGTCCTCTTGCGGGATCGCTCGTTTTTTGTAAAGTTATTCCTGCTCGTCTCGCCAAAAGTTCTAAAGCCTCACCAAACGAAAGGTTCTCTTTTTCCATCACAAAACTGTACACATCTCCTCCTCGCTGACACCCAAAACAATAGTACATACCTTTGTCCGGACGTACAAAAAATGAGGGGGTTTTCTCAGCGTGAAAGGGACATATACCTTTGAAGTTTTTGCCTGTTTGGGTGAGTTTTGTGTACTGACGAATAGTTTCAACAATATCGATCTTCTCCCGCACATTCTCGACGTCGTCTTGCATGGGTGTATTGTAACATCCAGTTTTAATACGGGTCAGGATACCACTTGGCGTATCGCACCTTCTTGAGTTCGACCGTTGAGTCGGTTATGGTTAAATAACTTCCGTAGCCATTTTTGATATCTCCCAATACAATGAGTCCATTTTTGCGTTCATCACGCGCCATATGGACGTGTCCAAATACAAAGAGTTTTCCTTTCTCATAATTGCTCTTTGCAAACTCTCTGAATATGAGCCATCCGTGCAACTTGTCGGGGAAAAAGTATTTTGAATAATATCCGAAGAGTTTGTAACCCAATGACTCCGCTTTACTATAGAGATACTCAACAAAATTCATTTTACGCGTATGCCGTTTACGATCCACATACGGATCAAGACGATGACCATGTTCAATATAGAATGTAAGCCCATTACTCAGCAGTATATGATTGTCTTTTTGTTCTATTGAAAATTGTGCGGTTTTTTCGTTACAGGCTGCTTTTGCATCATGATTGCCATAAATATAAATAGCATTTCTTTCGAGGAGCAACGGAAAAAGGGTATTCCATCCTGAGACCAAAAATTCATCAATCGTACAGTGATCACTATCCCAGAAATCTCCGTTAATAATAACTTGGTCTGCGTTCTTAATTATCGATTCTAGGAAGACATACTTTTTTTCTTCCATCTTGGGGGTAAGGTGCGTATCAGAGAAAATGACTGTCTTCACAAGTCTAGTGTACCACGCTACATCAACGAATGTGCTACAATCGGGGAGATCTGGAGGGATGCGGGAGTGGCCTATCCGGCTCGCTTGGAAAGCGACGCGCTCGCAAGGGCACGAGGGTTCGAATCCCTCTCCCTCCGCCAATAAACTTGATTATCCCAGCATCTTTTCCCACCATTTCTTCGGGTGTTTTTCGAGTTGTAGGAGGCCAGTGAGGTGCTCTTTTTGTTCTTTTGAGAGCTTGGTGGGTGTCTCAACTCGTACCGTGACAACTTGATCTCCGTTTCGATGAGCGCGCGGACTTTCTATTCCTTTCCCTTTGAGGACTATCTCTTCACCAGACTGAATGCCTGGCTTGATAGTTACCGTTTCTTCGCCATGTATTGTAGGCACGGTAATCGTATCACCCAGCGCTGCTTGAGCAAACGATATTGGCAGCGTGATATGGATATCATTGTCTCTTCGTACGAAGAATTTATGCTGCTGCACCTTAAATCGGATGTATAAATCTCCTGCGCCTCCACCACGCTCACCAGCACTACCGCGTCCGGAAAAGCGCAAACGGGTTCCTGTATCTACACCCGCAGGTACTGTAAATGTAAACTGCTCTTCGGTCTGAATCCGGCCGTTCCCTCTACAATTAGTACACTTATCTTTAACCACTTCACCTGTACCCTGACAGGTAGGACACGCAGTTACCGTACTAAACATAGCACCAAACACACTTTGTTGTGACCGAACTTGCCCTTGTCCACCACAAGTAGTACAGGTCGCCGGCTTAGTCCCTTCTTTTGCACCACTGCCATCACAAACCGTACACGTAACATATCGTGAATACCGCAGCGTCTTTTCGGCACCATGTACTGCTTCATCAAAAGTAAGCTCCACCCGCGCCTCAAGGTCTGTTCCTCGTCTTCGTGAAGTCTGGGTATTAGTCCGGAAGCCGCCTCCGAAGAATTGTTCAAAAATATCAAATGGATCGGAAAATCCACCGAATCCGGCATTTCCAAACCCAGCGTATGCATTGCCAAATCCGCCAAACCCTCCTTGTCCAGCACCGGAAGCGGGGTCGAACGCCGCATGTCCGAATCGATCGTATGCTGCCCGTTTTTCCTCATCAGATAATACTTGGTATGCTTCACCAACCTCTTTAAACTTTGCCTCTGCATGAGGTTCTTTGTTTAGATCTGGATGGTATTGCTTGGCAAGTTTTTTGTATGCCTTCTTTATTTCGTCTGGTGATGCACCTTTCGATACACCAAGAATGTCATAATAATCTTGCTTTGCCATAATAAAAAAAGGAGCCTTCAGGAGCCGCTGAGCACAACTCCGAAACTCCTTTGATCATGAACCTATTTATTCTACGTCACCTACACTTCTCTATTCGTTCGGGCTTATTTCTCATTATTCTCTTTCTCATCCACTACCTCCCCCTCAACTGGCTCCGTCCCATCAGTTGTCTGACTTTCCTCCCCAGGGGCGGCCGCACTAGACTCGGATTGCTTGTATAGTTCTGACCCAATCTTTTGGATTGTCTCACTTAATTCATTCATCCCTTTTTCTATTTCTTCAGTACTTTCACCCTTTAGCACGGTTTGCAACGCGTCTAGTTTCTCTTGTACTTGATCTTTGATTGACTGATCGACTTTATCTCCGGCATCCTTGAGGGCCTTTTCGGCAGTATATACGAGCGTTTCCGCACGATTTCGAACCTCTATTGCCTCTTTCTTCTTTTCATCCTCAGCCTTGTGTGCCTCTGCCTCCTGGCGCATTTTTTCAATTTCGTCCTTATTGAGTCCCGTTGAATCGGTAATGGTGATCTTTTGCTCGGTGCCGGTTGCCTTGTCTTTCGCTGAAACATGCAGGATACCATTCGCATCAATATCAAATGTTACCTCTACCTGGGGAATACCTCGTGGCGCGGGGGGAATACCAGACAATATGAATTTACCGAGCGTCTTGTTGTCAGGCGCCATAGGCCGTTCTCCTTGCAAGACATGAATTTCTACCGACGTCTGATTGTCTGCCGCAGTTGAAAATATTTGGCTTTTTGAGGTAGGTATGGTGGTATTACGCTCTATAAGTGGAGTCATAACACTTCCTAATGTCTCGATTCCCAATGTCAACGGTGTTACGTCCAGCAACAACACGTCCTTTACTTCTCCGCCTAACACCCCAGCCTGTATCGCTGCGCCGATCGCGACCACTTCATCCGGATTAACACCTTTGTTGGGCTCTTTACCGAAGTACTCTTTTACCGCCTCTTGTACGCGTGGCATGCGCGTCTGTCCTCCTACAAGAATAACCTCGTGGATGTCTTCTTTTTTCACACCTGCATCTTTTATTGCCTGGTCAACGGATTTGAATGTTCGAGCCACGAGTTCTTCGGTCAACGATTCTAGTTTTGCACGAGTAATTCGTACTTGTAGGTGTTTTGGCCCTGATTGATCAGCGGTGATGAATGGAATATTAACCTCTGTTTCCTGTTTGCTGGAGAGCTCAATCTTTGCCTTCTCAGAAGCATCACGAAGCCGTTGCAGTGCCTGTTTGTCCTTCATCAAATCAATTGCCTGTTCTTTTTTGAATTCAGCAACGAGATGTTCAATAAGGACATTATCAAAATCATCTCCCCCAAGGTGTGTGTCTCCTGCAGTTGACTTAACCTCAAAAACCCCATCGCCCACCTCAAGAATCGAAATGTCAAACGTTCCACCACCCAAGTCATACACCGCGATAAGTTCATTATCTTTTTTATCGAGCCCATACGCCAACGACGCTGCGGTAGGTTCGTTGATAATACGCTTTACCTCAAACCCTGCGATTTCTCCTGCTTGCTTCGTTGCCTGGCGCTGCGAGTCGTCAAAGTAAGCCGGCACGGTAATAACTGCAGCATGCACTTTCTCCCCGAGGTAACTCTCCGCGTCTGCTTTCAGCTTTGCAAGAATCTTTGCAGAGATTTCCTGTGGTGTATATTTTTTACCCTCGACCTCCACAACCGCCATGTCATCCTTACCTCCAGCTATTTCATACGACACATACTCTTTAGCACGCTTTACTTCGGGATCTTTTTCTTTAAGTCCCATGATTCGCTTAATACTTTGGATGGTCTTTTGTGGCGCTACCACTAATTGACGCTTGGCAGGCTCACCAACAATATTGTCTATCACGTCGACGACGCTAGGTATCGTATTGCGCCCCTCTGCTGACGGGATAACTTTGGGTTGGCCACCCTCCATTACCGCAACGACTGAATTAGTTGTTCCGAGGTCGATTCCGACTATTTTTGACATAATTTCAAGTTAAACACCAAATACTACTATGTGCTGTTTATTTTTTAACCTTTACTCTCCCATGACGCACGATCTTTTCATGTAGTTTGTACGCATGAGAGTATACGGTGTCAACCGTCTCACCCTCACCGTCGATAGCTTCCATAAGATTAGCGTCAAATCTTGTACCTTCAGTAATTTCCACTTTCTCAAAACCTTCTTGTGCCAATAAATCACTAAATTGCTTCATAACCATCTCAAACCCTTCAAGCACACTCAAAATTTTCATGAGTAGCACTTGGTTAGAGAATTTTATGACATCCTGCTTCTCTTTTTCAAAACGTTTTTGTAAATTCTGATAATCAGCCAGTGCTCTCTTAAGCTGATCACTCAAATCTCCCTGCCCACTTTGGTTTTGGTCGTGTGCATCCTTTTTATGCGTCATATAGTATCGTTACCAAGATCGGGTCATTTGATCCAAAATCCGCTTGAAGTACCGAACGAGCGGCATAATACGTGCGTAATTCAAGCGCATTGGACCTAACACCCCTAGCTGGGCCATCTGCCCATTGGGAAGGGAAAATCGTGCATAAATCAAACCACATTGCGAAAGCCCTGTGATCCCCATTTCATCTGCGAGCAACACCCCAACCTCTTGCTCAGGCACTGCATTCTCAAATATAGACAACAACACCTCAGCGCGATCGAGCATGTGCAATACACTGCGCGTAAGATCTATATTGTAAAACTCAGGGTGGCGCAGAACGTGTACACTTCCCGCATGATATACCCGCCCATCCGTCGTCACTACAATAGCAAGGTTTTGTGCCTCATCTGCAAGCGCGGTGACCATCTGACGAAGCATTCTATCGACATCATGCCGCTGTTCCCAAACCCGCTGCTTGATTGTAACCTCCGCGACGACCGGGATTTCCTGCTCTTCCATCAGCTGTTTTATATACAGACGATAGGCGAGCGGACCGGGAATACGTCCTGCAGATATATGCTCTTTTACAAGGTACCCAAGCTCTACCAAATCAGCCATCTCATTACGCAATGTGGCTGGAGACACGTGTAGATCATACTTTGAAGCAAGGGTTTCTGACCCTACTGCTTCTGCTGTCTCGGTATATTCCCGCACAATTGCCTTGAGAATTTGTAACTGGCGATCAGTAAGATCCATATTATCAACCGATATAACACATCTGCCAAACCAATGTCAACGGGTAGGGCACATAAGCAATTTTATGGCTACACAAAAGGTTAAAGAGCACTACCTACCAACCCACCAATACATAGCACTCGATTAAAGGTATTGACAAAGACAGACCTAATTTATATCATGAACACAATTCCAACAATCAGCACATATACACATTGACATCTGCAACAGTTTTCTGACGCGCAGCTGTCTGTTTGTACATTTGTTGATTAGGATATTTGACTACTAACTTGGAGGAGGTGAAAACTATGTCACGCATAATTAGATGGGATCCGTTTCATGAGCTGCGGCAAGTAATGAATACTTGGCCAACAATGGACATGGATGATGACTTTGGAAGCGCACTTGCTGTTGATGTAAGCCAAGACGATACCAACGTCTACATCGAAGCTGACCTACCGGGATATTCACCGGATGATGTAGATATCACAGTCACTGCCGACCAGGTAACCATCAAAGCTGAAAAAAGAGAGGAAACGGAAGAGAAGACGAAAGAATACATACGACGCGAACGCCGGTCTGGATACACTGCACGCACCGTTGCGCTTCCCGCACCAGTAGTGAGCGAGAATGCAGCAGCAGACTTCGAAGACGGGAAACTTACTCTCACGCTGCCAAAAGTGGAGGAAGTTCGCCCAAAACAGATTAAAGTTAAAGCGAAGAAGAAAGATGAAGAGTAACGTGCTATACTCCCTACAAGGAGGTATGTACTATGTACACACACATCCTGGAGACTCCCGGCTCAGGGAGTCTCTTTGTAGGGAACCTCTAGACACCTGGATAGTTTATCCGCATAGCCTCGCGAACCTGACTCATTGTTTGCATTGCTTCATGCTTTGCCCTTTCTGTTCCTTCTTGTAATATACCCCACACCTCATCAGGATGGCTTTCAAAATAGTGATGCCGTTCTCTTATTGGTTCGAGAAATGTATTTAGTGCAATTGCAAGTTTTTGCTTGACTTCGACATCGCCGACCGTACCTTCACGGTATCGCTGCTTTAAATCAGCGACTTCGTCGTGATTAGGATTAAACGCATCATGATAGACAAACACCGGATTGCCCTCTACCGTACCCGGGTCAGTCGGGTGTACTCGGCTTGGATCAGTGTACATCCCCATCACTTTGCGCGAAACCTCCTCGGCAGAGTCCCGCAGATAGATAGTATTGCCAATACTTTTACTCATCTTTGCGCCTCCATCAGTACCAACAAGTCGTGCCACCTCTCCTACTTTAGCCTCGGGCTCTGGAAACACAGTGCCATATAGCGCATTGAAACGGCGTGCGATTTCGCGAGTCTGTTCGATGTGGGGCACCTGATCTTCGCCCACAGGCACCACCTCGCCCTTAACAATTAAGATGTCTGCAGCCTGTGACACCGGGTACATTAGAAACCCTAGCGGCAACGACCGCGCCATATCTTTTTGCTGTATTTCATCCTTAACGGTAGGGTTTCTTTCAAGGCGTGCAACCGTAACGAGATTAGCAAAAAAAATCGTAAGTTCAGCAATTTCGGGAATTAATGATTGAATGAAAAACGTTACCTTTCGAGGATCCACACCTGCAGCAAGATTGCCTATTGCCGCATTAATAACATTTTCTCGAACTTTCTCTGGGTTATCAAAATTATCGGTTAACGCTTGCACGTCAGCATTCAAGATAAACGTTTCATACTCATCCTGCATGGTGACGCGACTTTTGAGCGTGCCAACGTAGTGGCCAAGGTGCAAATAGCCCGTAGGACGATCTCCCGTAAGTATCCGTTTCATACACCCGATCATAGCATAAATTATCGACTGACTGCCTGTACAAAAACACCATCTTCACGAAATGATTACACCCGATACAATAACACTATGCGTTCTTACGAAACAATTCTCAGTGCATGGCACAAGACACTCATGTATAGCAACATATTTGACTATCCTCTTACCAAAGATGAAGTATACACATACTTACTCTCAAAACGTCACGTACCACAAAAAGACTTTGATGAGTGGTTTTACAAAAACACGACGCTGTTGCACCAACGCTATTCTAATGAGTCAGAATATTGGACCCTTCCAGGAAGAGACACACTTGTACCTAGCCGCAAAAAAAGGTACCGAATTTCAGAGAAAAAGCTCTCTGAGGCACGGCTGATTACTCTGCCGCTATTTTTCCTACCATGGGTACAGTTTATAGGGGTAACGGGTACGGTAGCTGCATATAACGCACGCAAAGAAGACGACATTGATATATTGATTATTACTACACCACACCGCACTTGGATTACACGATTTCTGGCCCTTACCTACTTGTCCCTTATTAGGAAACGTTTTGATACACGAAAACAATCACTTCATAATACTTATTGCATCAACCATCTTATGAGTACGGACAAACTCGAGTCAAAGCAACAGGATGTCTATATAGCTAACGAAATAATGCGTGTGCGACCCCTGTGGGAACGAAACAATACCTTTAATAGATTTTTGCGTGACAATTCGTGGCTTTTTGATATCGTACCCACCTGGTATACCATGACCTATAAGCCGTCAGCTCCACAACAAACTAAGACATCTGAAAGCGGCACGTTTACTCAGCATCTTACTTTTATACTCCTTGCGCCATTCAGAACGCCGTTTGTGTTTATGTCGTGGTTAGTTGATATCAGTGAAAAATTCGTCAAAAAGTGGCAAATAAAGAGGGCAGAACCAAGAAGCACTCGTGAGGATCTCCTCACACACCATATTCATGATAATCGAGCATGGATTTTGAGGGAGTTCGCCAATGCGTTACGTTAACACTACATCATTCCACCCATATCTGGCATTCCACCAGCCGGCATCGTATCTTTTTCTTCCTTTATCTCAGCGACTAATGCTTCTGTCGTCAAAATATTAATAGCAACCGAAGCGGCATTCTCTACAGCTAGACGAGTCATTTTTACTGGATCTATGATCCCAGCTTCTACGAGATCGGTAAATTCCCCCGTCATGACATTAAACCCGAAATTCCCCTCTTTGCTTTCTAGTTCGCGTAAAACCCACCCCGCATCATATCCAGCGTTTTTTGCCAATTGGCGAACCGGTGCTTCTAATGCATTGTAAACAATTTTATAGGCAATTGACTGGTCACCGTCTCCGTGCATCGCTTCTTTCAATACAGTGCGGGCACGCAGGAGCGCAACTCCACCCCCCGGAACAATTCCTTCTTCGATAGCAGCTTTTGTCGCATTTACCGCATCTTCTACCCGGTACTTCCGCTCTTTCATTTCAGTTTCTGTCGCTGCACCAACCCCAAGAACCGCAACGCCTCCTGCTAACTTTGCTACTCGTTCTTGCAATTTCTCTCGATCATAGTCTGAATCTGTTTGATCCATCTGTGCGCGGATCTGTGAAACACGGGCTTCTATTGTTTCTTTAGAGCCTTTACCGCCAACAATAGTACTATCGTCCTTTGTACTAATCACCCTATCTGCTTGGCCTAAATCATCCATAGTCACACTCTCCAACGTGCGACCTATCTCTTCTGAGATCACTTGCCCTCCGGTAAGAACTGCAATATCTTCAAGCATAGCCTTTCTTCGATCACCAAATCCTGGTGCCTTTATAACGAGGACATTAAACGTCCCTCGTAGCTTGTTCACCACAAGTGTCGCAAGCGCCTCACCTTCAACATCTTCTGCAATAATTACAAAATTCTTGGTGACTTTTACGAGATTCTCGAGCATGGGAAGGAGTTCGCTGATAGCACTAATTTTTTTGTCTGTTATGAGAATATGCGCATTTTCCACCACTGACTGCATACGTGCACTGTCTGTAATAAAGTACGCAGAAGCATACCCACGATCAAACTGCATACCTTCGCGATAATCAACTTCAAACCCTAACCCTTTTGACTCTTCGACCGTCACCACACCTTCATCCCCAACCTTTTCTAGTGCATCTGCAATGCGTTCACCGATTTCTGCATCAGCGGCGGATATAGTGGCGATTTGCATTTTCTCCTCTCGTGTTGAAACGTCCTTTTTTATACCTTTAAGTGCGTCTACAACTTTTTCAGAGGCGTGGGTAATTCCGGATCGAAGTACCATGGGATTCACCCCTGCAGCAATGTTCTTTAAACCTTCCTCCACTAGCGCTTGAGCCAAAACTATTGAAGTAGTCGTACCGTCTCCAGCAAGGTCGTTCGTCTTACTCGCTGCCTCACGCACCATCTGCGCACCCATATTCTCAAAGGGATCTTCCAATTCAACGGCTTTAGCAACGGTGATACCGTCGTGGGTCAAGTTGGGACTCCCAAAGCTCTGCCCAATAGCAACATTTCGCCCTTTGGGTCCTAGCGTTGTGATGACCGCCTGCGAAAGCGCATCGACACCTTTTTTTAGTTTTTTTCGCGCTTCGTCCGAATAAATGATTTGTTTAGCCATATTCTTTATCTCCAGCAAAGAAAGATTACTAACCCTCTATCTTTGCCAAAATATCTTTGTACGCAACTAAAAGTAATTCTTCTCCATCCACCTTTACTTCTTGCGGACCGTACTTCGTAAACACAACCCTATCTCCAACCGTAAGATCATCAATTGCCACCCTTTTGCCCTCTTCATTCCGTGCTCCAGGTCCAACAGCAATTACTTCGCCCTCTTCAGGTCGTTCCTTCGAAGCTGTATCGGGCAAGATAATACCGCTCTCGGTTTTTTCTTCTTTTGTATATGGTTTGATCAAAACCTTGTCGTTTAATGGAGTTACGCTTTTTGACATAATAGTAATACTTCGCATTTTGAATTGTATGCAAAAAATTTATTGTGTCAAGACCTGAGTTGGGTAAGTGTTTGGTTAAGCAAGAAGGCTGCTTCATCGAGTCCTTTTTGCGCATTTCCTTGCTGTGCACTTCTTACCGCGGTCGATAGCCCCGAAACCGCAACATCATTCAGTACTTCATCATGCGTTGCACCTGCGAACATCCACGAAGTCGCGGTGGGAAATTGGCGTACATACGGACCCAATCTAGGATCATTACTGAGCGCTCCTGCCATATCTGGACGAGGATAGGGCTCTCCAAAACCTCGCACACTCGCCGCAGTTTTGTAAAACTCAGCCAAGGTATCTTGCTCAGTCATATGCTTTAGTAAGCGCCAGGATTCTTCTGGGTCACTTCCATTCTTTGGCACGACTTCCACCCAATAAGTCGCCCAGTTGACGTCTGCTGTTCTCCCAGACAACTGGGGCGCAGGTGCTACTTTCACACTAAAGGGAGGATCCGCATTTAGGATTTCCAATAAGCGGTATGAGGGGATAAAGAGCATTGCGACCTTTCCTTCGATAAACGCTTGCGTCGAGCCGCCTTCCCAGGTAGGTTCAAATGAATCTACCACAGTGCTGTATTTAATATAGTAATTGAGAACATCTCGCCCGAGGTTACTCCTTCCGTCAGGTGAGGTCGTCGTATTGAATGCTATTTCTCCTTCTGCGTCAACAAACTGAACTCCGTTCTGTGCAAACATTAATCCAAGCAGGTCTGAAAAATTGTCTACATTCTCAGCATATCCCATTGCTATGGCGCCTTGTATCAGTTGCCCTTGGTTGTTTTTCTTGTTTAACGGTTTTACGAATTCTTCAAAGTCATCCCAATTGACCGGAGGCTCGGAATATCCCGCTTGCGCAAGGAGATCCTCATTGTATACCAAGGCAAGACTGTCAAGCCCCAATGGCATTCCATAGGCACTACCTCCTATCACAAGATCTTTGGTTACAACTGGATAAAATCTACTTGAAAATTCACTGGTGGTCATGATGTCTTCAGGCAATGGCGCAAGCAAATCAGTTAAAAAGGGAACCCATGTTGCATGCACACGGACAATATCTGGCGGATTTGTAGTAGCGAGTCGAGAGCGAACCGTTGCAAAATGTTGGCGAGGGTCACGCATCTGATACGCAACCGATACATGTTCACGTTGGGTTTGTTTATATGTATCAAACAATGGTTGCATAATCGTGTTTGGCTCCCACAAACCCCAATACTCAAGGGTAATTGGCTTTCGGCTTCCACCACCAATAAACGGCACCCATTCCGGAAACTGAATTTCTATTCCGATAAGTGGAACAGTACAGCCAGTCAGTGCAAATGAGAGAACCACAAAATACGTAGCAAGAAGAGCGCGTTTTGCTCGAGAAGTCATGTTAAAATACTAGCATCGCCGTTTATGATACGTCAATTGTTCCCTTTATTTATCGGGAGTTTTTTTATTTCACTCGTACTGACTCCGTTTGCTATACGCCTTAGCCGCCGTTTCCATATCGTTGACGACCCTACCAGAACACACCCAGGCAACATTACCCATCGATCCATACCCAGATCAGGTGGTGTCGCAATGTATATCGCATTCTCTATCGTTAGTTGGCTCTTCTTCCCCCACGAGCCAATAGTAAATGCATTGATTATTGGTGGAGGGGTCATAGTGCTTGCAGGAATTATTGACGACAAATATAACCTTTCACCCTATACTCGATTATTTGTTATATGGCCGCTTGCTTCGCTTTTTGTCATTGCCGCCGGGGTTTCGTTTTACATGACCAATCCTCTCGGAACCGGGTTGCTCTATTTTGACTGGCTGGTAATACAAACACCGTTCGCTGCAATTCCGAAAATAATTCTTCCTGCGCACCTTATAATCATTGGCTGGGCAATATGGGTTATCAACATGGTCAAGCTTTCAAAAGGAGCAAGCCAACTACCGGGTATGGCATTTTTCGCCTGTATCACCATCGCGGCAGTGGCTCTCAAATATTCTAGCGGCAACCCTACCCAGATCCTTACCGCGTCACTTGCAGTCATCCTTGCTGGCGCGGTGCTTGCGTTTGTTCCGTTTAATTTTCCACCAGAGCGTATGCTACCCGGTGATAGCGCGGCGGCGTTTATTGGATTCATTCTTGCAACACTATCGATTTTGTCAGGTAGCAAACTCGCTGCCGCAGTCATCGTTCTAGGAGTCCCTGCTATCGATATGGCCGTTGTTATTCTTTTGCGTATAAAAAAGGGCAAGAACCCACTTACCTCAGCAGGGAAGGATCACCTATACCATAAACTTATGCAATTAGGGATTCGGAAGGAGCTGGTCATTCTATTGTATTGGACCGTGACTGCCATTCTAGGTGCACTCGCTGTTTTACCCGGAGGAAGCAGAGATAAAATCGTTGTGCTCATCGCCCTTATTGTGTTTATCACAGGCATTATCGTCTACATTCACCGGAAAACCGACGGTGCGTCACCACAGGAGCCAAGCGCTTCGAACATGTAATGCTTAAATTCGTGGCTGTAGGAGCAAAGGAAGAGTAATCGGTGCTGTCTCAGTGTCGTTTCTGCCTATTATCACAATATTCATTGTTGCAGATGCCTGAGATGGAATAGTAATTGGTGTCGTATTTGCCCCTGCGAGCTTTCCGTCAGTTATTACAAGGTTTGCTCGAAATATCGACGCTCCCTGCTCAAAAGACCTCGTTAAAGGATCCACCAAAAGTTTCCCTTCTTCTACTGCCCGAACGATCACCATCTCTCCATCGATAACCACCGCATGTACCCCAATACCTACCGAGGAATCCTCCACCGTTAGCGCAATATCACCAACGCGTGCCGGGGCCATAAGAGTCGTGTTATGTATAGCATCAACCGACGCAAGGGAGGCAACAAGCATGCGGTAACCTTCGGCTGGACGCGGCAAATCCTCTAATACTAACTCCAGGGTGAGTGCGTTATTGCGCTTATTGTAGATCGTATAAAGCGTATGATATGCCGCCAGCTTTCCTTTAAACGAGGTGAGGTTGAGGGTATCTTTGAACATATTCCCGTGTTGTTCTGAAGTAAAAGATGCGTGTTCTCCAAAATCAAAGAAATTCGGTAACACCACAAAATCCCCACCTTCAGTTGCAACACCTGCAACAGATGAACCTGTCTGCGTCATCTGGGTCAAAACATGTGCCATACTTACCGGCAATATAAACATGAACGCCAGTACACCTATAAGAAGTGCGTTAATAATAAAAGATAATGGTGCGTGATTCATGACAACATCTCCCGTTCAATATCTGCAATAATCAGCCATGTCAAAAATGCCGCAATCGTGAACCCGATTGCGGTCGTCCACCCATATGCTAAACCTGCTACTGCATGCACAATACCAAGTAACACAAACAACCACAGGTATGATAGCCATACAATTGCCTGGTGATACACATCTACCGATGAGGTAACGAGTCTAGTCAAATCCCACGATAGTAACCGCAGCACAAGCTTCGGAGAGATATGCGTGTCATGTAGATGCACCGCCCGAAAGATAATCCATAAGAGCCCCGCACCAAGCACAATGAGCACCATAAGGTTGGAATATGAATTAACAACAAGAAGCGCATCACGAGAGGGTAACTCTATTCCAAACGAAGACTGGACGTTAATTCTCCACACATATCCAAGCAGGCTTGCAATTCCCCACATACCCAACACTTTCGCGCCAATAACCAAAACCGCGGGAACGATTGCTTCGTCAATTAATCTCAAAAGGATGCGTGAAATCATGGCAGTGCAATAATCTACTAAACTATAGTCACGTTTTACCGCACGGGTCAAGGGGGAAAGGGTATAACTACAAATTTTTAATAAACTCACGGAACACATCCGTGGGGACGCTGATTTGTCCGAGTTGTTTAAGCCGTTTTTTGCCTTTTTTCTGCTTCTCAAGAAGTTTGTCTTTGCGGGTCCTATCTCCACCGTATAGCTTGGCAGTTACATCTTTTCGTACCGCTGGAACGTCGGCACGTGCAACAATCTTTCCATTGACCGCCGCTTGTACCGGCAACTTAAACTGCTGACGAGGGAGGATTTCTTTTAAACGTTCAACCATTTTCTTACCTTGCTCTACTGCAAGCGTTCGGACCGTTTGTATTGAAAGGGCATCTATTTCTTCACTGTTGAGTAAAATCGAAAGGGTCACCACATCCGCTGGACGGTAACCAATGGGTTCATATTCAAAAGACGCATATCCAGACGTCGCTGATTTCAAATGATCATAAAAGTCCGACATAATAGACAGTAGCGGCAGCTCAAACACCATCTTAATTCGATCTGTCGCACTTTCAAAAATATTTTGGGTGTCAATCAGCTGTCCTCGGAAGTTGGCGCATACATTGAGCACATTACCTATGAAACTATTCGGCACAATTATGTCAGCTCGCACCCATTGCTCATGGCCGTCCTTGAACTCTACGGTGGGGGTAGTCACGATGACCTCGACTCCCAATTCTCGCTCGAGGCGTTCTTTCACAATATCTACATGCAACAGACCCAAAAAACCACACTTAAACCCAAAGCCCAATACCCGCGAAGTGGTCGGCTCAAATGACAACGCTGAATCATTGAGCGCAAGCCGCTCTATTGATTCACGCAGAGCTTTATATTCTTCGTTCTCAACAGGAAACAATGAAGCGAATACCAGCGGCTGCATAGGCCGGTAACCAGGCAATCCTGAAACAGCAGAATCTTTGTGCGTTAGCGTGTCACCCACTCGAACTTGCGAGATATCTTTAATACCAGATGCAACATAACCAACCTCTCCCGTAGACAATATTTGTGCAGGAACAAGCCCTTCAACCAAATACCCCAGCTCTTGCACGACAAATTCCTCATGTGCGTGGACAAACCGTGCATGAGATGCGTGCTCTAATGACCCATCGACGACCCGAATCATCGCAACAACCCCTCGATGCGCATCATAGAAACTGTCAAAAACGAGCGCCCGCAACGGATTCTCTGCTGCACCCCGCGGCGGAGGTATACGTACAAGAATCTGTTGTAATAGTGCCTCAACACCATCCCCTGTTTTTCCCGAAGTATATAGAATTTCATCCTCCGAAAAGCCAAACGTGTGCTTCAACTCTTCAGTTACCTCCTGAGTGCGCGCCTGAGGCAAGTCGATCTTGTTGACTACGGGGATGATCACCAATCCCTGCTCTACCGCGCGATATGCGTGGGCGAGGGTTTGTGCTTGAATTCCTTGGGCTGCGTCTACCAGCAAGATTGCCCCTTCGCATGCGGCAAGAGACCGAGTGACTTCATACGTAAAATCCACATGCCCGGGAGTATCAATAAGGTTCAATATGTATGTTGAAGATTGGTTGGAACTGTCCAACTGGTCATCGTATTGATAATGCATCCGTACTGCTTGAAGCTTAATAGTGATACCACGTTCACGTTCAAGTTCTAATTTGTCCAAAAACTGAGACTGCATATGTCGAACATCAACAGTCTTAGTGATTTCAAGCATACGATCAGCTAGCGTTGACTTGCCGTGATCAATATGGGCAATAATACAAAAGTTGCGTATAAGATTTACTGAAGACATATTTCTTGTGTCATTATAAAGCAAAAACGAGGCATAACGCCTCGTCTTTGCATAATGTGCTAATTGTGTTGTCATTTCTGACAATACAACCATTATATACACCACACTCGTTCACGCAAACCCCTAGTCTTCTAGCAGAGACGGCTGATGGGTATCGTGGACTTTTTTCGCGGTGCTAACTGCTTCTCGTATATCGCGCAGTTTCCATAAGATTTTGAAGAACATCGTTATCTGATCAACCCCTAACAGCCACGTTGACACCAAGTATGTTACTCCTCCTGTTGTGAGCACTAACCAAACGAGAACAAGAAGATTGACTACACGTGTGGTATCCAAAAATACTTGGTCAAGATATCTCACCGGCACGTATACCATCACTGCCATGAATATCCCGGATACTGCAATATTAATTGCAGGCATAAACAATAACCGCTTGTCAAAATGTAACCGCACATCCAGAAGCCACAGAAGTAATATAAATTCAAGCACTGTCCCGATGGTGATGCCAAATGCCAAACCACTCACCCCCCAAGGGCCCATAAACGTCGCTGCCAGTAGCACCCCTACAACACCCCCGAGCACACTTATCAGGACCGGCAGCTTGGTCTCACACAACGCAAAAAACGCTCGTAAAATGAGCGTGTTGCTTGCATTTGCGACAAGCCCCAAGGAAAGTAACGCCATCACCCACGCAGTCAACACTGTTGCTTCCCAATCAAAAACTCCAGTACCAAGGACTAAACGGACTACCGGAATCTTTAGCACTATCAAAATCACCGTCATGGGTACTACAAGAAATAAGATTTGATGCCATGAAGCAATAAAGGTTTCTTTCATGTGTCCGTGATTTTTACGGGCGGCTTGTTCAGACATTGTCGGCAAACTTGCTTGTGCAATAGCAACCCCTACAATATGCAAGGGGACTAAATAAATACTCTCGGCAAAACGCAAGATAGAAATTGAACCTGCGGTAAGTAAGGAGGCAAAGTTCGTAATTACAACACCCTTAATCTGCTCAACCCCTACGCCAATGGTGCGAGGTAATGACAGATATACCAAGCGTTTTAGTTCTTCTCCCAATTCTAATGTTGGATGGTACGAAAACCCAAGATGGAGAAGCAACGGCACTTGAATCAACAAATGTAAAAGTGCACCCACGATAACTCCCCAGGCCAACCCTTCTACCCCCATGAAAGGGTACAGTACAATAAGGCCAAAAATTGCACCGAGGTTATACAGAAGTGGCGACAGGAAGGGAATAAAAAAACGCCTGAATGATTGCAAGGTTCCGGCGACATAGCTGGAAATACCGAGTATAACCGGAGCAAGAAGCAGAATTCTCATGAGAGAAACAAGCTCAACGCGCTGAGAAGCGGTAAATCCGGCAGCGACAAAATAACTGATTTGCTCTGCAAATAGCCACATAACGGCACCTACCACGGAAAACGCAATGACCGTCCAATTCATCACGCTACTCGCAAATGTCCACGCTTTGCTGCTTCCTTTGTTAGTAATATATTCGGTAAAAAGCGGTATAAACGCTGCATTGAGTGAACCAACAATAATTAGTTGATACATGAGGTCAGGGATGCGATCGGCTGCAACAAAAATATCATACGTCACACTTGCCCCAAGTACACCCGCATACAACCGCACTTTTACCAGGCCAAGAACTTTACTCAACAACATCAGGAATCCAATAACAAGCGCTCCTGAGAGAATAGTTGTATGTTCTTGGTATATGAGCTTTTTGCCGTTTTTGAAAATAGAAGCAACCATACTACAGACACTACAAATGCTAAGATTTGTTGTGTAATACCCATTGTACTGAGTTTAGACTAAAAATTAAGACTTGATATTTGGATAAAATCGTGAAGCACACTTATTTCGTCACTCTAAGGGCTTATCTTGTTGCTTGGACCACAATTACGTGGTATAGTCAGCAGGATCAAATAACCAGAATAGTATGCCAAACACTGCATCTGCAACAAAAGCGCTCAGACAATCAAAAAGAAAGAAGGCGAGTAACGATATTCAGAAAGTGGCCTATCGGAAAGCAGTAAAGGAAGTACGTACAAAACCTTCTGCCGAAGCACTTACTACTGCATACTCAAAAGTTGATTTAGCAGCAAAAAAGAATGTTATCACCAAGAAAAAGGCAGACCGAATCAAAAGCCGCCTTTCTCGACTTATTCAGTAATATACTGCAATAAAAAGTCTGGCAATTCGTCTTCTATATCTCCTTCTCCCATTTTTACCCGGTAATCTATCTGCACCAAATGGCTGTAAGCATTTTTAAGTTCTTGTACATCCCACTGCCGAATTTGCTGTTTGAGTTTTTGAACAACAAAGGGATGATTGCCCGTTAATCCATCAGTTTCAGTTGCTAAAAGTAGTAATCTCACTTGCCGGGCAAGCATACTCAGGAGGTAAAACTGATCCGCCCCAGACTCAATAATTCGCGCATACTGCGCAAGTGCCATCATTGTTCTATTCCCAAACGCATCTACAAATTCAAATATGTTTTCTTCGAGGGTTTTTTTGGAAATGATCTCACTATGCTCAGTGGTAATGGTATTGCCGTACGCGGCGAATGCAGAGAGTTTTTCAAGTTCGTGGTGCCATAACCACATATTCGCCCCATGCCTATCCCACAAAAGCTGCAGCACTTGTGGATCTACAGGAAAGCCTTTACTGCGCACCCAAGCAAACATTTGTCCCTTATCCTTTTGTGAAAATTCCTCTTCTACCCCAGACTGGACAATTTTCTTGAACATGGAGCTTCTTTTATCAACCTTTTGTGTTTCTACAAATACAATATCCTGTTCGGAGTGATCATCAAGCCACGTGGGGGAAATGCTATTAAGGAGATTGCGGAGGACGAGTATAGGTTGTTCTCCAAATAGCCCTTGTTGCGTTCCGTGAGACGCCAAAAGCGATAAATCTTCAACATCGTCGATGTAAACACGTTCTCTGTCTGCGGTTAATGCAGTGATACGCTCTTGTATTGAATAATCGTCTGCTCCGTGTAGAAGGTAAAACATCTTATTCCGTAGGGGCAGGGTAGAAGTTCGCTTCTATCCATTCATGAATCTTCGTGTAGTTGTTCTGACCGATCGTAGGAATTAAAACGTACGCACCTGCAAATAACCCTGGATCAGGTGCATATAAAAGCGGCGGATCTATATCCGGCCCACCGAGGACATGTCCTTTCAGTTCAAGTGCATTTAAATCTTTTGCAATGCCGTAAAAAAGCGGTAACTCACCAAGCTCAATATTTGTGGTGACATTTTCAGACACAGCCTGATATAGCCCTTGGATTCGTTGAAGGTTAAACAGTGTTTCAGTTGACATAACTTTTGTAATAAACGCCTCAATGACTTTTTGCTGCCGCTTTGCCCGTGCAAAATCGCTACCCTCCGCACCCAAGGCATGCCGACTGCGTGCATATTTGAGTGCAGTCTCTCCATCCATCGTTTGCCATCCTTCGGCAAACTGAACATGCTCATACCGCTCCTCCCATATTGCATTTTCATATCCCGCACGTGGATACATATAATCATCAAATGCGTTTTCCACATAGACCTCTAGTCCTTCTACCGCGTCGACTCCTTTTACAAATGCTTCAAAATCTGTCCGCATCCAGTAATGGATAGGCATTCCGGTAACGTCCTCAACCACTGCTTTTAGTAATCCCATACCACCACTATCTGGATATCCATACCGATCACCCAACGCATGCACCGCATTGATCTTGGCATGCTGCTCTGCAACATCCTCGAATGCAGCAATCCGCACCCAAAGATCTCGGGGAAGAGAAAGCATGTTAACCACACCTCGTTCGGAATCAATGGAGGCGATAATTATAGTATCAGCGAGAAACCCATTCCTCGTGAGCGATCCATCCGGCCCCGCATATTGATACGGCTGGAAACTGCGCTTATCTATTCCCACCAGCAGAACGTTCGTATTACCATGCTCATCTTTAGCTATTTTGGGAGCACCAGGCAACATAAACGAAATGGCGGTCGCGGACTCATCCCACACCGCTGCAAGCGTACGTACCACGGGAGTCAATAGCAACTTTAAGCCAAACAAGACGATCGCCAGTCCAATAATGACACCGACTGATTTTCGAAGACGGGAGGGTTTCTTGGGAGCTGTTACTCGGCGTGTTGAACGATTTTTATTTGATTTTACGGGCAGAGATTTCTGGTAACGCATAAAACAGTTACGGTTATACCATTTTTACAAATTATGGAGAAGCGCAGCAAAGTCTTGGGCGGAAAGGCTCGCATTACCAGGCATGGCACCGGCAACCTCAACCAAATGCCAATACGTACGGATGTTTTCTGCATTTACACTGCCACCATACAAAACAGGGATGTCGGTGCCCGCTATCGAAGAGACTCTTTCGAGCGATTCCGCACATTGCTCGGCAGTAAGAGGCTTGCCGCCGAAGGTTGAGATAGCAGAAATGGGTTCGTATACGAGCATTATATTTTCACGCGCTTCGCGTGATACATGTTCAAGGATGGATGTAATATGCGCTTCGAACCATCCATCGTTTACATCCACCGCTTCCTGCGGTACTCTTCCTTCACTCGTTATTTGATCTGCGATACAGACAAAACAACGCAAATTACCGTCAAGTGCCTGCGCCACTTTTTGAGCCACGATTGTATTGGTGTCTCCGAAATACATACGTCGCTCCGAGTGCCCTATGATCACACTATCGACAAGATATTTTAACTGTTGTACTCCTACTTCTCCGGTATATGCGCCATCTGGATACGCACTAATATCTTGTGCCGCAAGGCCAATGGGCAACTCCAGCATATCTATGGTTTCCCGCATAACCGGAAGGAGCGGAAACGGTGCCGCGACGACAATATGCGCAGGTACGGAAGGAGCCGACTCTTTAATATCATGCAACCATGCCACTGCCTCTTCCTCCGTTTTATGTTGTTTCCAATTCGCGACAATGTATTTCATACATAGCTCTACCTAACACCTCCATATCAATAGGCATTATTAAGAGAGTGCTTCCAACCCCGGCAGCGTTCCTTCTCCCAAATATTCAAGCATAGCACCACCACCAGTAGACACAAAGTCAAATTTCTTTAAGAGCCCAAACGCATTCATTGCTGCGATTGTGTCACCACCACCAATAACAGTACGTGCGCCTGAATTTAAAACTGCCTCAGCTATTCGGCGAGTCCCGTGTGAAAATTCTTCCTTTTCATAGACCCCCATCGGTCCATTCCACACAATAGTAGCTGCCTTATCTATATACGTTTCGAACAATTCGGCACTTTTAGGGCCAATATCCTCTATGCCAATAGCGTCAACTGGGAACCGTACACCTTTAATTCCCTCAAGTTCTTTAGCAAACATCAACTTGCCACCAAGAAGTATGGTATCCGCATACGTAGACATACCTGATACGATTGGAACTTTGGTATCAGCCTTGCCGCCCCCCATGATCATAACCAGCGGCCTGGCTGGATTTTCTCGGATGGCTTTCAGCTCTTTGACCTCTTCGCTTAAACGAAGCCCGGCATACGCAGGGAGTAGCCGTGGGACACCTACTATTGACGCATGATCCCGGTGTGATGCAGAAAATGCCTCATTCACGTACACATCAGCAAACGAAGCGAGCAATCTCACGAATGGTGCGCGGTTTTCCTCCTCTTCTGCATAAAAACGCAAATTTTGTAGTACAACCACACGGTCTTTTGTTAAGAGAGATCGTACTTCCTGAGGATTGGTATACCAGTTTTCAGAGAAACCTACAGCTATGCCCAAAAATTCTGAAAACCATTTAACAATCGGGGAAAGCGTATACGTTATATCGTACCCCTCCGGCCGTCCCAAGTGACCACAAACGACTATCTTTGCATTCATCTTGAGCAAGTATTTAAGTGTTGGCAACATCATACGCAGCCGAAAATCCTCGACCACGTGACCCTTTTCGACCTCCACGTCCAGGTCCCCACGAACGAGCACTGTTTTGTTGACCTCACTGTATTCTTTTAAAGATCTCATGTACCAATAGTAACACGCACCTGAAACAAATCTAAAATTCTATCTGGAGGATTTGTATTATCGTTTGCATCTAAAATCAGGAAGGTAAAAGTAGTTTAGGACATTTGGTAACGTTTAAAAGTCGGTTTACACTAGCGTCTACGTCTATTATCTGCCCCGCCTAAAGAGAATTCTCGTTCCTTTCGTGCTTGTGCAGCTTCCCCATAGAGATCACGTATATCTTCGCTTGAGGTTTTAGGTTGAAAATCTTTTGCACCTTCGCTTGTGTAAACTGGCTCACTGTGAGGGGTTTGTTGTACCCTTGTAGAAAATCTACTGCCCTCAACCGGCATAGTTTGAGGGGCTACATCACGAGTCTGTTGAATTTCCCTCCGGCGCCTTCGACCTTCAAGTAGATATTTCTTCATGCCCCCAGAATTTTCGTCTCTTGAGCGTCCTGCTCTCTTCCGCCCGGTATGTCTATCTTGTCGACCGACCTGCCGGTCGTTTGCAAGTGAGCTTCCTTGTTTTTCCGCAACTAATCCTGCGTGCTGTTGTTCACTTTCAAATCCATCAGGGCTGTCATGTAATAAGTCTGGATTAAATGGAGATTCGCCTGACATAAGTTATTTGCTAATCTCGACCGCCATCTCGACGAGGCGGTTGGAGTATCCCCACTCGTTGTCGTACCATGCGAGAACTTTCACCAAGTCTCCATCGACTACACGAGTCAGCGAAAGGTCAACAATTGCGGAATAACTGCTACCTATAATATCTGAGGACACGAGTGGTGCATAGGTTACGGCGAGAATATTTTCATAGAAAGGATTTTTGCTTGCTTCGACAAATGCCTCATTCACTTCTTCAACCGTGGTAGGCCGATCAACCAACACCGTAAAGTCTGACAAAGACCCTGTTATAACCGGAACTCTAATGGCCAATCCGTCAAATTTGCCCGTTAAATTAGGAAACACCTCCGATACAGACTTCGCAGCACCAGTTGCAGTAGGGACTACATTTACCATAGCAGAACGAGCCTCTCGCAGGTCGGTTTTAAGCCCAGTCGGCGGAGAATCTACCAGTTCTTGACTGGCGGTTACCGCATGTACTGTCGTCATCATTGCCTTTTTGATGCCAAACGTTTGCTGAATCACCGCAGTGACCGGAGAAATACAATTTGTTGTACACGATGCATTCGAGATTACATCCTGCGCATCGTACTTGTCGTGGTTAACGCCTTTTAAGAAAAATTGAATGTCACCACCCTTGGTTGGAGCAGAAACAACCACACGCTTTGCACCTGCCTGGATATGTGCCCTCGCAGAACCATCTTTTGTGAAAAATCCAGTACACTCAAGCACCACATCGACCTTAAGGTCACCCCAAGGGAGCTGTGCGGGGTCTTTTTGCGCAAATACACGTACTCTGTGGTCGTTTACTATTAGATATACTTCCGAGGGTGCGGTGGCTACGCTATAGTCAACAGGAACCGTATCATCATCAAAATCTATAAGAACACCATCTTCTTCAACTTTTACCGAATTACCATACTCACCATACACTGAATCGTAAATGAGCAAATGTGCAAGCACGCGCGCGTTCGTCAAGTCGTTTATAGCAACGATCTCTACATCGTCACGCTCAAACGCAATTTTAAATGCTTGCCGTCCGATACGACCAAATCCATTAATAGCTATACGCATATGAAAAATATATTACTCACTGATATGTGAATCGATCCATGCCTTAAACGCATCTTTTGGCGTTGCGCCTATTTTGCGATCTACTTCTGCTCCATCCCGTTCAATAATAAAGGTAGGGATGCTCATTACTCCAGCCTTTTGGACTTTTTCCCGATTCACGGGATCATCCACATCAAGCTTCTGGAACTCGACTTTCCCGGAATATAAAGGCTCGAGCTCTTCTAAGATAGGCTCCATGTGGTGGCATGGCCCACACCAATCTGCGTAGTAATCTATGAGCGTGATCATTGAATGAGCATATCACACTCGCCATACACGAGCCACGTGTATTTTGAATTGATATAACAACAATTTCTAATCTATTGCTGCTTGTAGCGACACGCGATATGATTACAGTATGTTTGTAGCTAAAATCAGGGATATGGTACAGCGTAACGCAAAAATTCTCATGATCTTGGCACTGGTGCTGCTTGGTGTTTCCTTGCTCCTCAAGACAACTTTTAACTCTCAATCCAGCTCCGAATTAAGCATGGTAAAACCAGGTATCGGCAGTGCTCCTTCCCGGCAAATCTCAGATGATGCCGGCGTATCGGATGAATATAGCCCTCAACCCACGATACCCGCGTCTTCGAGCCCAGACCTGCGACTGATTATTAAGAACGCCTCTCTATCTATTACTACCACTAACATCGACGACAGTACGCAAACCATTAAAGATCTCACTGCTGCATTAGGCGGGTTTGTCGTCCAGGCAAACATCAGCACAGCAAGTTACAAGGGAGACTCACGCTACGGCAGTATTATTATCCGTGTGCCTTCAGAACGTTTTGATGAAGCAATGACGACTATTAAAAATGCCGCAAAGGAAGTAACAACAGAAAGCGTCACCGGGCAAGATGTGACCGAGGAGTATACCGACCTTTCCGCCCAACTCAAAAATCTGGAAGCAACTGAGGCAGAACTACGGGAACTGTTTGCACGTACCGGCTCGGTTACAGAAATCTTACAAGTGCAAAAAGAGCTCACCACGATACGGAGCCAAATAGAGGTACTTGCTGGCAGAATACAATACTTAACCAATAGCGCAAAAATGTCCGCAATTACCGTATCACTTACCGAAGAAGATGAATCAATTGTTGTCAACAAAGAATGGAACCTCTTCACCATAGCAAAGGAAGCAGCCCAAGATTTGGTTACCTCACTACAAAATCTCGCAAGCACACTTACGTATGCACTTATCTATTACGGTCCCTATGTAGGTGTCATCGCGCTTATGGCGTGGATCATCGCCCGAAAAACACGGCGTACGAAGATGGGGTAGTTTTCTGATATTATACGTGCGTGGCAGATACTACCCTTTTAGATTCCCTCAATCCAAACCAACAGGCAGCCGTCATCCATGAAGGCGGGCCGGCGCTCGTGCTTGCAGGTGCCGGGAGCGGCAAGACACGCGTACTCACCCACCGAGTAGCATACCTTATTGAACAGGGCACCAAACCAGACGCAATCCTCGGAGTAACGTTCACGAATAAGGCGAGTAAGGAAATGCAAGCGCGCATCGCGAAGCTTCTTGTGCAGTCTGACCTCTCGTTTAAAACGAAACCACTTCTGGGGACATTTCATTCGATTTGTGCACGCTTTCTCAGACGACACATCCAAAATCTTGGCTACTCCAACGACTTTGTTATCTATGACACATCCGATCAAGTTGCTGTCATCAAAAAGATTGCTCATGACTTAGAAATAGACCCTAAGCGGTATGCGCCTAAGGCAATTCTTAACGCCATATCCTCCGCAAAAAATGAATTACTTTCGCCCGAGGAATACCGAACATACGTGCGTGGTCCATTTCAGGAACAGGTTGATAAGGTCTACCCGCGATATCAAAAGGCGCTCAAGCTATGCAATGCGGTTGACTTTGACGACCTTCTAATGCTGACGGTCAAGTTATTTCAAAACCACCAAGAGATATTGGAGACTTACCAAGAGGTTTTTCAGCATGTCCTTATAGACGAGTATCAAGATACCAACCAAGCTCAGTACATGCTCGCACGACTGCTTGCCAGTAGCCATCAGAACATATTCGCAGTAGGAGACATGTCGCAAGCAATTTATAGTTGGCGGGGTGCGAATATTCGTAATATCTTGCAGTTTCGTCACGACTATCCCACTGCAGTGATTTATAACCTTGAGCAAAACTACCGTTCTACCCAAACCATACTCGACGCAGCGACCGCGATTATCAAACCGAACAAGACCGCCCACCCGATATTAAACCTCTGGACCGAAAATAATAGAGGGGAACTCATTATTCTTTATGAGGGCAATGACGAGAGTGACGAGGCGTATTATGTCTGCCAACAAATTAAGCGCTTGCTTATTGAAGGCTATGCGTATAGTGACCTCAGCGTGCTGTACCGCACCAACGCGCAATCACGTGCTCTCGAAGAGCTTTTCATCCGTGAAGGTGTGCCATACCAACTCATCGGAAACGTTAAATTTTATGACCGAAAGGAAATTAAAGACGTACTTTCGTACCTAAGGCTTACGTTTAACCAAAGCGACGAGGTCAGCTTCGAGCGGATAGTCAATACACCACCTCGTGGAATCGGCCCCGCGACCATCGGAAAAGGTGGTCCCAAGCTGGACTCATTTTATGAACTACTACATAAGTTTCACGAGAAGTCTCAAGACACGAATGTCTACGACCTCATAGACTATATTCTGGATGAGATTAAGTATGAAGATTACTTAGATGACGGGACAGAAGAAGGCATTATGCGATGGGAAAATGTAAAAGAACTGCGTTCAGTAGCTGCAGAATTTGCACACCTTCCAGCGAGAGAATCATTACAATCATTTCTTGAAAATGTTGCGTTAGTGGAACAAACAGACATGACACAATCAGATACTAAAACTGAACTTGTGCCAAAGGATACCAACAAAAATGCCGTTACGCTCATGACATTACACGCAGCAAAAGGACTTGAGTTTCCGGTTGTGTTTATGGTGGGCATGGAAGAAGGTATCTTCCCGCATGCAAAAAGTATTATGGAGCAAGGAGAATTGGAAGAGGAACGAAGGTTGTGTTACGTAGGAATTACACGTGCGATGCAGCGACTGTATATGACCTACACACGAAGACGAGTGTATTTTGGAGAAAGAATGCCAAATGCCCCCTCGAGATTTTTAGGGGACCTCCCTTCACAACTTATCAAAATTGAACGATCTGACATAATGGAATCGTATCGCCCTAAACCTCGCTTCGATCGGTATGGATACGGAGGAAACTACGATGACGAGACCATTTATTTTTAAAGTCATCACATTAATAAGATCGTACTGCCTAAAACACCGAAATGAATATTCAGGATATTATCTAAAGAAATCTTAGTATTTGCCTTACTTTAAACAAAAAGATGCACTGTATCGATAGGTAGGTTCGGAAATGGTAGACCCTCAATTAATTTGCATTTGGGGAATATGCTTTCTACAATTGCCATACTACTATGGCGTCAGACCCGGACCTGCCAGTGGCAGACCAGCGCGCACACCACGCTCTTATTCCGATTGCTTCACTGTTTTTTTCATTAACCGGAGTATTTGGTATTGCCTCTCTTTCAAACCCAGACATTCCCGGCGACGTTGCAGGACAAGCTTTCCCCCAAGAACAACCTCATATTGCACTGTATCCAACTCATACCACGACAACAAGCACCGGCTTCACAACCACCCAAATAATTGAGGAAGAACCCATACCTCACACAACACAACACCTACCAAATCCCGCCATGGACGCAGACACAACACAAATCACGCAAAAAGGGAGCAACGGACACATTTCGCGAACATTTGCTATAGACTGGTATTACGATGAAGAGGTCTCCCGAACACTCCTGAGCGAAGAACGTACTGAACCGGTCGAAGAAATCATAGAATACGGCACAAAACCACGCTCTATGGAGACACCAACAGGATCTTTTGCATACTCAAGAACAATGAAAGTCTACGCAACGAGTTATGACGGATCTTGCAAAGGTTGTAGTGGCATCACCGCAACAGGCACCCGGGTGTATCATGGCATTTGCGCTGTAGATCCTCGTGTCATCCCACTAGGTACAAAATTCTTCGTCCCCGGATATGGTGTATGCACAGCAGCTGACACCGGAGGCGCAATTAAAGGAAACAAGATTGATGTCGGTTTTGAAAATATTAAAACTGGCTGGTGGTCAAGTAGGTGGGTTGAAATTTATATCCAATAACGAGTTACTTACTTTTCGACAGTCTCAATAAATCCCGTGTCTCCATAATAAAGATAAAAAGAATGCTAAAAACGAGCGATGTTATCACGAACAATTTTTTTCCCGCAGGCATGCTGTACATATAAAAGAACACACCTACCGGCACGATAATCTGCATCAATCGATCATTAATGGTTGGCTCCCATGGACTAAACATGACATGCATGATTTCCAAAACCAACAAAAGAAGCGACGTGATAATGTTCAGCTGAATGCTTGGTTCAGAAAGATCAATAATACCTAAAAACATAAGGTTAAACGGCAACTCTGGCTCTGGAGTCCAACTATACAGAAGGTGCATATCCCTGCCTTCAAGGCCACCGGCAAAGATGCGAAAGAGCATCAACGCAATAAAAATCTGAATACCCAAATTTGCCATCTCAGACGTAATAAGTTTTCTTCGCGATGCAACAAGCTTATTCTTTTCGGCCTTATACCGAAGCGGATCAGAACCTTCATGTCGTCTACGAAGCAGTTCATATTCACGCCCTATTTGCTCCTTTTCTTCATCCGTCGCACGAGAACCTAGCGTGAGCGGCAAGAGAAGAAAACGGATCACCAAACTCAGCAATATAACCGCAATACCCATATCAGGCTTTTCTACTATTAGAGAGAGTCCTTCATAAAAAAGCACCAGTAAATTAAAAAAGAACTGGTATAGTATGCTAAACGGAGGTATGTTAAAAAAAGCGTCCAACATCAGCACAATTGTAGCACGTGACGAGGTTATGGCAGACAAATCACTCGGTCAAAACTTCTTAAAGGATAGGCATATACTTGATTTCCTTCTACAAAACGCACAGCTCGCCAGCGATGACATTGTCGTTGAAATCGGCCCAGGGCAAGGGATTATCACTAAACATCTCGCACCACGGGTTAAACACGTGTATGCAGTCGAGCTTGATCCAGATATGATTGCGCGTGCCAAAGCTGCAACTGAAAACTACACCAATATCACATTCCTGCACCAAGACATCCTTACGTTTGATCCCACAAAACCTCCGCTTAATCACGGTACATATAAGGTTATTGGCGCGATACCCTACAACATCACTTCCCCCATTATTCATCTCTTTCTTACAACCGCACACCGTCCCTCCTCGCTTACGCTCATAGTACAAAAAGAAGTCGCCGAGAAAATGGTTGCCCAGCCACCACACGCTTCGTATCTATCAATGTTTATTCAAAGCAGTGCGAAAGCAGTAATCCTTAAAAACAATATCGCACCTGAAGTATTCACCCCTCCGCCGAAAGTTAAGTCTGCCATAATACATATAACGTGTGAGGCAAATGACATCCCCACAAAGGAGTTTAGCGACTTTCTCCATCGAGGGTTTAAACATCCACGCAAAATGCTGCACGCCGTGTTTGATCGAGAACTTCTCCATACGGCAGGCATCTCCTCTTCACAACGCCCGTCCGAAGTGACACTTGATCAATGGATACGTCTATTTGAGATTGTGAGAAAATAAGCCCATGCAAGTATCGTTTGATTATTCAGACAAAGCACGTTGGAATGAATTTATCACGACTTCGTCCACAGGACATATGCTGCAGACATGGGAATACGGTGAGGTGCGACAAGCAATGGGAACGGACATATGTAGAATCGCAGTACATCAAGACGAACATATTCTCGCTGTAATGCAGATGTCAATTCATCCTGTTCCTCAAGTGCCGTACTCAATAGGCTATGTTCCACGAGGTCCACTATGCAACGATGCTTCGGAAGAGGCACTCCGTGAACTGCTGAGTGGGTTAAAGAATTTTGCAAAAAAACAACGATTAGCTTTTATAAAAGTTGAGCCAAATATTTCAGTTACCGATCCGGCACGAGAAATGTGGGAAAAGCTATTGCAGGAATATGGCGTCCGGTCTCCAAACCCGAGATTTATGAATGCCACTTCGTTGCTTGACCTTACAAAGAATGAAGACGAACTATTAATGCGGTGTCGAAAAAACACCCGTTACGCTATCAGAAAATCCCAAAGTACCGCTATCGCCTTCAGTGAGGACACGTCCCCGCACGGTCTTGAGACGTTTTATACATTACTCCAAGAAACCGCACAGCGACAACACTTTCAGCTAGCATCCCGCCCCAAAAAATATTTTGAGCAATTGCTTGCACAATTCCAAGGAAACGCGCACATTTACCTCGCATCAGTACAAAACGAACCCGTAGCAAGTGTGCTTACTATTTATGCAGGCCAAACGGCATACTATCCCTATGGTGCTTCATCAACCAATGCACACGGCACTACTGCAACAGAAGGTCTCCTGTGGCACAGCATTATGAAGGCAAAAGACGCGGGAATGCGAACGTACGACCTGTGGGGCGTACTGCCAAAAGAGGACAAAAATCACCCCTATTGGGGATACACTTTTTTTAAAAATGGCTTTGGTGGGGAACTGGTTGAATACCTCGGTAGTTTTGATATACCATTCTCACCGTTGTATTACCCGTTGCAATGGGCAGAGCAGCTCCGTCGGTGGCGGCTCAGACACTAATTATTACTCCCCACGATTGCAAAACAGGTCATACTCGCAACCTCCTTTACAGATAATATGACTTGAGCAGGCAAAATCGCTTTGTTCCATTTGCTCCTTCACAGACAGGATTTCTTTTTTAGCCAAATTCAGTTGCACCGGTGAAATATCAACACAGACCTTTTCTGCATTTTCAAAGTAATAGAATGCGAGAGATAGGTTCTCGATTTTTTCGTTATAAACAGCCGGATCAGTCGCAGCTATGGCATATATCGCAAGCTGGAGATCTCTATCTAAGTCTTTCTTTGTTTTCGGAGATCCGGTTTTGTAGTCAACGATCTCCAACTTCCCATCAGGTAGACGGCTTACACGATCAATCCTGCCACCAAGACGAAGATCTGGTGTCAATTTAATTGAGAACGGTCGCTCCAAATCAACTACCGTTTCTAAGGGGTTATATCCTCGCTCAAGATACTCATCAAGCCATTCCTTACCTTGTGCATACATCCGTTCTCGTTGCTCTTTTGACTCAAATCCTACCGGTATCCAGTATTGGTCATACAACGCGTGGATTTGTTCTTTTAGCAGTTGGTTATCTTCGTTAGCATTAGTTACAGGCCCCTTAGCAATAGTCCACTGATAAAACGCACGCAGCGTATTGTGCATACTCACCCCAAAACTTAGCGCACCGTTTGGTGGCGTGGGGACTTTGAGAATGTAACAAAGCTTGTAGTGCAAGGGACATATCCTGAAAGCCTCGATTTGAGAATACGATAAATAGTTTATTGCATGCGGTATTGGAGGTTCTGACTCATCCTGGGTATGCTGATGCGTGTCTACCCAATTAAAGAGCGGTAATGTTTTTTCCTGTTCTTCAGGTGCATACACGTACCTTGAGAGATCTTCTCCTAACGCTTCGTATACAAAAGGCGACAGCTTTTTGGGACGTTTTGCATCTCCGTAAAACTTTGCACCAGTCATGTACAACAAATCCTTCGCGCGTGTCATTCCCACATAGAACAGGCGGCGTTCTTCTTGCTCGTGAATGTCTTTCTCGGGGAGTGGTTCTTTTGCCAAAGCGTCCGGAATAGGGATTTGATCCTTCCGTCGACGAGTGGGAAAACGATCGGTTACTACATTTACCAAAAACACGACAGAAAATTCTAATCCTTTTGCGGAATGCACCGTCAGAATGTTGACCGCGTCACGGGTAGTCCAGTCAATTTCAGATGCAATGGGGCTTTCCCCCTGATCCCACACAAATTCAAGGTATTCCACCCAGTCATACACCGTTGCATCGGGTTGTTTTAGCTCAAACGCACGTAGTTGGTCAAAAAATTTTGAAATATTCTGCACCTCCCGCTGTTGTTTTTCAGTAGTAACTTTTTGGTAAAGATCCAATAGGCCAGTGTCTTCGAAGAAGTAATACAACAGCTGTCCGGGAGAAACACTCGGCACTCGTTCTATGTGCCTAACTAATATATCTCGCAACTTTATCAGTTTACGTTCGGTCTCTACGTCCCGCCATGCTGGTTTTGTCTCTAATGTATCAATCTGCTCCAAAGCCTCAAAGAGTGACGAGTTGAGTGTGCCGGCCCACGCAACCAGTGCGGCAATGTCACGCCGATCGATTTTAAAAAACTCCTTAGTCAGGAGTCGATACATCGAAACGTCATCTTTGAAGTTCACCAACACGCGGTAAAAAGCAATCAAGTCTTTTATTTCTGCTTGCCCATATAGCTTGCCGGGCCCCAAAAATTGGAATGGAATGCCATGGCGAGCAAAGGCTCTGGTATATACATCCGCATGGTTGTTTGCGCGTACGAGAATGGCGACATCTTTCCAAGAATAATCAGCTGACTGCTGAACCAACCGTCTTATTTCGCCGGCAACCATATCAGCCTCATCTTCGCCTCGTTCAGTAAATATAATCCTCGGCTCGGTACCTGGCCCCTTTGCTGCCCGTAACTTCTTTTGAATATTCTCTTTTATTTCTAAACGATCGGGATTGTTGTGCGCGACCAACGAATATGAGTGATCGAGAATAGCCTGCGTACTCCGATAATTGTCTGTTAATACGACAACGTGAGCCTCCGGAAACTGCATACGAAATGCCATGGCGTTGTATACTGCAGCACCACGAAAGCGATAAATTGACTGGTCGTCATCCAAAAATACCGCAATCCGACGGTGGACACTCGCGAGGAAATGCACCATTTCTGTTTGTGGATAATTAGTATCTTGATATTCGTCCACCAAGATGTATTTAAATTGCTCTTGATATTTTTTCAACACATCGGGGCGTTCTCGGAAAAGCCGTAGTGTATGCGTTATCAGATCACCAAAATCCATCACACCTTCTTCGTGCTTAAGCGTTTCATATATTTCATACGCTTTCGCTAATTCTATGAACTTTTCACCCTCTTCCTTTGTAATTGTTTGACTGGCGGTCTTTCCTCTTGTGGCTTGGCTATTCGTGTGTTGCTGTTTTGCCCAGCGAAGATAGCCTGCTGGATCTACGTCTTCATCTTTGAGTCGAGCGAAGTGATCGATTAGTCCTCGTACAAACTTTGAAGGGTTCCCGCGTGGTTTAAAGTATTTCAAATCAAACCGATCAAGCCGCTTCTTTAAAAAGAGCTGCGCTTCAGCTTGCGATAGCAGCGTAAACCCCGGATCGAGCCCTATCGCAAGCGCTTCATTTCTCAAGATCTGCTCACCAAACGAATGGAACGTCATAATCCACGTCTGCACGTACCCCATGGGGAGTGCGACATCTATTCGCTCTTCCATTTCGCGGGCCGCTTTTTCGGTAAAGGTGAGCGCCAAAATTTCTGAAGGTTTGGCAAGACCATCAGCTATGATTTTTTTTACGCGTTCGGTGAGAACTGTTGTCTTGCCGGTGCCAGCACCCGCCACGACCATAAGCGGTCCATCGAGCGTTTCTATTGCATGTCTCTGGTTGGCATTTAACTGCATGGGGTAACTATATCACTTCAACTACCGTAACGGTGCTAATTTCTCTTCATACTCCTGAATTATTTCTTCGGTCAGCTTAATTTTCCCTTCCAGCACCTTCCGTTTAAAATACCTGGTCTCTGAAGCGAAATCTTCATGACGGGGTGTTGCGGGAAAACGCTTGAGGTGGGTGTTGTACTCTTGAACAAGCTGCTCAAGTTCCGCTGTATACTGAGAGATTTTTCCCTGGATTTGCTTCTTTGTCATAAGAAATACGGCTTTGGGTTACAGCAGTGTATCTGGGTTTGAATTGGGAGTATCTATAGCAATTGACTCAACTGCCTCCCCGAGTGTCTGGACCGTTTCTATCTTATTTGATAATTGTGAAAATGCATTCTGCGCGCTGTCTGCTTTTGTCTTGGCATTATTCAAATGCGAAACAAGCACCCGAAACTCCTCTCCAAACTTTTTGGTGTCCTGTTGAATACTTCGGAGCGAACGCAAAATAAACTGCGCCTGTTCTTCGATCTTCTTCCCCTCAAGCCCAATCATAACAACCTTCAAATAGTGGTTGAATTGGTTCGGAGAGACCACGACGACACGACTTTCATGTGCATAGTCAAGGATTTCTGGCGTATTGACAACAATTTCATACGCGATCGATTCTGACGGAACATACATTAAGGCAAAATCTACCGTGCCTTCCTGGGGGAGAATATATTTACTCGAAATTGACCGAATATGCTTTCGTACATCATTTATAAATAGTTTGCGATATTGATCTTTCTCGTTTTCTTTCTCTGCACTTACCATGTTCCTAAAATTTTCCATTGGAAACTTCGCATCAATGGGAATGATGCCCCTGTCAGTTTTAACAATTGCATCAACGATAGTCCCGTCTCTGAAACTATACTGCAGCCCGAAATGATCATGCGGCATAACCTGCTCCAACATGTCTTTTAGAATCTGTTCGCCGAGATTTCCACGCAACTTGGGGCTTCGTAAAAACTCTTGTAACCCTTGCATGTGCCGCCCAATTTCGCTCATTTCTCCTATTGCTTTGTGCACATCCCCCATTGATTTGTTGACGGTGCTGATTACCTTTGCCGCATTATCCAAACGCTCGTTGATACCTCTGTTTGTAACATCTAACCGATCCTGCATTTCTTTGCGCGTTTGCCGTGTTTCCTCAAGCATTTGCTGCACCCACTCTTTAAGAAGCTTATTTTGATCCTCGTCAGCTTTTTGCGTATGATGTATCTTGGAAATCTGCTGCTGCACAAAAAATACTATTGCTGCTACAGACGCAAGCAGCGCAGCCACGATTATCACTGTTTGTGGTTCCATATCTGGTGATTGTAGTATGGCGACTGGTACTACACAAGCCAGACAAATGTTATGCAACGGTACCATCTGCCCATTATTAGCCTCGGTCTTGTATCTACTCTTATTTGTTATCTGGTGATTACGCAAAAATCTCCCTTTATTATTGACACTGACACACAGGAAGTAGCGCTTAACGTAACCAATCTTGCGTATCTCACAACTGCGTTATTTCTGGCACTATTCTCATGGATAAGCATTCTCTGGTACATCTTGGCGCGCCTACGTAAACCCCACTGGCACGCGCGACTTCAAATGCGCACCGGGCTAAAATTCGGCTTTCTTGTAGGTATTGGTGTTCTAGGAACCGGCGCACTACGTATCAGTCAAACGTTAAATTTTTTTACCGGTATACTTCTCTGGGCCACCCTTATTGCCATTGCTTGGACTACAAAAAGAAGAGAAGAGTAACCGTGCACATTTAAACCGTCTTTTACGTATTTCTCATTTGCATATTTGTACATTTAGACTACAATCCAGCCATGGATAAACAAAAAATTCTCATAACGACCGCTATTGATTACTGCAACGGCGTTATTCACATTGGCCACGCCTATCAAAAAATCCTCGCAGACGCGCTTGCTCGGCATCTTCGAAAGATATACGGGAAAGACAATGTGTACTTCACCACGGGTACTGACGAATATGGCACGACCAATGAGAAGGCCGCGCAGGAACGGGGTTTGACACCAAAAGAACACGTTGATGAAATTTCTACGCAGAATAAGGAGCAGTTGGACTCGCTCAATATATCGTATGACCGGTTCATTCGTACCACTGATCCGGATCATGCACCGTTTGCCCAGGAGTTTTTTACTAAGGCACAGGCTGCAGGAGATGTGTATACAGACAGCTATACTGGCTTTTATTGTGCCGGATGTGAAGAATACAAGACAAACAGCGAGCTTGATGAAAACAGTCAATGTCCACTCCACCCGACTCGTGAAATTCAAAAGCTGGAAGAAAACAATTACTTTTTCTCCTGGTCAAAGCATGCAGATTTCATACGATCATTACTTGAAAAAAAAGAGCTCCTCATCCCGGAAAGCCGCAAAAAAGATATGATCGGGTTTCTGGACCAAGGACTGGAAGATAAACCAATCAGCAGGCCCAAAGACAAAGTTTCCTGGGGGATCCCCGTACCGGGTGACGACAATCAGGTAATTTATGTATGGTTTGATGCGTTGGTAAATTACTACACTGCTGCAAAGCCAAACGGTTTTTGGGAAGATGATACTCGCATCATTCACGTATTAGGCAAAGATAACGCAGTGTTTCATGCGTTGCTCTGGCCGGCGATGCTGCATAGCGTGGGCTACCGCCAGCCTGACACCGTATACGCGCACGGTTTTTTGACTTTAGACGGGCAAAAAATTAGTAAATCACGCGGTAATATTATACGACCGACTGAATTAGTGGAGAAATACAGTGCGGATGCGGTCAGGTATTATTTTTTAAAGCACGGACCGATAGTGGAAGACGTAAACGTCTCAATTGAACATTTCGAAGAGGTCTACACTGCAGATCTAGCAAACGGATTGGGTAATTTAGTTGCTCGGGTTGCAAAGCTTTTGGAAAAGGCCGGGTATACGATATCTGAGGACACAAAACCAACGTATGAACTTTCCTCTGAACTCCAAAATGCATGGAACCGTTATCGTGTAGACATCGCGATACAACTCGTCTGGGAACGCATTCGCGCACTCGACAAATACCTTGATGACACAAAGCCATGGGAATTTTTCAAAAGAGAGCCCTTACCAAGCTACGACAACATTTGGCAGCATTTGCTTACAGAAATACGCACTATTGGTGTTTTGGTTGAACCATTTATTCCAGAGACTGCACATAAGGTTCAGCAGCAATTCAGCAAAACGCCTATACATACGTCCGATGTCCTATTCCCACGTCTGCAGCAGTAAGCATTTTGGCATTACACACTTCTTAATCCTTTCGACTTATCTTAAAATACATATATGTTCCGATCAAAGCTTTTTGCAACATATTTTACGTTAAGCGCATTTGAGGTTTGTTGTGCATGGTTTTTGTGGTGGTTTAGCCGCGATGCACTCCCTGCACGGGTTCCATTTAATTTCCTCGAAAGATGGGGTGAGGGTCAACTCGTCCTTTCATCTACCTTGTGGCAGGTTCCACTGTTTATGACCACTGGATTGGGATTGGCATCGCTTTGCGCGTTCTATTATTGGAAAAGAGAAAAGATTTATGGGCAATTTCTTATCACGAGCATTACCTTTGTTAACTTCATTGCGTTAATGTCGTTTGTGCGAGTAATTGTACGCTTCATCTAACCCATGACAATATTAGCAATCGAAACGAGTTGTGACGAAACTGCAGCCGCTCTTGTTAAAGACGGTATACATGTTATACGCCAAGCGCTCGCGTCAAGCGCAAAAAAACACCAACTGACTGGTGGCATCGTCCCTGAGGTTGGTGCTCGTCAGCAAGTGCTCGATATCATTCCCATTCTTCAAGAAACGCTTGCAGATACTTCACCAAACGACCTAGACGCAGTGGCCGTCACCGTAGGTCCAGGTCTGATTGGCTCTCTAGTGGTAGGGGTTGAAACAGCAAAGGCACTTGCGTGGGCATGGAACAAACCGCTTATTCCCATTGATCACGTCATTGCCCATGCGTATGCACCCTGGATTCAGGGGACACAACCGACACTTCCCGCACTTTGTCTGATAATTTCGGGAGGGCACACTGAATTTCTCTTCCTAAAAACCCACCGTGACATTGAGTTTTTGGGTGGCACACGTGATGATGCAGTGGGGGAGGCGTTTGACAAAGTCGCACGTCTTCTGGGCTTACCCTATCCTGGAGGACCAGCAATTGAAACACTTGCCCATGCCGGAGATCCTAATGCAATAGATCTTCCCAGACCAATGATAGCCAATGATTCACTCGAGATGTCTTTTTCTGGCTTAAAAACCGCGGTTCGCAATGTGCTGCCGACATCATCAACCAAGGCAAATATTGCAGCATCATTCCAGCAGGCAGTCATTGACGTTTTGTGCACCAAAACGGCCAAAGCCATTACCAAACACAAGCCACGCTCACTTATTGTTGCTGGAGGGGTTGCCGCAAATCGCACACTCGCCGAGCAGGTACACAAAGAATTTAGCCAAAAAACCGATGTATATGTCGCCCCAATTTCATATTCCGTGGATAATGCCGCGGTTATTGGCAGCTGTGCATTTTTTAACTATCAGCCATCACTGGATGTATGTACTGTTGTTGCGGATCCAAGCTATCATGCAAAACACGTAGGCACCAGTAGATCGCTCTCTTTATAGGTATGTATCGAAGCAGATTCTTTCTTATCTTCCTCTTTTTGTGCAGCTTGGCACTTTTTTTATACCCAGACATCGGTACAGACTCGGGTTGGCACCTCAGAGTAGGAGAATATATCGTTACACAGCATAAAATACCCTATACAGACTTTTTGTCATTCTCCATGGAAGGATATCCGTACGTATACCATAGTTGGTTTACCGAGGTTCTCTTGTTTTTGGCTTATACGGTTGCTGGATTGTGGGGGGTCTCGTTTTTGTACAGCTTACTGTTCACCTTTGCACTCTACTTTGTGACAAAGACAACACGCCTCTCCTTCAAAAAAGCGTTCATTATTTCACTTGCGTTTGCACCTGTTATTGTGGGGATTGTCGGTATTCGCACACAAGTAGCCACGTACTTACTTGCAACATTACTTTTACTCATTCTTGAGAGAGCCTCTTCGCTTGAATACCAAGGCCGTTCTTTTTTTAGATGGCTAACAATTACAAAATTCTGGGCAATCCCCATTATCTTCGTCATCTGGAGCAACGTGCACGGAGGATTTGTGCTCGGCTTAGTCCTTTTGAGCATATTCTTATTTGCCACAGTTTTTAGTGAATACCTTACTCGTAGAGACCTCAAGGCGGGTTTTTCCCGTTTACCTTTTTACTTCACGCTCATTTTCATTTGTATTATCGTGACGGGATTAAACCCATACGGGTTCCGACAACTACAACAAGCTTTTGCGATGCAGACAAACACAACTGCACTTTCCCAAAACCTAGACTGGCACCCATTATTCCAAGTTCAAACCACTACATTTGCTCATTACTCCATAGATATTCTTGTGGTGGTGCTGGGCATTGCCTCTTTCATTGGAGCAAGATTGCGAAAAAAATCCCTCAAAGACCAACTTATGCTTGGTGTAATTCTTGTCTTATGCTTTGTAACAACACGATTTGCGCTTCTTCTCTTGATAGTCGCACTTCCAATCTTAGTCGAAGGGACAGCAAAAATGTTGCAAAGACTCAGAGATAACGGGTTTTTGTATTGGCTCACGCTTGGGTTTACCGTCACGATCATAAGTGCATCAGCACTTTTTCGTATTGACCAAGCACTCTGTGCAAATAAGTCAGAGTCTTGCTATGCTTGGCTCTCGCGGCTTTCAGCCATTTCGGCACACTACCCTTACGATGCAATGGCGTATATGCGCACACATGGCGTGCCATCACGGTTGTTAAATAACTACAACCACGGTGGGTACTTACACTTTCACTTTCCGGGTCACCAATTCTATATTGATGGCCGTATGGATAATTTTTTTAATGAAGGGAATTCGTTTGTCGAAGAGTATTTACAGCTGATACATGCAAAAACCGGCTGGGAGGAAATATTTACTCAATATGACTTCAACGCCTACCTGGGAAAGCAATCATGGCTACTTAGTGCAGAACTTGTTAATCGTGGCTGGGTGCCCGTCGTAAAAGATGACGTAAACGTACTCCTATTGCCGCCTCATCCGTAAAGTACATCCAACGTTACAGCCCCTGCAGCCAACTTACAATCACGTTGCCCATCTGCTTTTCTTTTCCTTTGAATGAATGATTGGCTCCTTCAATCCACTCAACTTGTTTTTTCTTAGCGTGAATATTTTCTTCAAACCATTCCACTAACTCTAAAACCGGCCGGTCTAGATATTCGTCTTTTTCTCCAAATACTGCAAGGGTTGGAACGGTTACGCTGCGTAATGTTTTTGCCTTCTTACCTGATGCATAAGTGAAGATTTCTTCCTTGCTGTTTGGTGTATATAAGCTAAGAAAACGTTGTGCGGATAGAAGTTCCCCAAACAAATCATCTGGTAATAATGTATTCTTCTTTCCTGATTTAACTAGGAATTTAGCGTAACCTATTTTTTCAGGAAGCTTTGGGTCACCTATTGCAGCAGCGTAGTCACTAAGCGGTGCGAGTAATAGTACACTTTTTATCTTTGATTGTTTAGGGAGTTGTGAAAGATAGTAAATAGATTTCTGACAGCCAGTAGAGTGACCTATCAAATGAATGTTTTTGACCTTTAGTTTTTGTAAGTATTGCACAGCAGCATCAATATCAAAAGTACAGTCAGTAAACACCTCAAATGCAGTTCCAATTGACAGGGACACATATCCCTTAGGCTTTGATTTATCTTCTTTTTTTACTTTATGGATTATGTCAGCTCCTCGTGTATCTATGACGAAAACACCGAATCCTGCACTCGTAAGTACAGGTGCTAGTGCATGTATTTGGGTGTTGTTTAGGGCTGAGCCTGTTAGGCCGTGAATATAAATACATACACCTTTCGCATTTTTGGGTACGGTAAGTAAACCGTGCAGTGTTAATTTATCTTTTGTTTGGAACGAGACTGCCTCGTATCGTACCGCCATGCACGGATTGTAACATGTGCTAACACGCTATAATTCAATCATGGAAACTAAGCATTTTTTGTTAAACGAGAAAAACCAGAAAATTGCTACACTCATTAACTTGCCAGGAGGAATCTTGCAAAGACCGAATGAACTTCCAGCAGTTATCATTGCCCATGGCCTAAAGGGCTATAAAGAAGAATCTCATCATCAGGATCTGGCTGAAAGACTGTCTCAAAAAGGCTTTGTGGTAGCCAGATTTGATATGCGCGGCTTTGGAGAAAGCGCGGGAACAATCAAAACCGACTACCGTTTTTCTAACTACCTACTCGACCTAGATGTAGTTTTTTCTTACCTGCTAAACCAGCTTTCTATAAAATGCAATCGGGTTGGGCTTTGTGGCACAAGTATGGGGGGAATGGTTGCAATCATTGGTGCAGCAAAACATAGGGAGACCTTTGCACTTGTAAGCATTTCTGCCCCAGATAAAGCAACAATAAACGACGATCTCGGTGCACACTTAAGTGAATGGAAAAGAACAGGATTTTTGACCCTACAGGGATCTTTGAAAGGAAAAATTCGCCTCCCTTATGAATTTGCGAGCGACATCCAACAATACGATATGAAGGAATATATTAAGAAAGTACATATCCCATCACTTTTTATTTGTGGAGAAATGGATACAACAGTGCCTCCGAAGCTCACGGAGGCAATCTTCAAAGCAGCAAACGAGCCCAAAGAGCTATTCGTTGTAGATACTGCTGACCATTTTTATAAAAGAGATACTCAACAAACAGCCCTTATTAATAACAAGGTCGTCGAATTTTTTCTTCAGTATCTATGATTCATTGTCATTCAGCCATATATCTCCTATAATCCAACCCAGGATATTATGGATAAACGGCCTAACTTTCACGAATACGAAAAAGAACTCTATACCGCATGGGAAGCAGCTGGCGCATTCACACCAGAAAGAGATCCCAATAAAAAGCCGTATACGATCGTTCTACCACCACCTAACGCCAGCGGAAAAATGCATACCGGCAATGTACTCATGATTGCCATAGAAGATCTTTTGATTCGCTGGAAACGCATGCAAGGGTATGCTGCATTATGGCTTCCCGGCACTGACCACGCAGGATTTGAGACACAAATAACCTTTGAACGCAAGCTCAAAGAAGAAGGCAAATCACGCTTCGATTTTGACCGCCAAACGCTCTATCAAAAAATCTGGGATTTCGTGCAGGAAAATAAAGGTCTTATCGAACAACAAATACGGGATATGGGAGCAAGTGTTGACTGGACACGCTATACCTTCACTCTTAATCCTCAGGTAATTGCTACGGTGACCAACACATTTAAAAAAATGCACGACGAAGGGCTTGTGTACCGCGACAACTACATGGTCAACTACTGCCCCGTGTGTGGAACGACATTCGCGGATTTAGAAGTGGTACACAAAGAACGTATCGATCCGTTGTATTACATGAAATACGGACCATTCACCCTTGCAACCGTACGCCCTGAAACAAAGTTTGGCGATACTGCGGTAGCAGTGCACCCGAATGATGAAAGGTATTTAGAGTGGATTGGCAAAGAAATTAAAGTGGACGGATTAAATGGCCCCTTTACTCTCAAGGTGATCGCTGACGAATACGTTGATCCCCAGTTTGGAACTGGCGTAGTAAAGATCACACCTGCCCATGATCCCAATGATTACGAGATAGGCAAGCGCCACAATCTAGAAATTCGTTCGGTTATTGATCTAGATGGCAAGCTCAATGCCCATGCCGGCAAATATGCTGGGCTGACAGTCAAGGAGGCGCGAAAGCGCGTTGTCGCTGACTTAATAGAAAAAGGCTTGATGGAGAAAATCGATGAGAATTATACCCACAATGTAGCACTTTGTTACAAAGGAGGCCACGATATCGAACCCATGGTCCTGCCGAACTGGTTTATAAAAGTAGATAGCATAAAACAACCGGCCAAAAAGGTCGTTGAGGACGACGAGGTAACTATTTACCCAGATTGGCAAAAAGTTACCTATACAAAGTGGATGGAAGAAATGCACGACTGGCCAATCTCTCGACAGGTGGTATGGGGGATTAGAATTCCTGCATGGTACGATGTAAACAAAAACCCAGACCTACAGATTAGCTTTCTTGATCCTAACAAAGAGGTAGTGTCCGGTAGTATTAGTGAAATTCTGCAAACATACTCGTTTGAAGAGGTCGAAGATGGACTTCAAAATCTGATTGCACCACAACACGCTACCTTTACGATCGCTACCGAAAAGCCTGACGGTCAATTTTTACAAGAAACCGATACGTTTGATACGTGGTTTTCCTCTGGTCATTGGCCTCTTGTCACGTTAGGATATCCGGATTCAGAAGACTTTAACTATTTTTACCCGACGAACGTATTGGAAACAGGGTGGGAGATTATCCGTCTGTGGGTTTCTCGGATGATTATGATCGGGATCTATCTTACAGGAAAAGCACCATTTAGTGCTGTATATCTTCATGGACTCGTGCGAGCAATAGACGGACGAAAAATGAGTAAAAGCTTGGGTAATGTTATTAATCCCGACGACTATATTGATGAATATGGGGTAGATGCACTGAGAATGGGCCTTATCAGCGGAACGGCAAACGGAAAAGACTTTTCATTTCCTCATGACAAAATTGTTGGCTACCAACGGTTCGGCAGCAAGATTTGGAACATGACGAGATTTTTGTTATCACAAGCACATAACGAACAAGCAACTATCTCCACTTCGCAGATTAACGACCTCCCACTGGCCGAAACCGATAAGGCTATCTTATCCTCGCTCGATACGCTCATTACTACGGTCGACGCCAATCTCGACAAGTACCGTTTTGCCGATGCAGGGGAAGCAATCTACCAATTCTTATGGCACGAAATTGCCGACGTATACCTTGAAGCGATCAAAGAACGACCGGATAAAGATATTGCGCTGAGTGTACTAACACATGTGCTCCTCACATCTTTTAAACTATTACATCCTTTTATGCCGTTTATTACAGAGAAGCTGTATCAAACATTACGGGAGGAAGGACTCGTAGCCCAAGATGAGCCAGCCTTTATTATGCTCGCAACATGGCCGAGAACACCCTGACACTAACCCTATCCCGGTACTTGCCAACAACCGCTTACATATTGATACAATAACATGATGAAACTCGACAGAACCCACGCACACCAATTTGCCGTCTCGCTCTTAATTGGGTTTGGGGTAGTAATAATCGTATATGCCTCAATTAACCTGTACTCTTCCCTCACACGCTACCAGCTTGAGACAATGGTTATTCGCGCACAGGAAGCACAAAATGCTGGCAACCTGGAAGAGGCCATACGCATCCGTACTACTATCTATCAAACCGACCCAGAAAATACAGAGAACACCTACGAGCTTGCAGTGTTGTACGATGAGTTTGGAGACCCTGCCAAGGCAAAGGAATACGCTTCAGAATATGTAAACAAGACAACTGAGAATACCAAGGGTAACGTGTTATTAGGGAAGATCGCATTACGAGATGGTGACATTGAAACAGCTACTACTAGATTAAAAAGCGCTTACGACAAAACCCAGCACCCGGAGGCCTCTTACTATCTCGGCCTTATCAGCATGAGCAACAATGAAGATCCAACCAACTTTTTACAACCACTGGAGAATGGTGAGGGAAGCATTCCTCAAGCACAATCAGCGCTCGCTGGCTGGCAAAAGGCCCAAGATGAGCAAAATCCAATTTTCAAAGATGCACTTATTGCATTCCATTTATTGGATGTAGAACAGCCGTATTTGGCAATTACATTATTGGAGCAAGTTGTTCTCGAAGAGCCGGCATATCGTGACGGACATTATTTGTTGGGAGTCTCATATGCAGAAACGGGGAATTTTGCAAAAGCTCAGGAGGAGCTCAAAAAAGCATTAGAGATTGATCCAGAACATGAAGCCTCAAAGAATGCACTCACGGTAATTACGGACAAGGTAGGGGACCAAGACTAGCGTTCACTCAGTTATTCTTCAATGGTATCCTCTTGTGCGTCTTCACCTGGTTGTTCAGCTGCACCATCTTCTCCTTCAGACTCAGCATCTTCTTCAGCAACAGGTTCCTCTTCTTCTTGCTGGCGGACCTCGTCAAGCTTACATACTAATTCCTCGGAATCGTTCTCTATCGTTACATGCTCACTAATGGTAAGGTCACCTATTGTAATCTGGTCTCCAATATTTTCAAGATGAGATACATCAACAACAAACTCACTCGGGAGGTTATCAGGAAGTGCCGTCACCTCAATGCTATCAAGAAGCGTAAGTAAAACTGCCTCACCGCTTTTTACTAAAGCTGGCTCACCCTCAAATACCAACTCAACTTCGGCGGTGACCTCTTTAGTAAGATCTACTTGCCGGAAATCAACATGCATCACACTATATGTAACCGGGTCTACCTGTACCGCACCCAAAAGTACCGGACGAGTCTTTTCTTCGCCTTCGATACGAAGGTCAACAATTTCACTTTCACCAGTATCTCTTAGAAAAGATCGCAAATTATGATATGGCACTTGCACCGCGATAGACTCAACACCAGCACCATACACATTCGCTGGGATTAAACCATCTTTTCGAAGAGACTTAACGGCTCTTCCGGTAATTGTACGTTGTTGCACCAAAAGGTGTGAGTGCTCTTGCATAAACGAAGCGTTTGGTAATTTTGTGCGATACGCTATAATGAAATGCACGTATGGCACAAACACAAATTGACATTTCTGATTATGACCAGTCGGGTTACGATTATAGAGAGTATTGGCAGAATCGTCAATATGACAACCTAATCGAAAACCAAACCTTACAAAAACTACTGCCTGCGTTTAGCGAACGAATAATCGATATTGGGGGAGGTTTCGGCCGTCTTATAGACTTGTACAAAGACCGCGGGAAGCATATTACCATTCTTGACTATTCCAAAAGAAATCTCCAAAACGCACAAGCAAAAATTGAGACAATGCATTTGCATCACATTACTACGCAACAAGGAAATGTCTATGAACTGCCTTTTGCGGATAACCTGTTTGATGTTGCACTCGTAATTCGCGTAATCCATCACCTCGAGCGGCCCAGCCTCGCACTGCATGAAATAAACCGCATCCTCAGACCAGGAGGAACATTAATATTACAGTTTAGTAACAAAATTCACCTAAAAAATAGACTCAAAGCACTCTTCTCACGGAAAAACTATTTGGTCGACAAAAAGCCGCTTAACCTCAGCGAAGACGGCATCTTCTACCAATTTCACCCAACCTACGTACAAGAAAAACTTAAGGAGAATGGTTTTGTCACGCGTACGCACCTATCCATTGCGCACCTGCGGATGCCTTTTCTTTATCGAATGATCCCTGCGCCTATCTTAGCGTATGCTGAACAGCTAATTGTACGTACCATCGGAAAAGCAAACCTCGGCCCATCGGTTTTTATTGTTGCCGAGAAACGGAGATAGAGAGGCTATTTCTATTACGTAAGGAAGTTACCCAGGAGACAACTTTTTGATCGTTTATTTCAACACCAGGCGAAGCCTTCATAAAATCTAAATAGAACGGTAACTGCAAATCAAAACTAAATGGCTCATCAATAAGCCCGGGTTGACCATATACCGACAATGAATACGTTGCATCATCGCCGAAAAACGCTGTCGTAGGCAGTTGATAAGTAAGCGAAACCGTGCGCTCAGACGAGAGCGGCACTTCTAGAAGGCCAACTACTACCTGCCTGCCAAACTCGCTATATACTTGATACGTATCGGTAAATCCCGTTGCACTATTGACCGTCACCCCATCTGGAAGATACACCCGAAGATAATCCTTATACAAGCCGTTAGGCCAAGTTTCAGATACACCTGTATGGGTAAATGTTATATCAAGCTTTGCACGCATTGCTTCATCACGGTCAACAAACACAGAGTACCTAGTTGCACGTTTCACCCAATGATTAGCTTTATTAATACCAACATTACTTGATACTACGGCGAGACTATCTCCGGGAACCTCGTCAAATACACCAGCAAAAGATGCAGAGGCAATATCCGCCTGCCAATCCGGGCGTGTCGCATACATCAGGATTTGGCCAGTACCCAACTCATCAAACAGTGCTCGTGCAAGAGGAAAAAGCTTATCTTGTGCTACAGGAAAAAGGCGCAACCATAACTGTTGCGCTACTTCACCAATAAAATCCTTTTTCCCGGTTGAGCCAGGCTCAAAACCCACCTCGCTTGCAGTTTGTGCCTTTTCAAACAATGTATCTGCAGTAACAAGTTCTTTGGTGACTGGCAGCTCTAGAGGACCAATAACCCGTAACACATCTTCTATAGTTGTTAGATTTATTCCTACAATCCAGTCTGGAGTCACACCAGTAGCCTGTGGAAAGAGCTGAGCAAATCTTGATGCGCTGGTAGGAAAATCATACCACCAGTTTGTATCACGCAAGGTAAGCTGGCCGCTGTTCAAATAGGTACGCACTCCATCCGGAGCAATATTAGTGGCAGGGTCTACTTTCAACTCAAGTTGGCCGTCAGGGTTATAGATATCGTCGACTTGTAAGCTACTAATGATCCCGTTCTCCATCGTCAGCAGTGCATAACTGCCAATAAATCCTCCAGTTGGACGTAGTTCACTGTTGTTTTGAAGCCATATCAACGCGGTACGGGATCCTTCGTATCCGAACCATCCAGGAAGGTATTGCCATGCATCCGCCTCAATATTTGTAACCTCCGAAAGCTGCCGAATGCGATCAGCATAGGACAGAAGAATTGATTGAGCAACCGGGAAATCTGCTAAAGCAGGTACGTTGGTTAATTCTTCTGCAATGGCTACATGTTGGCGAAATAGTCTCCACTCAGACTGGCTCTGGGCGATTCGTTCATCAGTCCGATTATCAGAAAATCGCGTTTCATCCTTGCCCGAAAGCGTAGGCCCCCACCACGGCTGGGTTGTCTCAATAAACGCAATACCATACTCAGATGCTTTTGCGACCTCTTGCCCAAGAACAGCCCAAGATTTTCCTGCGGCATGCATTTCTTGCTTCCCTAATAAGCCCCAAAACCAGCCTGTTCTCTTCCAGTAAGTACCTGCGTTCTCAAATGAGGTGCTTAACGCACGCATATTGTCCTCAGCTTCATTATAGTTACCGGCAGCCAAGGCTGCTTTTGCTGATCGTACTTGCACAGTCCCAGAGAGGGCATAGAATGCTAACCCAACAAGCGGAACAAGAACATACCACACAAAGAGTACGGTACAGATCGCGATTAGTGCCTGCCGCACCCAATGAGGAGTGCGCTGTATTGCAGGAACAGACCGTGTAGACAACGTACTTGCTTTTTGTTTAAGCGAAAGCCACCCACTAGCAGGCTGGACTTGCAACCTAGGTGGCGGACTTTCGAGCGCAGGCACCGTAGCCACCTCCTGAATGTCTTCTATAATATCGTGGAGGACGTCAGCTTCTACCTGCTCTTGCTCTGTACTCTCAGCCTTGGGAGGAGAAAGAGGTGACTCAAGCGGTGGTGTATCGATGTGCGTGTCTTTTTTTTTTGAGACATTCTCCTCTACCTCACCAGGCAGGACATGAAGAGTTGTAGCCGCAACGGGTTTTTTATCACTGAGCTTATCAAGCGGTTGATGCTTCTTCCCTGACAAGAAATATACCATCGCTTTTTTTATACCTTCTTGCAAGGACACTTTTGCTTCCCAGTACAGCTCATTTCTACTACGCGTTATGTCAATCACTGGTGTATGAAAAAGCGGATCCTTCACACGCGGTAAAAACTCTACCGATATGTCGTGTGGTGCATATTCTTTAATGGTTAAAACAATACTAAGAAGCGATACTGGCTCCTTATTCACGAGATAAAAAATCCCACCTTTAAGGGAGGTATCGTCTTGGACTATGAGCTTTTGAAGCCCATACACCACATCTGAGTAAAATGTAGCGAAAATAGTTCTCGAGCCCACGTCATCAAGAATAAGGTTTTTGTTTTCAAGCGCCGCAGCTAATACCTTCGCAATAATCGAATCCGCCTCCAAATTCATACGGGGACCATACACATCGGACAGACGCGCAACACGTATATCCATACCGTACAATGAGACGTACTCCTGACACAGCGCTTCTGCGTAACGCTTTGCTTCTGTAAGGGTCAAGACACCTCGTTGCTCGACGTTTTCATAGTAATGAGACAAATCAGCGTGCGAGGCAAGTCCTTGGTATAAGTCAATGGTTGAAGTCAGAACAAAGCGAGATTTTGTTTTGAGGGCTAAATCGAGCAAGTTTTTCACACCAAAGGAGTTGGTCAAAAGCTCGTTGAGTTCAAGGCGTCGAGTTGCAGAAAACGCTTCTACATTTGCCACATGAACAATGGCGAGCCACTCTTCTTTTGATAAAGCGTCAGGGATTCTTTGGTTTATATTTACCTCGATAAAATCAAACTGGGGGTCATCTAACAGACGCTCAACATTCTCACGTTTTCCGGTTGTCCAATTATCAATGCCAACCACTTTTAATCCTGACGTGATAAGCGCTTCAGAAAGGTGTGATCCTAAAAATCCAGCGGCACCCGCTATGAGTACTTTTTTTTGTTTCATGGGCAGTTGCGGAGAGTATGATAGCTGAGGCTACCTAATCTTCCGTCATGTATTGCTTAATTGCAACGGCTACTATCGCAACAAAGAATCCGACAAAAAGTCCAACCAGTGTATAGAGGAGAATAGGTGGTTTTTGCAAGATTACGAGCGGTTCGGTATTCACTCGTTTTACGGTTACATTACCGAAATCATGTTCCGCACTGAGCACTTGTTCTTCAACTGCCGAGAACAACCCCTGCACCACCTCAATGGCGTACACACTATCTGTCGCACGAACCGAAAGATCAACGAGTTGCGGTGCTATCTTTTCTACAGAGGTCTGCTTGTTAAGTTCTCGAATCTGTGAAATTGCGGAGTCTCTCTCGGTAAGTTCTAGTGCTCTATATGCCACTGTGCTGCTCTCAAAAAGACCCACCACCGTATCGGTAAATGCTTCTGCCGCCTGTTGGGCATAATATCCATCATAGGTGAAATCACCACTTGTAGGTTGCTCGGGGATTTTTTGCACGTAAATCGTGAGCAGTGCCTCAAATTTATCTGGTATGCGTTGGCTTACCCCTAACGCTACAGCTCCCCCCAAGACGGTCAAGCCCACCAGGACAACGATATTCTTTTGTAAAACGCGTAGATACTCTCGAAGTTCCATATTCTTAAACACGCATGTGCATATCTAAAGCTTCATTCACTAAACGATCCGCAAGCGCATTTTTTGCACGCGGTATATGCTTGAATTCTAGCATAGGAGCTTGTACCCTTAAAGCAGATATTGCTTCATATTCTTTTTGGAGAGTGCTGTTCTTAACTCTATAGGCGCCTGCCAACTGTTTAACCACAAGCTCTGAATCCAAATAACATGTTATCTTCGTAGGACTATATGACAACGCACTAGTAAGTGCAGCCTTCAACGCCATGTATTCCGCCTCGTTATTTGTTTTACGTTCACCTATGAACGCAGCGTGAGTTTCCAAGGGGGTAGCAAGGTTATCTGCAGAATAAATTACAAAGCCTATTGCAGCCGGACCCGGATTGCCACGCGCGCCTCCATCACTATAGGTAAGTATATGCATAATAAATATTCCTACTACGAGTGTACACGGTAAAATCAATCAGTGCTGGAGGGTAGTACGGAAGCTCGTGATGTGTCATGTGCCGCTATTGCACATATGGTGAACCCTACAACAAGCCACACCATACCATTTCCTATAGAAAGGCTCCACCAGTAATGATCAAATAGGCTCGTAACACTTATGACAATCCAGATGCCAATAATAAATACCTTCGACATGGAACGAGGCGTGTTCCAGATATCCCTCATCAAGAGCAGCCATCCACCGAGAAACCATATCCCCGCAACAATGCCTATTTCACTCATGACAAGAAGGGGGACATTGTGCACCGGCTGTAGAAGCAGTCTCTGTTCTGCGGTTCGGTAGGCCTTGAGCGCAACACTAAAATTACCATTACCGACACCGGTAAGCGGGTGCGTGTTTATGATTTGGATGCTCCTTTGTAGCAACTCTCTGCGCTCCGTAACAGAAGGGTCATTCGTTGAGAGCGTGAGTATATACGGAATAATTATGAGCAAGCTGAGTACAATACCCCCCAGGAATATTCGTGAGAAAGGAATCGTCTTTCGTAATAATACAGCACACCAAAGCCCTGCAATAAAAACACCCAGCCATACAGACCGGGAAAAACTTATGATGACCAAAAGCCAAGATATTCCAAAACCAAGAAGTACACTACCGTTCTTACCCTTAAGGTATCGCCATGCAAACAGTAGTAGCCACACTGCCGCTACGCCCCCAAGTACATTTGGATGGGGGAACACAGCATACGGGCGCAAAAAAGTTTTTCCCAAAAAGGTGGCACGTGCAATTGCGGGAGTCACTACTGAGTAATCCCAATTCCCAAGGATCCAAACCCCTAGAGAGTGTCCAAACAAAACCTCAAATACCGCCAGTACTCCAACCGTGAAGCATCCCACAACCCATGCATACCACCACGTTGTGGTTATTTTGTGCGTTGTACTATACCAACCTACACACAGGGCAAAGAATGCATATACCGCGAGATTCACCGATCGAACTGTTGCAAGCAAGGGATCGAGTGCCATGACGACAGAGAGAAAAGAAAATGCAATAAGCCCCAGAATCCACCATAACTTCCACCCTAAACTCTTAACCCAAACGGCAAATTCTTGTCGGTGGTGGAGCAAAACTGCCACACAAAACGCAACGACAACGATATCTCGTATATACAAAAAAAACATTTCATAATCGTTGGCATAGAACCGGCGACCCAACGGGATACGTGTTTGTAGAAAAAACACAAACGGAAGGAGAAAGAATAATTTTCTCACACAGGTTTTACCACAACCTTACGCTGATACCCGGACCCAGAAGACTCACTCTCCACTCCCTCTATATCCTGAAGTGCAAGGTGTACAATCCTACGATCAGCAGCACTCATCGGACTAAGCGCGATTGGCTCTTTAAGGTACAATACTTTTTCCGCGACACGTTGCGCAAGCGCTACAAGCTGCTCTTCCCGTCGCTGTCTATATCCATCAATGTCAACCATTACTGGTACCCATTCATCCCGGTTCTTATTTACAATCATGCCAAGAATCAACTGCAATGACCGCAGTGTCTCGCCATGATATCCGATCAACACGCCACGCTCTTCCTCATCATGTGCATCGTATTTTAGGTTTACCTGCACCACGGCAGATTCATCCACCTCTACTACGATTTCTGGAGAGAACCCCAATTTATTTAGAAGCTCTTGGGTTAAATGTTGGATTTCTGTGATCGTTTGCGGATCCATATCTGCTGCATTATAGCAAAAACTGCGCTTGCTACAAAGTAAATGCCCAAACCACTTGGAGATTGCAACGTGATAACCCCAAGCATTATCGGAAATATTAGTAACATATTCTTTTGCATCGACTGTGCCATATCCTCAGCACCTTTTTGATCTTCCTGAGCCTGAGTACTGGAAGACGAAGAAGCCGCGGGCATCGTATAGCGGGTCAATAACCACTGGGTAATAACAACCACAACTGGTAATATAAAAAGCCTATCTGGTTCTGCAAGATTCAACCACAAAAAGCGCGCGTCTGTTACCTGGCCTTTTAACGTAGAGTTAAACACTTGATACAGGGCAATAATAATTGGCAACGACAACAGCATCGTTAAAATTCCTCCAATTGGATTGACTCCATGCTGCTTATATAACTCCATTTGTGCAAGTGCCAATGCTTGGGCATCCTTTCCGTGTTTCTTTTTTAACTTATCAAGTTCAGGCTTTAATTCTCGCATCTTTTCAGACGACTTTAACGAGGGCAAGCGTAAGGGAGTTAAAACGAGCTGGATGATGAAAGTGAGCAAAATAATTGCTACACCAAGACTTCCGGTGATGTCAGAAAGATATAACAACGACTTCGTGAGCGGTTCTATGAATAATGTATTCCACATGGGTATTTTATAAGCAACGCCTTTTCAAATTTGCATATTGCTTATTCGTCTTGCATTCTAGCATATTCTACAAGTTTAGCTTTCTCTAATGCATTGGTAAGTACCGAAGTGACGTCAGTCGTTTGTTTTTGCAATAGATTTACCCGTGCAATAAGAACGATATCAAAACCACGTGCCACATTCGGCAATACTTCTCGTACCGCTTCTCTTAATACTCGTACTGCGCGATGTCGCTGTACCGCTCCACCAACTTTGGCAGATGCAATAAAGCCAAACCGCAGCGAGTTCGCACTATTTGGCATATAGGTCAACACAAAGTACGGTGTATGTACGGTGGCTCCTTGTTTCTTTAGTTTTCTAAATATGTACTCATCGTGCAGGCGGTACTGTTTGGGAAGCATATGCTGAAGAGCAATTAAAAGAAACAAATCAATTAAGCAACCACTTATATATCTTTGTCTCTTGTATGTACTGTAATTGTACGGTGAAACTAACGGGGTGTCACTATTACGAACGTACGGAGACACTGAGCTGCTTTCGCCCTTTGTTCCTCCGCGCACTAAGAACTCGACGTCCTGCTGCAGAACGCATTCTTTTCAAAAATCCGTGTACTCGTAGTTTTCGTCTATTCTTTTTTCGAGCAAGGGTTCGTGCTGGCATAACTGCGGCTAAGGATACCAAATTTTTTCATCAACCGCAACTGAAATAGTCTCTACTTTCTCAAGCATATAACTCCTTTCTAAAAGTCGTTACCGTCGATTGCAGTGCTTTGTCGCCTTGATCTATACGACTTCTTACTTGTTCAAATCCATGCATGATGGTTGTGTGATCTCGGCCTCCCAGGAGGCGTCCGATGTCTACATAACTCATCCCTAGCTCGTCTCTGAGCATGAACATGGCTACTTGCCGAGGGACCACTATTTCCTTTTTGCGCCGTTTACCACAGAGATCCTTCATCGTAACGCTATATGTATCCATGACCATTCCCAAAATGAGTTCCGGTGAAAGGCGCTTGCGAGACTCCTTTTCTCTTTGCTCAATTTGTCGCTCTCCCAAAAGGCTCTGCACCAGTTGCAAGTCAACTTCGTGGATATCACGCGCAACAAGTTCAGACTTTATTTTGAGCAATGTTCCTTCTATTTCACGAATATTGTTTTGAATAAGCTCAGCCATCATTTCAATGGCACGAGATGACATACTCATCCCAAGTTCTTGCGCCTTTGATTGAATAATAGCAAAGCGTGTCTCATAGTCCGGCTGATTTATATCCACCATAAGGCCGCCTTTAAATCGTGAGGACAGGCGCTCAGCCAGGTTTGCAATGTCATCGGGAAGCGTATCCGAAGCAAGAATAATCTGCTTTCCGCTTTGATATAAGTGATTAAAGGTATGATAGAACTCCTCTTGAATCCCTTCTTTTCCCCCTAAAAACTGAACATCATCAACAAGTATACAATCAGCACTTCGGTATCGATTTCGAAACTCCATCATCTTTTTCTTTTGCACGAGGAATTCAACAAAATCATTCAAGAATCGCTCGCTCGTAAAATAAATCACCCGCATGTCAGGGTATTTCTCACGCAACCCATTCCCGATCGAATGCATGAGATGGGTTTTTCCAACGCCTGTTCCGCCATATATAAAAAGTGGATTATATGAGAGGCCGGGATTTTCTATAACCGCTTGTGCTGCTGCATACGCAACTCTATTGCTCGAGCCTACAACATACCGCTCGAGCGTGTATTGCGTGTTGAGTCGCTCGAGATTGAACGATTGGGAAATTCTTTCATTTAGAGATACTCCCTGTGTAGGAGTAAACGAGGCAACATTCCCTTGTCCAAACAAAGGTGCCTCTTCTGTCGTATTTACTTTTGGTGGAAGAATATCCCAATTGATACCAATAGTTCGTTTCGTAAGATGAAATAGTATTTGTTTCAGCAACTCTTCGCTATTCTTTTTTAGAAAATCTCGTGTGTATGTATGCTTACAACCAACAGTTAGGACGTCGTCTTCAATAGAAAGCCCTTCGGTATGTGCAAGCCATGCTTTTGTTGGGGCAGACTCTGTACGAACATCTACCTCATCTATAACTGCTTTCCACAATGATTTGGGATCAAGCATAGTGTTCATAATGTACAAAGCACCTGCATAACTGTCAACGAATGATTCCTTTGTTCACAACAGCATTCACGTATTAGTGGATAACTTTACCTAGCATGTGTACAACTTATCGTAACGAGAACGTTAATGTGTATAACTTTTTATTAAATGTGTACTTATTAGTTGTACACATAGTTATGCTCTTTTTATTCTCAAGGAAAGGGGTACTACAAAGCCAAAAATTCCGCTTATTAACAAATAAACATCACTACTATGTACTGCTACTATTTCATAAAGAAGAGAAAGTAGATAATGTTGTATTCAGAAAATTATGAGTGGTTGTCTGAGGTGATTTATCTCCCAGATGTTTCCAAAAGATGGTACACTTCATGTCATGAAGTTCATTACGCAGCAACAAAAACTTGAGCAGTTTATTGCATTAGCACATAAAGTAGCACCCTCCAGAACGACCTTACCCATATTGTCAAATGTATATATTGGAAGTGACAATGGGCGGTTAAAGATTGCAAGCACCAATCTGGAGGTATCGTTTGCTGCGTGGCTCGGCGCGAGTATAGAGGAGGAAGGAGAAGTTACTGTATCTACAAATTTGCTCCATAATTATATACAAAATCTTGCACCAGAGAAGTTGACTTTGGCAACACAAGGAACAACGTTCCGTGTTATTGGTTCAACGACTGCTGCTGAATTTTTAACGATGCCCGCTCAAGAATTCCCTGAATTTCCGAGTGTACGAAGTTCGGTACTTCTTCGTCTTTCTCCGGGTCGATTACAGGAAATATTAAAAAAGGTCCTTTTTGCAGCAGCAACCTCAGATGCCCGGCCTGTCCTAACGGGTGTTTTGTTTCGGGGAACGCCAGAAGGGGTCATTATTGTAGCAACGGATGGATTTCGGCTTGCAGAAGTGACTGTCGATTGGAAAACACTCTCTGCCGAGGCTCCTGAGGAGGCGTTTGAAATGATTATTCCCGCACGGATGCTTAAAGACATTGGCCAGTTTTCTGCAGATGCATCTTCTGACGGTTTGTGGGATGTGCGCCTTACCGAGGACAATAATCAAGTGGTATTTTCCTCTCCTGACGTGCAATTATTTGCTCGACGGATAGAAGCAGAATTTCCCCAGTACGAAAATATCATTCCAAAAGAGCATAGTGTAACCATGACTGTTGAAAAGGAAGCGCTTATTCGCGCAATACGAACTGCTGCGCTTTTTGCACAATCCCAAAGCCATACCGTGCAACTGCAGATGAATACCGCAGACCAGACGGTTCGTGTTTTTGCAGAGAGTAAGGAATTGGGTAAGCAGGAGTCGACACTTCCAGTAAGCATGTCTGGTGAAACGATAACTGCGGGATTTAATGCAACATATCTTATTGATGCAGTATCAGCGTTTGATGGGGAGCAAATCGTCTTGCAGATGAAGACGCCAGAAGCACCAGCGCTCTTTGTATCTCCTGGCGTAGATACACATATTCGGCAGGTTGTGATGCCTGTTCGCCTCGAACGCTCTACCTCATGAAGCGCTTTGTTATAGCAGCAGTTCTAATAATAGGAAGTATTTTAGTTAGCATGAAGGTTGGCGAATTTCGTGAAGTTTTTAGTCAGGGCGCTGTCCGCTTTACCATTCATGATGCCCAGACATCTTTGGCACTGTATATAGATAACCAATTTGCTGGAACCTTACCACTTGGTGAGCAAACCTTGTCACCCGGTGTTCATACTTTTGCTTTGCGAAACGTAAAAGGCGATGAACAGCGCGTTTGGTGGCAAGGGGAACTGGAAGTTAATAAAAATGACGCGCTGGTAATGACGTTGTTTCCGGACAGTAGCAAAAAGAAATTACAGGGAGTTGTTTTGACACGGTTTTTCTCGAAGAATAGTGACCAGTCTCGCTCTGTCGTTTTTTCATCTGACGGAGCGGATATATATATTAATTCGCAAAAATATACCGAATCACCTATTCTTGTTGAACCATCCCAACACGAAGAAATTACGATACGTACGGAGCACGCGCTATTACCGAATATACAGTATTCATTTGATACGCAGGAGAATACTTTCTTTGCTACGCATATATATCTTCTCTATGATTACCTCAGTAATATAACAGTGCAGGATCTTGTCGTCGATACAACGCCAGCAGATAATCTAAAGATATTTCGTCGGTGGGAATGGCAACAGGAAGAACAACCACTCCATGTGGACAACTTAAAAGAGAGTGCCTGGGATCGTCTACAGGTATACAGCCTAATTGTTCCAGAATTTACTTCTCCACAAAAGACCCTTCGCACATTAGAGGAATACTTCGGACAAGTAGCATCTACTCCTCGAATACCATTCTGTTTTACGGTGGATCCTGCTGGTGATATATGGGAAGGTTTCGGGGTATGGAATTACGATTTTTCAGCATTAGAACCTCTGGATGGACAGGCTGGCGCTTGCCCAGTTCTTGTCCTCTTAACAGAACAGTCTCAGCAGTTGCCACTACCTGCACTTGAAAATATAGCATGGTTTGTAGGTAGACAGGCCCCATTATCTGCCGAAATACTCACTTCTCTACAGCAAATAACGCTAACTAATCAAGAACGGACAACGGTTGAAGTAGAAGTACTCAATAGTGGATGGAGGACGTGGCATACCCAGGAAGGGACAGGCCTTACTGTCAAGACAGCTCCAACAGGACAGTCTGATCTTGTAGATACCGATAATTGGATAGATATGTCAACCGTGACACGGAGCACTGATCCGGTAGTGATCCCGGGAGGGCGGACGGTATTACAGATGCCAATACGAGGGTCAATATACCCCATTACTTATACAGAAGAACTGTCATTATTTCTCGATAATGAACAGATACCATCGTCAGTTATACGGATTCCCGTTCAAGTACAAGGTATAGGGGAAGCTGTACAAGTGCAAAATACACAGACGGGCTTTCTGAATGTTTACGAAACACCATCCAAGGACAGTACGCTATTAATTAGCATTTATCCCAATGAACGATACGCACGGTTAGAGCAACAGGATAACTGGTCAAAGATTAGACTTCAAGATGGGCGTGATGGGTGGGTCGAGTCGTCTGCTCTTGTTTCTTTATGATCACCAAGATCTCCTTAGAGAGCTTTAGAAATTTCACTAATTTTTCTGCTGAGTTAGGGCACACTACAGTGGCGCTTGGCCAAAACGCGGTAGGGAAAAGCACTATACTAGAAGCGATTGCGTTGTTTGGAGGATATCGATTTACCCGGTCGTTATCTGAACTTATTCAATGGGGGAAGCCTTTTGCACGTACAGATCTTGTAATACGTGATAGGGCATATTCTAGTATGCGCGTTGTCGTACGTCTACGAAACTTGTCTATTGTCGGAGATGATCAACTCATAAGCGTGAATGAAGGAGCAGCTTGTCTACCTATTGTCTACTTCTCGCCACGAACCGTAACTTTGCTGGAAGATTCGCCGTCATTGCGGAGACGTTTTTTTGATCATGTTTTGTCTACCATATCTCCTGAGTATCGGCATGCGCTTCGTGTATATCAGCACACGTTGCGGCAACGAAATGCGTCACTAAAACAATCAAGAGCGTCTCAGCATATGGTGTGGGAGGCAGCGCTCGCAGAGCATGGATCGTATGTGCAGATTATGAGAAATTGGCTCGCACGAACGTTGAGCCAACAGTTAGAGTTTAATGGTGAACTTGTGTACCACATGAGCCCACAGAGTGGCCAGCCACTTTTGCCCCAGAGTGGTGATTGGGTAGATAATATTAAAACGCACAGGCAAAAACTACAAGAATTTTTAATTACTAAGTGGTCCGTGTTGCGGGAACGGGAAATGCACGTTGGATTTACACTGATGGGTGCACAACGTGATGACTGGTGGGTAACTACCGTAGAAGAGGAACGACAGATTAACCTGGGAACTTTTGGTTCTCGAGGCCAGCAACGTATGGCAATCGTCGCGCTTCAATTTGCGGTGCTTCGACTGTTAGAAGATCTGTTGGAGTATAGACCAATATGGTTATTGGACGATGTTTTTTCGGAACTAGATACGTTTCATCAAGAAAAAGTTATTGAGCGACTATCGCAGTATCAGACGGTTATCACGTCAGCGCATGAAGAATATCCGGGGATACACGCAGTTCGAGAGTTATCTGATGTACATACAATCAGGCTTGGAGATCATTGATTCGGTGGATCGTTGAGTGGTTGGTCTAGGTCAGGTATGTCGCTTGATGCCATCGTATCACTGAGCATATCTGCAGTTAACCCATCAGATGGGCCTTCAGATGGAGCTTGTGCCTCAGCGGTTTCTGACGCCGGAGCGATTGGCGCGTCTACAGGTTGGTTCTTGCTTGCTGCGGCAGGCGAAGGTTCAAAAGTTTCTCCTTCAGGGGTAACAGGAACAGTTGCAGGTTCATTTGATGTGTCCGTTTCTTCTGGCGACTCTGGTACTGTTGTCGCAAAAGTAAACTCTTCATCGTCACCAACTTCCTGTTGCGATATATTCAAGCGTTCGAGTTCTTTTTGTTGTTTCTCCAACTCCATGGCTTCGAGTTCAGCGGGGTTTGTCGTTACCAGTTGATGTTCATCCTGTGATGCGATTACCTGCATTGCAACATGCGCTTCTCCGGCAAAAAACAATCCTTCACCAACATTTGCAGATAATAGAAGACCTCGTTCGCCTTCGGACAAGAAAAAGAGCTCAGTTAATTGGTTAATCGCTGTGGGTGATTGCTTAAATAACACTTGAATAGATGCATTGGTTACAACTGCTTTTCCTTTATCAACGCTCAAAAAGTCTTCAACATCTTGTGTGATAGTAGATAGGCCAAGATAATACTTTCTTCCTCTTTTTGCGATACTATGCAAAAAGTTTGCACTATCCGGGTGCTTCATCATAAACCACGCTTCGTCCACGATGAGAATCCTCTTTCTGCGATCTCTACGCACGCGCGTCCAAATATAGTCCAGTACCATGAACATACCAAGTGGACGAACACTCTCTTCGAGATCACGTATTCCAAACACGGTGAATGTATTATGAATATCGATATTTGTATGACTATCAAAAAGGCCTTTTGCTGAACCTAACACATACGGTTGCAAACGATCGGCAAGCAATTTTGCTTCAGGGTCTTCCATGCCGAGAAGTGTTTTGTACATGTCTTCAAGAAGCGGCGGTTCCAATTTCTGAGTGTCTGGATCCTGTGTAATTCCTTTTAACCGGTATGTCTCGAGGAATGCTCGATCCATGACCGCTTCTTCGCTTGGATTTAACTCGCCCATCATGACTTTGAGCATTGAGTGCAAGGTGAGTACTTTAAGGCCAAGTTCGTCCTCACCTTCTTCGTACACTTGTGATAGGTCAAATGGGTTAATTTTACTGTCGGAATTAAAATCAAGCGCAATGAACTCTCCGCCGATAGACTCAGCCATAGTCCGATACTCATTTTCAGGGTCGATGATAATAATTTCAGTACCGAGCATGAGGGAGCGGAGTGCTTCAAGTTTTACAAAGAAGCTTTTTCCTGCACCAGATTTAGCAAAAACTACCATATTCGCGTTTGCCAAACTGAACCGGTCGAAAATTATTAAACTGGCATTGTGTTCATTAATTCCGTACAAAATCCCCGTATCTGATGTGAGACTAGAAGAAGTAAACGGAAAGGTTGTTGCAATAGAGGTTGTATCCATGTTTCGGTACACTTGAACAATATCTTGGAAGAGCGGTAGGGTAGATCTGAAGCCATCTTCCATTTGAAGGGTAGTTTTACGCGCAACAAGGAGTACCGAACCAAGCACGGATTCTAATTGTTTAGAGATAAGGTCGAGTTCTTCAAGCGATTCTGCAGGTAGTGTGATATAGAGCGCAAATTGGAAAAATCGTTCACGTTCTGCGACCAACTCTTCTTGCAACGCACGTGAATCTTGTAAGGCGAGTTGTACGCCAGGATCAAGAATGCGTCCTTGTTGTGCTTCAATATTTAACTCAGTCTCCATTTCGGTAATCTTTCTACGCAAGTTTTTAAGCACAACTTGGGCATCAACAGGATAATAATAAACCGATATATCGAGAGCGTGTGGAAAATTAATAAGCGGGGATAGCCAGTTTGCGCCTACTTCACGAGGATATCCTGCAATGAAGAATGAGCGATAGTACGTATTACCGATCTGGAGATGGTTAAAATCATGCTCAATTCCAGAAGGGGCGATAAGGTCACGTATGGTTAAAAGCCCTTGTGCGAATTTTTCTGCTTTCTCTCTTGCTTCTTCAAGCTCTTTTTGTGCAATAGACACCTCGGGATTTGATGCATCTCCTGATGGCGAGACACTTGTACTGGTTTTTTTACCAGGTCCGGGAAGCAACTTATTGACGAGGGCAGCGACAGGGTTTTTCATAAAATTTAGCCAATGTTTGGCTTAACAATTGTACTCGTGTAACCGAGGATATCATTCCGTAATGCGTCATTTTGTCCGCTCTCTGGGTTATAAATTTCGTAGAATAACCGTATAAGTTCTTCTGTCGTGAGTTGGCGCACACCTACTCCGAGTCTACGAAATTGCCAAAAAAGTTCCTTTGTTCGCTGTCCAAAGACCTGTTGTGCTTTTGCGAGGTCGTCATCGGAATAGGTAGTAACAACTTTTTCTTTTCCAATAAGCTTAAAAAGCGGATCGAGCAAACCCTGCGAGGCCTGTTCGGTCACCTTTTTTATATGTGGTACGACTACATAGAATTTCTTAAAAAGAACCGTGTTTTCTGACACCAGCTCTTGGATAAAGGTAATATAGTTATCCAATTGCTGTCGCAAAATAGAAGTAGGTTGTAATCTTCGAAAAGACTTAAGATACTCAATATAATTTGTAATATCTACTTGGCGGGTGCGGATAACCACTTGCATAGGAAAGTCAAGCGAGTTGATGAGGTTCGCATAAGAATAAATAGCTGCGTCTTGCTCGGCTTCAGACAAGAGATCAAAGTTGATTGCCTGTGCTTCAATGACAATGCGAAATTTTCCTCCAGTGAGAATGAGTACATTGTCTTTTATATCTACGATATCAAGATGGTTTTGTGCCGTTCCAAGGACTCCAGACATAATTAGTGTGCAGCAATGATTATCGGGCTGATGGCCGACCCTTTTAATTCAACAGTTACTGTATCAAAGGCAAGGTTTCCTGATTCTGTCTCAACAAGATAGGTTCCGTTTTCAAGGGGTGTGGTTATGGAAAATTGCCCCAGTGGGTTAGTTTTTAGAGCACGTAGAGGTTGGCCTTCGCTACTTTTGATAATTACAACGACCCCTTGCAGCAACTTTCCGTTTTGATCCGTTACAATGCCATTTATTGCATTTGGCGCGTCTGTGATCTTTGGAGTTGTGATTGGGGTAGATTTAGTTGCCTGTTGAGGCATTGCTCCTTGAGTAGTAGCGACTTGAGGGGTTGTCTGTGTATGCATTGTCACATCTTTCTGTTCCCTCAGAAGCTGATCAAACTTTCGTTTTTGCTCTTGCAGTTGCTGTCGTATTTGGGTAATGAGATTTTTATCAGCATCGGGTTGTTGCTCCAAATGGCTTAGCTCAGTTTGCGTATTCTGTAGTGCGTGCTCCAAGTTTGAAAGCATGGCTTGTTTTGCCTTAGCATCTGCTTCCTTTTCGACTTGCGACACATTTGAACTATGTTGACTTGAAAGTTTTTGCTCTTGTTGCAAAACAGCATCACGTAGATCCGTAATTTTTTGCAAAGAATCGCCGAAATCCATAATAGTTTCTCCTTGTATTGTTGTAAGGCTTTGTTCCAATTGTTGCAAGCTCTTCTCAAGCTTTTGGGAAGGTGCAGTGGCTGTGGGTTTTGACTGTGGTGACGAGGGCGTGTTCTCAACCACAATGTTGTCTTTCTCAGCAGGCAGCAACTGAGCAACTTCTTTTGCCGGCTCACTGATGGGATCTAGTCGATCCAGTTCTGCAACTTCCTCTTCGCTCAGAATGGTTGTATTAGCCGAAGTTGATTGCAGATTCTGAATGTCATTTGCAATGGGGTTTGCGATTGGAGCTGCGTCGAGGTTTGTCTCAGAAACGGCAGGAAGCGGCTCCGTTTCGATTGCTATTGATTCAGCGAGATACTGCTGAGGTTTTGTTTGCGGTACAAATCGTTTTTGAAGATCTTCAGAAGGCTTTAGTATCTGCTGCTCCCATATTGGAGTTGCTATTGGGTTAATACTAATACGTGAAAGACGACGGTTTGCGCGCAGGTTAGATCGGCGTTGAAATGCAGTAACCCCAATATTTGACGCCTGTACGATAAGCGGGTTTGTATCGCGACGGCTATGTGCAAGTTGTCGAAGGGCAGTAGTTTGTTCCATATATGTTACTGTTCTGTTGTAGATGTCTTTCGTACTACTGGAGTATCCTTTGGAAGGCTCCGAGATAGGGAAGAAATCCTCTCAAGAAAGCGCACCTCGTCTTCAGAATAATCTTTTTGATTTTCCTGTGTCCTCCAGAAGTCCAAAAAGTTTTCTAAGTCAGATGCTTTCTTTGGTGGCGTTTTCAGTCGTATCTTGGGAACTACGTAGGACGGGAGGAGAAAAGTAGGAGGAATCTCTTCCTTTTCCCACACTCTTATCGTTGGTTTAGAGATTGCCTGAAAGAAATTTAATATCCATACGTCTGTCCTACGTCCATCGAAACTCGCCAGGGCCAATGCAATAAATACTGGTGCAGTAATGGCAGACCCTATCCAGCGTATTATATTTGGCAAAGGTATTGAAAATAGGAGTCCTATGGTAACGCCACCGATAGCTAAATAGATAAATTGACGTGGGGTGAAGTTCCCAATCACCTTACTCTCGTATTCAGTAACATTTTGTGGAATGCGGTGAGTGAATGGCATGTTAGCTTAACAGTTTTCAAGATAATCACGATCAAATAGAGCAAATTCTAATTAAAGTATAGAGGAAAATAGGCTGGAATGAAAGGTGTTAGGTAACTCTTATTAGAGAATTATTTCTTTGCATAGTAACCTACGAAACCGTTACAGCTTTCAAGGGTATAGAAGGGTAGCTCATTATATGAAAAAAAGGCGGGTAGTCGTGCTCATGAGACCGAGATTAGTCCTCCAAAACCAGTGTGTAGATGTCTCTGTTGTTAAAGGTGACGGTATACTGATTCGATGCACCTGGCGTTTTACGGAAATCTGTCAATAATCCGGTTTGGTTTGAGAAAAATGTAAGCTTACGTGGGTTATTGGTTGTCGGTAAATTATTGAGATAATAATCTGTATTAACCTGGTATAGTACGACTACTTTATTTGTCGGAGAGAATGTAATCAGAAAATTGTCTCCGAACACATCAATATTCGATAAATTGGTCATCTCAAGAGATGTCGTATTTAATAGTTGTACTGCTTGACCGTCTAGAAAAAGCAGATGTTCGAAGGTGCTACTATACTGGGGGAGGTGAAATATTTTTTCCGAAATAAGTATTTTTTCCCATAAATTAGCAGAATTCTTTCTTACCATTGTCAGCATTAGTTGCTCGTCATATCCTTCAAATTCCTGCACGATGAAGAATTGATCGCTACCATTCCAGAGGAGTTCAAGGGGTCCACTAAAGATCAAGTCGCCTATTTGAGAAACCGATTTTGTCGCAAGATCGTATATATTTAACGTGGCAGTTCCGGTTGCTGGGCTAACATTACCAAAAAAAGCCATAGCTGTGCCGGAGCTATTCCAAATATAATTTTCTCCATGAAATGGCAATTCAGTTTGTCCGAGTTTTGCATCAGCTCCCCATGTGCTTAGGTCTAGTACATAGTCTTTTTTCTCTCTCATCAGGTTTCCTAAGGTGAGAATAGCTTTGTTTTGGTCATACCATGTAAGCTCGTTAACCGTAGTAAATAATGAGCTATTTATATCGTAGGTAATATTATTATTTGTTGCTTGCATTGTTCGTGTTGCTGGGTTGCGGTAAATATACTCGGGCTGTGTTGCATCATTAAAAAAATAGGGCATTATTTCTGTAGCTACAACATTTTTTGTTTGTGAAATTACTTGTGCATCAGTAGGCTGTATTTTGAATTTGTTAAATACAAAATAGGTCAGGAGGGTAGCAAGGCTTACAGTACCAAAAAATATAATGAAATGAATAAGTTTCTTACGTTGGCTTTGCATAGATCTATTGATTAAGAGCACGAAAACAACCGGCCTTATCAGGATGGTCAGGGTTGCAGCACATTTGTAATGGGCCCGATGCAGGTTGGTACCCCCAATTTGCGAGGACTTCAACCGAACATAGGTCAATAGTGTCAGAATAAAAGTTGCCCGTCGTGCTGGCTGCAAAGTGGACATGGGGAGCGCCTGAACAGACATTATAATTACTTGGATTGCAACTGCATTCTCCGCCATTTTGTCCATTGCAAGGAGGTTTTCCCGCTACCCCTCGATTACAGCCTGGAGCTCCGGTTGTGCAATCGCATGGTTTACATGCCGAGCCACTGTGGCTATTTGTTCCTATTCGGTCTCCAGCGGTAACTGGTCCGGACGCTCTCCCTGCTTCTTCCATATGGGTTGAATAGACAGCTGGTTGGCATGAGTCTGTTGGGTATACCATTACTGCGTATCCTCCCGTACTGTCATATGGGTATGCTGTTCCGGTAATAGGCGCAAGCGCTTCGACGCCGCGTTTGGCGAATAAGTCAACTGGCCGGTAGCCATCCCAGTGAAAACGATTAAACCCTGACTGTCCTACTGGTAGTGGGAATGATGTTGCACTAGAACAACCTATTCCAAGACCGAATGCTCCCACGGGTGGTGGTGTTCCACCACCACCGCCATTGCAGCCACCGTTTTGTCCAAATAAGCTTTCCGTAGCCCAGAGCCCTAATAGAATAAATGGATTAATATTTCTCTCTTGTGCTTCCCTTAGGAGGGACAAGAGTTCCTGTTGGTTTGCGCTGCTCAAATAGAAGTTCATATAATGGACATTCAGGACAGTGGTAAGATGAGTTCTCAAGGCTTCTGGGTCCATTCCAAAACTTCCGGCAGCATACCCGTTATTTTGGCCCACGAGGGGGCAATCTACGAGCGCACCACGATAAAAATTGAATGCCGGGTGGCCGGGTTCACGTACAGGGTCACCTTGTGCAGGACAGGCCATTCCAACATCTCCCGCATATCGTGGGGAATTTCTTATTTCGTCCGCTGAGGGTGGTTGTTCACAAGTCCCGCTCAACGGAGTTCTGCCACCAGTTGAGCTGGGAGGTAAGTATCTATCAAAAAAGTCCCAAAAATTATAACCAAACGGCATAATATACCCTGAACCATCAGCTCGTGCGTATGTTTCGTTGTGGCAATAGGGGCCATATGAATCAAACCAATCCCATGTTTCTCGACCTAAGTTTGCATCAATTGTATCTGCGGCACACTCAAGAGATGTCGCAAAGTCAATCACTCCGTCTCTAAAGCAATTAAACGGATTGCACGTGCCACCTCCCGGTCCTGTTCCTGGTCCACTGCCACTTCCAGGAGGTGATTGAGGGCCGCATGCACTTGATCCCGGCGAAGTGTAATGTAGAACAGGGGGGATATCATAATAATTTTCAGTATCTCTATCGAAAACCCTGAATATTGGTTTTCCTGTCCCATCATCTTGGCCTACGTCTATATCGTTTGGAGCAACAAATCCAGCAGGTTCAAAGGGCTCACAGCTAGTACCGTCGCATGCGCAATATAACTGCGGGGTACTGACATTTGCACAGAATGGTGTCCAAGGAGAATACACACACATATCTGCTTCTGGGGGGACTTCTTGGACTCCAAATTCTCCAATATAAAATTCTTGAATATTCGAAAGAGCGCCAGAGTCTGCTTGGGTATTTGCGAGAAGAGCCGAAGTTTTTTCTGAATCATTATAATAGTGGGCGGATGCTACATTAAGTGAGGAGCCTTGGTTGCTGACTATAAAATCTGGTGGACTGCCAGCACCAGGACTATCACCTCTGGTCGTAGGCTGGCTTGCCATTTGTCCGATACCAACTCGACTTACTCCTCGAGATCTTATCTCTGAAGCTACGGTTTGTGCCCAATTTGCATAGGCAGATATACACCCAACGACTCCGCCACAATGTGGCTCATTGAGTAGTTCAATTGCGTATAATCCAGGATTTCCTGCCAGAGCTTGTGCCATTTCTCGAGCATAGTCAAGGTAAGAGCCGCTATAATTAGGCCCTCCATAGGTTTGTGTGTAACCAGTTGTATACCATGAAGTTGGATCGATTTGTGTTGATCCGGTTATTCCTAAATCTGCACATCCATTAGCATAGTCACACAAAGCGACAATTACTCGCATTCCTTTTGATTGTGCTAAATTCACAATGGCCGTTGTAGCTGCGACTCCTCCGCGATCAGGGAATCCAAATATTCGGATCATATTAATGCCACAATCGCTGGATAAATAATTAATAGCATCTTCGGCTGCTCCAGGAACTCGCCCATTTGCTGTTCCGATGCTAGGTATATTGACTCCTAAGAAAGAGAAGTTTCCCACATTGCTTCTTAAAACACCGCAAATCGGGTCTCCTTTAAAGAAAGAATAGAGATCACTTCCAAACGCAAATTCTTGATCTCTGCTTCCGGAATACATCCAGTATAATGCTCCATCTACTCCAGCGGCTGCTAGATCAGACAACTCCTGCTGTACCAATGCCGCACGATCTGCAGGTGTTTGCGCAGGTGTAGTAAGAGATGGTGCAAAGAATAACCCCAAAAGGATGGGTACGCTAAATACAAGAATACTGATTGCTGTCTTGGTATAAGTATTATTTTGAAGCTGAAACATAAACAGTAACGTTCTCGTTCGAGAAGGTGTACATAGGTAGTGTTACATAATCAGCTGACTCTACATTATAGAAAAAATCATTTGCTATATAATAGCCTAGATTGGAAGAGGAAAATACCGTAGTAGGCGAATAATTGCCAGCTTGTCTTATTATGTCTCGAAGACGGACTCTTTTAGTAGCATCAGCATAATCAATAATTTCAACTTGTTCACCTTTAGACAAGTCTATAAATGGATACCACAGTGAAGCACCGACAATATCTCCGTTAGCATGTACCATTACATATTGCTCGAAGGGCACATATAATTCTGCATTTCCAATTCTTGTGAGGATTTTTATAAACAATCGAGTTTTTTCGCTTATGTATGAAGATTCAGTTACGCTTTCTCCAGTTTCAGTATATAAAGTAATGTTTTTTTCATCCCATACATAGATTGGGTTATCGAAACCTATCTTTGAAACGAATTCCTTTGCTTTATTAAACGCTTCGGGGAGGGTAATTGTCTGTGTTGCTTGCGGGTAACCTTCTAGGGGAACAGAGTAAGTTAGTATACCTCCGGTTACATTGATACTTAATGAGTTACCGTTTTCGGTATAAACATAGCCTTCATTAGTAAGCTGTGTACTTGCTTTGGAAGTAAAGCCAATATTAGATGCAATGTTTACTATTGCAGCCTGTGAAAATAACTTTTCAGGAGCCGAATATATTGGATATACTGTCACGGTATCTGGCGTTCTTATGGGATCATCAAATTCAAACTTGACATACTCTTCCTCGGACAATGCAAGTCTAATATTTTCACCAACCCGGATAACCGAATTGTTTGAGGAGTCTACTCGTATAAGAATCAATATCACGCCAAGTACTATAACAGCAAGGATAAGTGCAATAATTAGAATCGTAACTCTTCGATGTAGCTGAAAATAATTTCGTATGGAGTTCATAGTTAAGGGTTAACAAAAAGATTTCCCAAAACAAGTTCAGGATAATATCTAAATCGTGCAAAAAAGTTACCTTCGCGCAATTCTTGCCCGGGTACTCCAGCAAAACAACTTGATTGATACATATTGTCCGAGCACCGTTCTCTCCCAATAGCACCATTTGCTCCTGGAGGCACCCCGTCTTCGTTTGCAGACACAATTTCATACTGCAGGTGAGTATCTCCAGGGGAACCGGTATCTCCCATAACCCCGAGAAGATAATTGCGAGGGACGTACATTGCATATTCAGAACCAAAATCCAATTTCTGGTTGAAAGGGTAGTTAAAAGTATCTACTGCTCCATCACCATCAGTATCCATATTGTGTAATTGTTGATGTCGAATATCGAACGTAAGTGAACTTTCTGTTAGATGAGAATAACGGGTAATAACGTCGGGAATATGGTCACGGTTAATATCTGACTCTACTTGAACGGTTACCCCTTTATCTGGATAATCCGGGTCTCGGCCTGCAAAAGTTATCCATCCTGAGTGTGTAGTATATACGTTTGGCGGCTTAACCTGATTAAAGGCACGTTCGATATCTATCGCCGGGTGCAAATAATCACCTGCTCTGGGGCGTCCATCAAGGGGATACGTTTCACCTTCTCCGGGACAATACAAATATTCGTCATAGAGGCTTCGTTCTCCTTCAAGCCAGCGCTGTCGTCCAAGTTCTTGTGCATAACTAGTGTTCCCCCAGTTTTCCTGGATTCTACCAGTTGTTGGCCAACCAAACGGCACTCCTTCGGTATCTACCGGATTGCCTATAGGTAATGAAACATTTAGTACTGTTCTTCCATTCCGGGTTCCTTCAGTAGTTCCGCCATATTCAAACTGATACGTAATCGGACCGATGATGCTGTTATTAGATGAGGCGTTATAACCGCACCCTCCCATATCTGGAGAAGAAACATCGCGGTATTCAAAGAAATAATCTCTAAATTCTTGGACTGTTAGTGGGCGCTCTAAAAGCAAGTACGCATCCTGACCCGAGTAGTTCTCCATGTCAGCCGGACAGCGCTCTCCTTCTGAACCATCTGCGCCCTGGCAGATAAAATTATAATCACGGGGTATATTTGACCCCGGTCCCATAGGTAACGGTACAGAGGGAATTCTATACCGTACAGTGTCAGGATCATATTGAAAATAGTCCCGATGTTCTCCATCAATAGCGGGGGACGCCGGGTCGTCTGGACCTAGGTTATTGCCAACAGACTCTTTGTGTGCAGGTAATGAATTGCCATGTTTATTTAAGCGGGCAGGCATTCCTGCGGCAGTTGTAAAATTTAGCGCCCCATCACTAATGTCTATGTTGTGTGGCCATTCTCTTCCATCCTCCGCTTGTCTAAAGACTCTAATCGTATCGCGTTCAAACATAGTATTCCCGTAATTTTGTATATGTAACATCATTATGAAGTCATTGCTGTGGTATATCATTGTTTGGAATTCAATGTAGTTCCACCGTTCTTCGGGAACTGGCACAACTACTGGGGTAGGGGGAATTCCTGGAGGTACCCAAGGGGGGGGAGGGGTGGGAAGTTCCTCATCGGTACAGGCGATCTTTAGGCATTTGTAGACATATCCGTCCCTTCTGATCATTTTGTTAGGAATTGCACCTGGTAGAATAAATTCATTTGGTCCTGGCGAATCTGCAGGAGGTCTTGTAACGCCACTTGCGGCTCGAGTAAAATCAGCATTATCCAGATCAGCAGTGCCGCCACACCAGCCTCTTAATGCGTGCTCTATAGTTGCGTGATATGTGCTATTTTGGTCTCCGCATTGATTACACGCTACAGAACCTCGGTGTGGCCGACCAAATTGGTTTAGCTCACAATAATCGCATGCCTCTTGGATAACTACCTCTCCACACGATTCGCAACAACCGTTTTCTATAATATATTCACGATGGATTGGTCCGAGCGGATCCTCGTCAACTATTGCGTCTGGTTGTATTCCGCGATAGAAAGTGTCCCATTCCACCCAGGCTTTTAAGAATTGTCCTGCTCCCGCAGCTGGAGGTGTACTTGGGCCTGGAGGTGCAGGTGTTCCCGGTGCGAAAGGAATGACACTTCCACCAAGTTCTACATTTCGCCCTTGAAAAATTGATCGTACTCGATCTCCAAGGTTTCCAAAAATTCCAGTACTTCCCGAATTAAATCCATCAAATATCCCTGCATCCACAGGGTTTAAAGAAATCAGAAAAAGTAACAAACAGAAAGAGAACGTGCTAAGGTTTTTGTATATTTTATCCATAGGGCATTATGGTGTTCGGCCTCCGCCGCCGCCAGTCCCACCTCCTCCACCAGAAGGAGCAGCGGGTGTAGGTGTGGCTGCAAAGTCTCTGTTGTATCGAGCACCTTCTTGGTAGAGTTTTTTGAGGCCTTGAATGTCTCTTCTGTCTCGTTGGCCTGGTAAAGGAGGAAGTGCACCTTGAACGTCAGCCGGATTTTGCTTAAGTGCCAAGGCCATTGCCTCCATATATATCCCGTGTGCATCACCTGGGGCCTTCTTAAGTTCGCTTGCAGATTTGACACTTCCTAGGCTTGCGTTACCACTTCTTCTACCCAGTTCTGCTAAATATTGGGCGTGTGTACCTCTAAATTCACTCGTACTAAGCTTGACAGCACCCGCCTTTGTTCCAGCAGGTGCAATTCCGCTGTCAACTTCTCTTTTGCTCCATCGCGCGAGTTTGCCACCTGAGTATTGTGGAAGTTTTCCAAAATTGATGATCCGATTAGGATCATTTATTGATAGATCAAGACCAGTGTGTATTGCTTTCTGTTGTTGCGCTCCTAGGCCGGTGCGGCCTACGATGTCAACGCTTGGGAGAACCTTTTTACGCAATTGCTGTTCAGCTGCTGCGTACTGTTGCCCTCCGTAGAGTCGTTTCAATAGCGGAGCATCAGTTGTGGGTAGATTGTAATCGAGGTCAGTGCCCGCTTTTATTCCCGCTGCTTCTGCTTTTTTGAGAGAAGCGTCAAATTTACGTTCACGTTTTTCTTTTGCCTCAGCTATTCGGCTACCAGCAAAAGGCAACCGTTCGACCAAGGGTCTGACATATGTTTCGCCCCGTTCTTCAGCCTCTCTTTTGAGTCGTGTCTCTCGGCCTCTTTGCGTAGCAGAGCGTATGTATCCTTTCTCGCGCCGTTCCTCTACTGCATCTAGGCTTGTGTAGTCAGACACACCGGAGGCCATATTTTGTACCTTTCCTCCCAATCCTTTCCCGATACCTTGTAGCATTCCTAATGCCTGTCCAGCAAGTCCACCACCACCGAGAAATTGCGCGGCAAGACTAGCGCTCTTTGTACTCATAAAGAGCGTCCCTCCGCCGATCAAGAATACTCCCGCCTGGACAAACAAACTATCAGCCTCTGCTGTTTTGCTGACTAAAAGAATTCCAATGGCGATAAATAATGCGGTGATTGTTTGCATGAATGCCAGAGGTAGCAGCGTCTTAATCCATAGGTTTCTCATACTTCTGAACCAAGGAAGCACGGAAAGCGCAAGAAATAGGGGAGCTACGATAGTAATTACCCAAATAATAAGGTATCTCCCGAGGAATACTGCCAATAACGATACGACTAATCCTAGAATTGCCAAAGCACCGGCCAACACCGCTCCGATAATTGGAATTATTATTGAACCTCCGGTTCCTACAACCGAAGTAAGAAAAGTTGCAACCCCGGTTGAAATTACTGTGCTTAAGAATGATGTAATTGCAACAATCCCTCCAGCTGCACCCGCTCCTGCAATTGCGTTGGTAGAAATTCCGGTCGTTTGTAATACATCAAAAATAATTGCAAAAATCCAGGCTGTTAGAATATTATTTACATCCAAAACTCCCTGTACAATCAACACACTGAGATTTGCAAATATAATACCAATCACCAGCTGTGGAAGCATGACATTAGCGCCCCAACTTTTTATGTCATACCCCAAGGCATGGTTTATCCCGATTAACAGGAGCAGGAATACAAAGATGATGTTCGCAACTCCCCTGATGATGTTCCAGGTAACAATAACGCCTGTCGAAACGGTTAATGGTTCGAGAATAAGTATGTTTCGAAGGGTTTGAAGCCCTTTGCCTGCGAGTTCTGTGAAACCGTTTGCAATTCTGCATCCGAGTACTGGTATCCGAACTGCTTCAAATCCTTTAAAGACGAAGCCAATTCTAATCCCTACATTGTACATATGTTTCTCTGGTTCAGTCCAACCGGCAGGTACCAAATTCCGTTGCAACTCGGCCTGATGTTCTGCTTCAAGTCTTTCCTCGAGAATTTGGCAGGGTGGGCGGAAATCAGCAGTCCATGTATTTGGTGTCCCAACAGCGACTCCCTGTTCGACATCTGGTCGTGTCACGAAGGTTTCAGACAACACTTTATCGTCGGCCGTGACACTAATAGTGTACGTGTTTGAGGCCTCGACATTTCTTCTACAGAGTTCTGGTGAAACAAAACTTCCAGTCGGACAAGCTGTGTCTGGGTCTCTCATCTCAAGAGGAAATATTAAGCTCCACTCACCAGATTTGTCTCTTAACTGGTCTTCACTGACATTATAGAGGTGTTCACCTAAGCTGTTGTGGACTGTCGCTGTTTGATAAGAAGATGCCCCTTTAAAACGAACAATAATATCAGCAACGGTCGGAGTAGCGGCATAGGCTCTATCAACTCCAGGCATAATAGTGCGTACAGGTATAAACCCTAGTAACTTATATCCTGATGGAACAGGAGGGGTGTATTGAGAGAGAGTAACTGCATTTGCTCCGGTAAATTCGACAAGAGCAGAACCGTTGTAGGGTGTTATTATTTCTTTAGGATTTAATCCAGTACCGTCAATCATAATACGTAATGAAAGCGGGGGATCAATCAACCCACCGGTAATACCTTCAATAGGTACCAATTTGTCATGCGGGATATGTATGAAGCACTTGCTATCAGCAGAGAACTTCTCTATATTGTCTGCGTCGATATTTCGAATCTCATTTGGGTCTGCGAGTGAAACGGTCGCATTATAAGAACGACAATTTCGTTGGGCGTTCAGGCCTGCCGGGACACTTGTATTTTTAATAACTTCAATTAGTATACCTTTTACCGTGGGATCACTTTTAGGTGCGGTTGCCGTAATGTCGACTTGAAGTGGTCCGTTTGTGCTAATAACTTCTTTGGTTTTTATCGGAGTTTTGTCCCATAGTGGTTCGTTAAGAAACGGGTCGAATGTAGCTCCTCGAGGATTTGTGGAATAACCAACCGTGTCGTCATAAAAAATGTAGGTAGAGAAACTGTTTTGTGTGTAATCTTGTGGGTTAGTACCCGACGTTGTGACTATGTCAGTTGCACAATTACCCAAAACAGTTAGAGACACGCGAGGGTACGTGAACGGTTGTCTATTGTCACATTGTGTACCGAGTCGTCCCCCATCGACCATTCCATATGACTGTGTATTGACCATGCTCACATTTCCTAGATTCGGCCCTGCAAATGCCCTCCCTGATTGTTGGATTACTCGTCCCCAAAGAATAAGTTTGTTCTGCAGTAATGCAATGTCATTCCTAATAGCTGTTGGTTCAACCAACTTGTACCAATCGTTCCCTAAATCAACTGTTCCATTTATATCTGTATCACGTGAAACTCGCACGACACCAAAGCCTATTTGTGTTGACTTGATTTTAGTATTGTTGTCCATAAGATCAGATTGATATGTCGTGCCCCCTTCTCTTCGCCAAATTGTTACGGCGTATACTCCGGGAGGTGCGAAAGCCATAAATATCCGATCGTTTCGCGTATGGTCAGCTGTGTTAGTAATTGCCTCAAGAGGGTGTGTGGTGCGTCCAGCAACGATAAGGTTGTCACCAGGATACAAGTCTCTACTTCCAGCGTTAATATAATCAAACCACACCCTGCGAGCCACTAGTTCATAGGCACTATCATCAGAAAAATTAACACCTCCATACATTTGTACATGTTTAGACGTAATCTTCAGTGTAGTTGTCGGTATGAGCGGGAAGGTATTAATATTATTTGCTATATCAACCCTTGTTTCTTGTGTTAAAAAGGATAATCCTAAACGCACTTCTTCCTGTAGCTGGGTGTAGATAGCGGTTAAATTGGAAGCATCACCAATGTTGTATGAAAAAACAGAACCAATGCGGTCGGGATCAGGGTTGGTAGTCGAAGGTAGTTGTGGCATTCGAAAAGGCACATCAAGGCCTTGGATTGCTGTCGCATCGCAAGGTGCTACTACAAAACTGACACAGTCAGTACGTAGAACCCTGCCCGATCCGACATCGTAGCGGAATGGGAAATAGACGCCGAATTTTTGTCCATTAGGAAGACCCTGCGCTTGAAACGATCCATCCGCTCTAACTTGTGTGCGAACCGCAAGGTTGTTGATGATAAATGAAGAGCCTCCCCAACTGTCATATGCATACACGTATACAGGAAGACCAGCCATTCGTTGATAGGCAGCGCTGGGGTCATACGCACTTCCTACAAAGGCAGGTATGAATTGTCCAGAAAACACCGCCGTATTGTTTGCCGACTGCGACGATTGTGCAGAAACTGACGGCGGTGTTAAAACCTGGACAATGGCGATGGTCAAGAGAAGTACGCTTACTAATCTCACGCATCTTTCCACTAATAAAAGATATCGACTTGGCAGCATAGTCTTAATAACTAATGTCCTGGATTAGCTCATTTAAGCTACCCCAACCAGCGATTGAAGCCCAGGGATAAGCCCAATAATAAACCTCCAGAGGGCATAAGCTGCTGCTACAATGATAAGTCCGATTACTGCGTTTGTAATACGCTTTCGTGCTGCTCCTACGTTATCTTCATTGTCACCTGCGGTTAGATAGGTGAATGCACCCCAGAATAAGTAAAGCAATACTGCGACAGCGGCAACAACGAAAACAAGGTCAATGCCACGTCTGATTAAATCTCCAAAATCAGTAAATCCGGTACTTGGTCGAGAAATACCTGTGAGTAGCTGTGCGTGAACGGGAGCGGCTGTTGCTAATGTTGCAATGCCTGTAGAAGCTGTAATCAATGCACTTTTTATTTTATCTGTCATGCGGTTCCACCTCCTTTGATACTTAACTCAGAATAGCATACGCTATACGGCGTCGCAATAGCTGTGATTAGGTAATGAAATTTTTTAATCCAGGGATCAAATCTAGAATGAGCTTGAAGATAATAAATACGCTGCCTACACCCACAAGCCCAACAATAGACCATGTAATGTTACTACGTGCTTTTTCCAGTTTCTCAGTACTATCCCCAGCGGTTAGATAATCAAACGCTGCCTTAAAGAAGTTAAAGAGCAATATTATGGCCCCAAACCCAAGGGCGCCCGTTACCATAGTGGTAATGAGTTGACCTAAGACTAACAATGTGCAATGAGGCCACGACAGGATTTCGCCATCAGGTAAGCCGTCACAGCTAGGAAGAGTCCCTCCGCCTTGAGCATACGCGTTATGAGAGTGAACCGTAAACGTAAGAAACAAGACAAATACTATTGGTAAGAATAGAAGCAGGTTTTTCTTCATTGTATTAAGATCCTGTAATTACAATCTTCCATGAGTCAGGAAGGATGGACTCAAATGCCCTAATAAAAACATATCCACCAACTACTATAACAAGCCCCACCATAGACTGGGTGAGTGCCTCGCGGCCGTTTTGCAATCTTTGCGGGTCTCCTTGAGCAGTAATAAACATAAAAAATCCGGCGGTAGCTCTATATATAGAGACTAAAACGCCAATTAAGATCATTAAGTCAAGCATAAAATTTGCAAAATCTTCGACATTGACACAACTATCGGTGATCGCGACGTAGGTGGCATCGTTAGGACAATTAACGTTTGGCGTGGGGCGCTGGGCGTATACGGTATTCAGGGAAGCTAGAATGAGGAAAAGAGCGACACATCCTGGAATTAATATTCTCTTCATATAGGTATCATACCAACACAAACATAAATGTGAAATGTACACATTTGTGTAAATGTACCGAAGTGTCACTGTACTTTAACTAAAATACTTTCTCCTTGCTCAAATACATGAGTCCCTTGGGAGAGGAGAAGGTCGGTCTGAATATCTGGATATTTGTCTCTTTCAAGTTTTGAGATGTAGATGTATGAAACATTATACTTCCTTAATAACTCTGCTCTTTTTGTCTGGTCCGTCGTTGTATAGATCACACGTACATCTTCAACCCGTTGAGCGACCGTATCTGAGCCGAATGTCTCTAACACACGTGATGGAGGTTCCACTGGTTCTGCATACGAGCCTCTCCATAACCATTCGTGTACTGGCCACCCCATAACCGTGGGGAGTCCAGTATTTGATGCGATTCGGGCATAGTCTGTATAGCTGTCTCCGACTGCTTCAACAATAACTGGCTGTCCTGTAATATTTTTGTTTATCCAATCAATCGCCGCGGCATCATGTTTAAGTGTTTTCGTTACGTATGCAGTGCCATTGAGGCCTTTATATTCGCTGAATGCGTCGGTTACGGTTTTTATTGCCATGTAAGGATACAGTAACGTAGAACCGATGAGCAGATAAGACAGCAACACATCGAGTCGCCAGAGAACTTGGAGTGATTCTTTTTTTATGGTGTAGAGCATCCGAATAAATGCGTATGCGCTTGCAATAGATAACAAAATCCACGCTGCATAATAGAGTTTGAACATCGTATTGGCACGATAGTAATCAGGTACGTAAATATCTTTGACGTATATGATTTCTGGTGCTATTAAGAGTGCAATTCCTAATCCGATTAGTAAAAGAGCGAATGTATCGCTCGAATTCCTCGTTGCTTGTTCTGGCGTGTTGCCGTCAGAAGGTTCGTTCTTAACGGAGATTGATACTTTGAGCGCCCCTGCAATTTTTTGTACGATTCGTTCTTTCATGTTTCTTATGTGCAGAAAGCGTGCCAGTGTTTGACGCAACGCAAAAATAACGAAACTGACCGCGATAAACAGATACATTCCCCAAAGTATGAGGAATTCTTTGAGCGGAGAGAGGGTCGTTACTTTTCCGATGCCATCAGAAATTGGCTTTACGGTGAGCCAAAATGGCGCAAACAGTCCAACACTTCCTATGAGCAAAGGTATCGCAAACAGGGCGGCAGTCTCTAACGCTTCCCACCAGGCCAAAAGCCTGCTACGTGTAGAGTGTGCAATAGTGTGATACGCAAGGTACACAAACACACAGCCACTGAGTACAAGGTATATAGGAAAATCCCAAGAGTTAGTGGCATAGCTTGTTCCTACCATAAGCGCGAGGATAGCAAGAGACAAAAGTAGGCGTTTGTTCTTGAGGCTGTGTGCACTAATGCTCAGGTTGTCCCGTGAAATAAAGAGATTACACAATATTCCAAGAGCTACGAGAACAAATGGAATATTGCTCACGTGTGCATGCAAATCCGCCACGATAAAACTGTATACCGGGAATTCGTTGATAGTGAAAGGAATCAACCTGCTCGCTGTAGCGTACCAGTAGGTGTCTAAGGAGGAGATATGAAGTACTGTATGAAGATTTCCGGTCAGTGCCGTAAGGATACCTCCCAGAATACCCCCAATAAATATAATAATTTTGTGAATATGCGGGAATACATTTCTGAGTAGTGTCGCGGTGATGCTGAAACTTCCCATGAATGATATTGCAAACAGGTACGCAATCTGTAGGTTATAAGTAAAATTAGGAGGTAGGTGTGAAATCTGCGTAATTACCGCTGCGACGTAGTGTCCAAAGTAGTAATAATTAATTGGTTCGCTTGCAAAAAAATGGTCTACTGGTGGGAAATACTCAGCACGCAAGATTGAGAGCATAAACCCGTAGTCCATAAATTTTTCCAAACCATGAATGTCTGGGTTGTATGCACGGACTATGCTCCAAAAAACAAGAAGGCACAAGAATAATACCTCACTAATGATGACTACCTTCCATGGTATTGCAGAAATAGTTGATTTTATAGATCTGGAGTGAAAAATCTGTACGCTCCAAATGAGTACCGAAATAAGAACGGCAATAAGGATGGTGTGTAGTGGAGAGAAGCGTAGTACTCTTGTAATAGCGAGGAGCCATACAATATATGAGACTATCCCAATGCCTACCACTTTGCTGAGGATCCATCCCTTATCAACAAATCGAGGGAGTATCGTCTTGCTCAACGGCCAGAAGCCAACTCCGAGCGCAAAGATTGCGGTATAAAATTGTAGAAATGCATAAGGATCAGACATCGTTTTGGTTATCGAAGCTTATTATAGAGTAATGGTTGTATATTTGTAGCGTCAAATGCTGTTTTTTTAAATATCTGTACTCGTGGATGGTCATATACAGTAAAACTTTCATCGGCTTGTTGGTCGTTTCTGGAGAAACCGAAAAGATTGGGATAGGAAGTAATTTCTTTGACTTTTGAGAATCCTAACGTGCCGTCAAAAAGCAACTTGTAGTATTCAATTGTCGCGGGGTATTGGTCGGGTAGATTGGGGATAGAGTCATATAGTCGGTTGCTTGCGATAATAATATATTCAACGTGATCGAGTGTCTGAACCAACTGGGTTATCTTTGCTGGTGAATCGGGGATATATAACTCTAACGATTTGTGCTGATAGTATTCGGAATCATAAAGTGGCAAGCTTCGATCCCAGTGCTCTACACCGAGTGTAGCGTTTCCCGGAATGTTAGAGTGAATCCACTCGCTTGCTTGAATCCAGGTGTGTGGTTTTGTGTAAATGGATATGAATGCGATTGTCCACCACATACTCGGAATGACTATTAGTAGTGTAAGAGCTGTTTGTAGCATCAGAGAACGTATGTGGAGTATATGTACCCCGACATACGCAGCACTCATGGCAAGAAGTGGATAGAGCGGTAAGTAATATCGCATGAACTTCACCGCAGAACTGCCGAGCGATAAAAAAAGGACACTAAAAAACAGCACGAACCACACAGAAGCCTCGAAGCGCTTGGTTTTAGAAGTCTTGATTATAGATGAATACGTAAGCGCAATCATTCCAGTGATACCAAGAAATGTAAATGAAGGACCAAGCCCCCATCTGAATATCTGTACGACAGGATACAAGAAGGGTACTGTGTCGATATATTGAATAGTGTAGGGGAAAACAGTAGCATCCGAACGCATATCCAGTTGTGAGCCAATCTGATTGGAAAAGGTGTCAAAATCTATATACGCATAGGGTTGTAAGACAAAATTTGTGATTAGGAATAGAGCTGCTGCCGTTATAAATAGTTCCTTAGCCTGTAGAGCAGTAAACGTATTTTCTTTCATATTACGCGAAATAAGGTAGCGGTATACGATACTCGAAACTAAGAACGGGATGAGGATAACAGCTGTAAATTTTGTAGCAACTGCCATGCTCGTTGTGACACTAGCCCAGAGTAGATATTTTTTCTTTCCGTCCTCAGTATAGTGCAATATAAGAAGCAGCGTACCCATCATCCAAAACACCATTTGTCCATCGACGGTATAAAAGTGGGCATTTTGTATGGGGAATACTGATAGTGCATAGACTGCCATAGCAAGTACACCTAGCAAGGTGGAACGAAAAATTTTTCGTGACAAAAATAAAAGCAGTATCAACGTGCCAATATCAAATAAGGCTGAAAGCGGGCGGCCAACCTTATAGAGGTTTCCATATTCAACAATATTTGGATCAATAACCCCCATAAGGTACGCAAGACCTTTTAGGAGATACAACGGAAAGGAGCCATAGGCGAAAAACTTGGGATTAAGTGGACTCTCGGCGGTAAAGAAAGTCGAAAAATTTAGAGGCAACTCGAGTTGAAAAACCATATTATAAATATGTGCTTCATCCGGATGGGGGTAGTAGCCACCATCCCAATTCAGGGGGAATGCGCGAAGCAGAAATGCCCCAAAAATAATGAAAGCCAATATAACGGAGCGGTAGTTGTCTTTCATGTGTTATTACCCCCTTTTAGAAGGTTTTCATATGTATTGGTATCTAAGGGGTCATTTTTTTTGAAGATGTGTACGGTCGGATGATCAAATACGTAAAACGTTCCTTCACTGGAATGTATGTTTGTCGGGCAAAGAAGTACCTCAACCGCATTTGGCAATCGTTTGCTTATGTGTTCGGGAATGATACATGCACGTGGTGCTGTTTCATACACGTGGGTAAAGCCCAAATCACCCGCAAAGAGCGCAGTGTAATAGTTAGCGGCAATAGGGTACCTATGTGGTAGTCGTAGTGCAGCGGATGAAACTCGATCACTCGGTAATAGGATATAGTCAGTTGTTTCTAGTGTACGTGCAAGTCGTGAATAGCTGGTTTCCGACTCATCTAATTCATACATATCTATTAAAGTAATCTGAACTCCAAGGGAAGCATTAAATGGGATAATGTTCGGGTCAAGTGCTTCTGACAGAATTGCTTGATGTGGAGAAATATTCTCCGTAAGCCATTGTGCCGCTCGTTGACGGGAGTCAGGCTGTGTGTAAATCGTGAAAAACGAAACACCGCGGAATACAACCTCTGCAATTAATACCATCACGATCACGATGACCCCTGTTTTCAGGTATTGCTTTGACAGTATGAGGTACAGTTTTGAGGCGACATATATGACGGCGATGACGAGGAGCACTAGTGCAGGTATCATATATCGCGACCATTTTACGAACATGGACATATGAAAAGCCGTGTATCCCAGAAACACATACAAAAACAAAACTAACGCCGGATTACGACGAATGGTTCTGACTCCATAGAGTGCAATAGCGGTCACGGCTACTGTGCCAATACCAACAAATATGTATCCACTCAAGAAGGGTAAGACGTGCCGTAATTGGTAAACAAATGGCACCGTTTCATTAAAATTTCTCGTGTAAAACACAGGCAATGTACCGGTAGCAACCCCGCGTTCGTAGTTGAGGGAGTTAACAAATGATGCATAGTCCAGCGCAACAAAAGGGTTTGTTATAAAAAAGGTACACACTATTGCCAGCATGCATCCGGCAAGATTGTTTATGAGGGATCGAGGAAGGTGAAACATCGAGAGAATATCTTTAAATACGAGTTTTTCTCCTTTGGAAATATTCTGCAGGAATAGTATGCCAATAGGTAGTCCAATGAGGTAGAGGCTGACAATTTTTGTGCCAATAGTGAGACCAATAATGATTCCTAGCAGGAGGAAAGAACGGAAAGTAGATTTAGCATAGGCATTGATGGCAGCCATGTAGGTGAGTACATAAAAACACGTGAGGAATGTTTCGAATGTGGCAAAGTGTGCAAATTGTATATTGCCGATTAAAAACGTATATAAGGTTGCTCCGGTGAGTGCAAACCCGCGTGATGCCCCAAGCAAACAAGATGCATAATAGATAAGGGGAATGAGAATAATTGAGGTAAGCGCAGACAGATGCCGTCCTATGGTGAGTGCTTGCTCAACCGACACAAACCATACATCCACCGCACCCTTGAATATGTTTTGGAGGACCCCAGCTGCATAGGTCACATAGATAGGAAAAGACCCATACGCAAAAAACTCCGGATTGGCGTTATCGGGTACATGGATGTTGCTTACTGCGTACCCGATGTTTAGTTCATCGGGATGGACGAACGAATCAGCCCAGTTTAGATTGTACAAACGGAGGACAGAACCAACGAGGACGAAGAGGAAAAGTATAATTCTATAAAAATCCTTTGTGACAAGTGGTTTAATCATAGGGTAACTTACAGTACCTTCTTAAGTGCTGGTAAGATGATTATTCGATGGGGCCAATAAAAAGTGAAGAAAGCAGCAATTAATTGTAGTATCCCGGCCATCAAATTATATTCCTTTACTGGCAACGTAAGGTTGGCAGCTTGTATCAGTAAATACCACACGAATAAAGAGATAAAGAAATTAAGGTAGGTCAGTCGAATGATGCCAGAAATTGCATTGTTTGAAAGAACGACAAAGAGAGGAAGCAGCCACATAAAGTACCAATGGTTAAAAAGTTGCAAAAAGTAGAGCAAAAAGACAAGTATTAGGATAATAATAGCGTGGAGATAGCCCTGTATTGGCTCAAATCTCTCCGTTTTTGAGATGAATGTGAGAGTGTACATAACGGTGATAACTAACCATCCACCCATACCTATGTATGCAACATAGAGTGCGATCTGTTCATTACCCGATAATGCAAGAATTGCACTTGAGATTGAAAAACCTAAGAGAAGTGCCTGGTTTGCTATTCCGTTGAGGATATCTGCCTTAATAACAAGATAAATGCCTGTAGCTCCTATTATTAGGACCCAAGGGAGAATAAGTGTAACAAAACGTTTTTTGCTCACGTTTTGCCATATCCAATACAGAATAATCGGTACAATAATCACCGATATGTATTTTGTGAAAATGCTCATAGTAAGCCAAAACAGTGTTTGTGCGTAACGTTGTCTGACCATCGAATATACACTTAGCGCAAAAAAGAGAATAAACAGAATATCGTTATGAATGGCACCAACGAAGGAATAGAGTATCAGAGGGCTCATGAAGATGGCAACAATTGCTGAGGATCTTTGGGGGGCAAGCGCCTTGGATATTTTTATGACTACAAGCATGGATAGTAGGGTTAAGAGGTACGAGATTCCCTTGTAAATGAGTGTTATGGTTACGATGGGCAATGTCCGAACAGGAATGTAAATAGCAGTATGGAGCAGCAGCCATACTGGTCCATACGGGAGGTAGGGTGATTCTGGTGTTGGTGCTAGATCAGTCTGCGGATATTGGCGCGTTGGCGAATAAATTTCGGAGTAAGGATTCTCTTGATATACCCCAAGACGCTCGGAATACCATAAGTTTGCATAGTAATCGAGTGCATCGAGCGGGTACATAAATAAAAAAGGGATTGCAGTAATGCTAACAAATGCTATCGCAGATTTTGTGCTAATGCTTGTATATGCTTTGACAAATTTTTCAAGCAATATACAAACCAAGATTAAGCAAAAACCGATAAGGATAACTTCAGTAAATGTTAACAACTCGGGAATTCTGTATACGCGTATTCGATCCAAAATTCCTATGGGAATCAAGTATGGAAAAAGCGCCGTGTATATTACCAGGAGTATCAGTGGTGTATACCAGGGCTTAGCGAGTATTTTGTGCCATAGCCAGTTGTGCGACGTCCTCGCCCAGTTTAACTGCATAGTTTGTTCCTCTATCCCATGGATATACCTGACTCATGGATGCAAGGTATACATGAGAGAGTGGCGTGGTGAGTGGAGGGATTTTCTTTGAGTGATCTAATCCTACAATTGGTTGTGCATAGGGTACACGCCATAGCCAGCTTTGTTTTATATGATGCATTGAAAAATTAGGATTAATGCGTGTTAAGTAAGGAAGAGAAGTGTTTATAAGTTCCTCTTTGGAAAGCTGCATAAGGCTATGCTCCTTGGCCAGATAATTTCCTACATACACAATGTGGTTGCCTCCGTAATGCGCTCTATCAATAAAATTGGTGTGTTCTGCGACGACCAAAAACGGCCATGAAGGATCATGAATATTGAGCCAGTAGGTGTCATCGGTAAAGAATGGTTTTTCCAGGGAGAGTATGAGTGTTTGTGCACCGATGCCCGTAAGGCCGCTATACTGGTGAATGTATTCAGCGGGCAGGTGGGGGAAGAGCCTCATAAAGACGGGAGGCGGTGTTGTAACAATAACAGAATCAAAGTCTAGGGGGTCCATTTTGTCTGTGTGTATGGTCCATGACGAATCTGTTTGTTCGATCCTATCGATGGTGGTGTTTGTAAAAATAGCCCCATCGTTATTGCTGATGCTGTTGGCAATTAATTCCGCGAGTGCCTGAAATCCACCTTCAAAGTATGCAAGTTTTGGGGTTCGTTTATATACACGTGCCCAGAACCAGGCTAGGTTAATTTCTGTATAGTAGTCCGCAAACTTTCCTTCCATAAGCGGTTCCCAAAGTATATGATATGCTTGACTGCCCATAAGTTTAGGGAGTACTTCATGGGCTTTCCATCGCTCCAGAAATGTCCCATTGTGTAGTAGGTACTTGAATATTCCCAATATGAGGCCAGTGCGTAATCGTTCAGTGAAAGGAAGTGGGGCGAACTGTAATAATGCAGCGGGCGAATCGATCTGGTAGATTTTTTCGTTATACAGACTTGACGTTTTTGGGGAAAGAATCTGAATTTTTTCTGCTGCACCTAACTCTTCTATCAGCTTGAAGATATCATGGTCATTGGTAAACCAGTGATGATAATACCTCTCCAGATCCCATTCCCAAGATAATGGATAGTTGTCCACAAAGTGCTTAAACCCAGCTCCAAGGCCTCCTACGTAGTTCTCTTTTTCGATGATAGAAACAAGATGGCCGTTTTTGGCTAATCGGTATCCAGCGGCAAGGCCGGTAAATCCTGCTCCAATAATTGCGACGCGCATACGGGCATTGTATAACAAATACAATAAGCAAATATACAAATATGCAAATAAACTTTTATCTAAAAAAACGGATAAGCAAATGGGTGCTGGTGCTTGGTGTCCTTTCTTTGTTAGTTACTAACAGCGTGTACCCTGGATTGATACATGGTGACGAGTTAGAGGATCTAGAAAATGATCTTCAGAATACCAGAAACCAAATTCAGGAGTATGAGAAGCAACTTAATTCTACAAAGGCTGCAGTTGAGGCGGCTAAAAAACAGGCAGTGGGATACCAAGGTGCATTACGATCCTATTCCGGCCAACTTGAATACGCCAAAGCGCAGTTAATACAGACTACTCTTGAGCTTGACCAAAAGCAAATTGAACTCGATAGCACTGCGGCAAAAGTAAAAGAGGCTACTCTTTCGGCTCAATATCATGAAGGGGTTCTAAAGGATGTGGTACGAGATTTCTATAAAAAAACATTCAATGATGAGGTATCCTATTTGCTTGTGGGTCAAACGGCAGGTGACGTTGCTCGTACATTTGTCTACAGAGAGCGTGTTTCGGACGGTCTCCGTGCTCAATTTTTTGAAATAGTCGATATGCTTCAAGGGCTTCTCGTGCAGCAAGAAAAACTCGCAATAGATAAACAAGGCTTTGAGAAACAGCGAGAAGAGCTTCTTGCACAGCAGGCACATTTAGAACGGCAGATTGTAGCAACAAGTGCTAATTTAGCAACTGCTCAGGGGCAAGAAACGCAGTTATCACAAACCAGGAGGTCGCTAGAAGAACAAATAGGAGAATTGACTCAAAAAGAACAACAGCTATTGTCGGCAAAGTCTGCTATAACCAATTCTACCAATACTGTTGGTGAAATTGAGACGGGCTTACAGAAGGTGTCGGCCCCGTCAGCAGCAAACCTCTATTCTGTTTGGACGTATGGACATCCACATCAGGTAGGCATGAGCCAATATGGTGCATATGGTAGAGCCTTAGCGGGACAAAACTATTCGCAGATTCTCCTTGCATATTTTTCTAATGTGACTATTGAAAAATTTTGGAATGATGAAGATGTTATACCTGTCCAAGGTATGGGAGATATGAGTATGAAGGAATACCTATATCGTTTAGGAGAAATGCCAGAAGGTTGGGGAAATACTGGCGGATATGAGGCGCTGAAGGCTCAGGCGATTGCTGCACGTACCTTTGCACTCAACTACATCTACTACGCATGGAATGGGTTGGCACTCGTTGATAAATCGCCAACTCCTATTTGCACGACGCAAAGTTGCCAAGTTATTGGCAACCCCAAAACCGGAAAATGGAAACAGGCAGTTGATGAAACAGAGGGAATGGTTATCCTTTATAGTGGAAAACCAATTACCGCATGGTATTCCGCATCAGCAGGCGGATTCGTTTTGAGTTCAGAGGAACAGTGGGGAGGGGCTCGACCATGGGCTCAGGGTAAAAATGACTTCGATCCCCAGGGCTTTGCCTATGATGGAGGCAAGTATATAAATCCTCCAAGCGGCTCACCCTACTACCCATGGATCGCAAATGGTAACGATGCTTCTAATCAGTGGTTGGGAAGTGACATCATGGAAGATATTTTTAATGCTACATTATTGCCGGAATCCTATAAATCTAAATTGTATAACCCCGAGTATGATTATAAGAAGTGTACGCCTCCAGGTGGGACTGCTGATGGGTTAACTACAAACGTAATTAGGGAAATCTTGATAAGTGAAGGGATTCAGCCAGTGTCCGGCTTGATCGATATACAGAATGTTGGACAAAATTCCAAACAAACCCAACTGCTTAAAATAACCGATCAGTTTGGTGTACGGGATATTAATGCACAGTTATTTAGAGATGCCTTCAGAAGGCGAGCTCCAGGGTGTTATGATATTCCAACAAAACGCTTCGAAATTACTAAAAGCTAGGCATATTTGCATGCTAGAATGAATGTATGAAGACACGCTCGATGAATCCATTCACCGCTCTCGCGGTGTCTCCGCTAAACGTATCCTTAGAGGTTCAGGAAGAGGAAGAGAGAATTGAGCTGGTCATACGAAGGCATATCATTACAAATGTGCAGTGGCTCTTCATTGCAGTGGTTTTTGGTCTTATCCCTGTGTTTATCTACTCAAGCCTCGGGCAGAATATTCTGCAAACACAACACTTTATAAATGTCATTTCTTTAAAAGGCCAAATGGTTTTTCTAGTCCTGTGGTATGTGGTTATTAGTTTGTATGTATTACAAAACATTATAGTATGGTTTTTTAATGTACTTATTGTTACCGATAAACGAGTAATAGATCTGGATGTCTCTTGGCCATTTCATAGAGCAGTAACAGAGGCACGGTTGACGCAAGTGGAGGACGTTAGTTTTCGGCAAACAGGTTTTTTTGCAAATATTTTTAATTACGGAAACGTAAATATTCAAACTGCAGGCATTAAGCAGGACATTGAAATAGAACGTATCCCGGACCCGGCGTTCGTCCACGATAAGGTTACAGATTTTTTGCATTCAGAACCGTAAGCTTGATTTATGCTAAACCTACCAATTTTTGACATTATGAAAGATGTGGACGTGGCTCTTTGGATAGAGAGGATATTTGTTGCTGGGATAGTGATTTTGGTTATACCTTTTAGCTTATTACTTTTGACACAAATTCGTCTGTTGAATAGATTTTTCAAGACACCTGCTGCAAGTTTGTGGAGCAGTATTACACTATTGCTTCTAATAATAACTGTAGGAGCAACGGTGTGGTATGTTTTGGGATAGAACTCTATGGATAAACGACTATCGATACGTCCGTATACTATTGTAGGAACCGCAGGGAGCAATGATGCGTTCTCGCGTGTGTTTGTTTATCAACCGGGAGATGCGCAAATGCTTGCAACGCATGGAGAGCTCTATGTTGTTTTTTCGGCAACAATACCAGGGCTTACGGTCGACTGGGAGCGAATAGCCGTAGAGTCGTTCGACCAGCTTAAGTCAGAATATTACGCACAGCAAAGTGGTAGTGTTATGCATAATTTGGAGCAAGCGTTGATTGGGGCACGGCATACGTTTGCCCAAAAGGTACAAGACCTAACAGCTGGTAGCACGTTGCCGCCTACTGATTTGCATCTTGGGGCCTTGGTTGTTTGGGGAGGTAGTTTTGTATATTTTGCTTCAGGAAAAGTATATTTTGCCCTAGCCAGAAATGGTGAACTAATCAATATGTCGAGTGATCGATTTGCCCAAGAGAGTCTCAAAGATCACGACGCCTTTGTCTTGGGAACTACGATATTCGGCGAGCGTATTGATGTAGCATTAGTACAACAAATCTTACAAAGTGAGTTAAGTGATGATTGGCAAAAGGCTCTGAGAGATCAAGTTAAAGATGCCGAAGAAGGGGCGCTTTTGTCTGGTGTAGTGTTAAGTGTTCACACAGAGGAAATCCCTGATGCAGAAGATGTTATTGAATTACACATGCCCGCGCAGGCTGAAGAGGGATTACAGAAGGGAAGTCTATGGGATAAGTTCTCGGTACTGGGCACGGTGGTAGTGCGGGTGAAGAGTGTTTTTTCGGCTGCCGTGATTGGTGCAATATCACGGCTTCCTCGAAAAATGTCAGATGAAGTGTACGTTAAGGCAACAACACCAACACGTTTTCCGCGAAAATGGGTACTTGTATTGCTTCTCGGCGGGTTGCTGTTTATCAGTGTGTATGTTACCTACCGTATGAACACAAAGAAGGAAACAACGCTTCAGCACGCTGCGCGGGAAACTGATTTGCTAGCGAGTATTGACCGCGCGCGGGAATTACAACGCATAGATCCAGTGCAGTCTGAACAAGCACTCTCGTTAATTCAGGAAAACATAGGGCAAGTGCAGGGGGTATCTGATTTGGTTACGTCAAAATTGCATGAGGCATACGATGCACTGTATGCCACGATTGCCTTGTCATGGTCGAGATATCCTATACAAGAGTTAGCGCCCACCGTTATTGTTACCCCCTATAATGACACGGTTATTGCGGTACATACAGAAACGGGGAATGTGTACGGTCTACAACGCGATGGGAGTATTGAACCATTTGGTCAAGTTGCTGAATTTATAGGAGCACAATTTGTCACAGCGGGATCTGGTGGGATATATGGGTATCATCCGCAAAGTGGGTTGTGGTTTTATACCCTTGCGAACGCAAGCATTGAACGCATCCTGACGCAAGAAGGGCAGTGGGGTGCTGTTCATGGATTGTCTAAGTATCAAGATAATGTATATGTACTTGCTCCAGAAAAAAACAATATCTGGAAATATATTGGTATAGGTGGAGGCAACCTGAGCCGTGGGTCCACATATTTCGTTGATCCTGTCGATATCTCCAGTGTGCGAGGGTTTGCTATTGATGGACATGTCTATGTATTGTCATCATCCGGGGAGGTGAAAAAATTCTTGGGAGGGCGGCGTACGGATTTCTCGCTTCATGGTATTTATCCAGACTTACAAAATCCACAACAGATAGATACTGGCGTTGACTTTGCACATATATACATAAGAGATGGCGAGTCAATTCTAGCTTTTGACACTGACGGCTTATATATTCGGCGATTCAGCGCTCCGGAAGGCGCTATGCAGCATTTTTCTATAAGTTCAGATGAATCCTATGTAGTGGTTGTAACTGACAGAGGAGTATTCTCTTCCCCAATCAAGTAAAATAATAGACATGCCAACACTACATCAGAATAAAGACGTGTTTTTCAAATTTGACCTTAAGGAGAGGTATGAAGCTGGAATGGAGCTGGCTGGTTGGGAAGTGCAGTCGATCAAACATGGAAACATCCAATTACAGGGAAGCTATGTACGGATACTGGGTGATGAGTTGTATCTGGTGAATGCACATGTGTCAGTACCGCAAGTGGTCGCTGGCGATCTTGATCCAACGAGAAGTAGGCGATTACTCCTAAAAAGGTCGGAGATTACACAAATTCAACTGGAAATGCAGAAAAAAGGGTTAACCCTTGTTCCGGTGAGGCTGTTTGTAACGCGCGGGCTGATTAAGTTAGAGATAGCCCTTGCGAAAGGCAAGAAGCGCTTTGAACAGGCACTTGCCAAAAAACGCAAAACCCAAGAAAAGTCCCTCCGGAGAGAAATGAAAGACCTAGGATATTAACGCCTTTTCCGTTGAACACTAATTGTATACATTACTTGCACTTTCTGTTGCTATGCGCTATAATGATCCGCGTATATGTTACATGGGGATGTAGTAGATTCGACGGAAAAGCACGTTTACATCTGGCAAGCCAGGAGTGGTTTCCTGCCCTTCATTGAAGGGGAATAACCAAAAACCTTAAACGGCAATATTAAAAATGCCATCGCACAGGCGTTTGACAACGTAGCAGCAGCATTTATGACTCCTGCACTTGCGTAACACTTTGTGTGACATCCACTTGTGTTAGTCCTCGTAGATACAAGCCGGGTGCCATACGTACGAGGCGCGACGGAAGCGTTGATTGGCCAGCTTCTGTTGCAGTATCGGCCAATCCGTGGATTTATCACGTTCCTTCTTTAGAAGGATTAATCTCCCTGCTTTTTGCAGGAAAAGCTTGTATATCTAGATGTGTTCTGATTTTACCGGACGCGGGTGCGACCCCCGCCATCTCCACCAAAAGGACCCGACTTACCGTCGGGTTTTTTTGTGTCATGTTTCGAATCCTTTTCGGCAATGTAAATATTGTTAGAATCTGTTAATGCGAAAGTATATTGTTTGGATATTCCTTGGAACTGCAGTGCTATATACAGCACACGAATTATTCTATCAGTCCTATTTTGTTGACGATGCGTTTATATCTTTTCGTTATGCACATAATTTTTCTGAAGGATTTGGCTTACGTTTTAATCCATCTGCCCTGCCCGTAGAGGGGTATACGAACTTTTTGTGGACACTAATAATTGCCTTACTTCATTTTGTACCTGTACCTTTATTTTTTACTCTCCGGATTGTAACGTTCTCTCTCTATATTTTAATACTACCCTTAACCTATCGTTTGGCACGAGATTTGGGTCTTGATAATAGAACTCGTACTGTCCTTGTGCTGTTGGTGGCGCTGAACCCTTCTATACGTTTTGCTGTTTCTTCAGGGCTCGAAACAATTTTCGTACTGTTTCAAGTAGTGCTCGTAAGTATTCTACTGCTACCAAAAAACGAAGGGGGTGTAAAAACGAGGATGTTCCCGCTTGCTGGAGGATTTTGTGCATCATTATTGTTGACGAGGATCGATACGATTTTGCTCTTTGTATCATTCATTGTTATTGCGCTGATACGTAAACGTATGGCATTAAAACAGCAATTAATGATACATCTTGTATGGATAATCCCTCTGTTAGCGTTAATTGTATTGTCTGTATTTAGGTATTTATATTATTCCTCTCTTGTCCCAAATACATTTTATGTAAAAGCGGTATCAGGAACTTCATTCTTGTATGGAATCGTGTATGTATACATATTTATGTTTACCTATCTGTTCCCACTGAGTATCCCACTCATATTAAAGCCTCTTATAAAAATAGTGCGTTCATCCACAGCAGTAATTGCGTTCGCGCTTACCATATGTCTTTGGGTTATGTATGTAGTGTATATTGGCGGGGATTATATTGAATTCCGCTTTTTAGTACCCATTATCCCTTTTGTATATTGCCTCTTTTTTATCGCTTATGAAAATTTACAAAATAGATATTGGCGGGTTGTGGTGATATTGTTATTGTTTATTGGCACAGTAGTACAGCCTGTTTTTTTCTTCCACATTCCCGAGCGGCAAAAACAAAAAATAGGAACCGATTTTGAACTTGAACAGCTCACAAGGGAGTTTTCGTATATAGGAAGGGGCTTAAAACATCTGTTTGGCAATAGTGATATAACGATTGCGGTTACCGCGGCTGGAGCTATTCCGTATTATTCACAGTTGAAAACGATTGATATGCTTGGCTTAAATGATGCCTATGTTGCAAAACATGGTATTCGGTTTTCGACCATGCCCGGACACCAGCGGATGGCACAAATCCAGTACCTGCAAGATCAGCATGTGCATATAATTCTCTACTACCCGTCACTAGTCTCCAAAGATGAGTATATGTTCCAACGGTATCAGGAATGGAGTAGGTACTTTACATTTCAGAGCTTTGAGACACAAAGGGATCGGGAAGTCCTTATCAGAATAGGTACTGGTCAATATGTTTTTGCGTATTACTTAACTGATCATCCTGCAGTAGATGAGCTTATAGCGAAAGGTGCTATTGTACAAATAGACAAAGTCTTGCATCATTAGGGCATGTGGTTTGAGAGACTACTATTTCCTCGTAATTGTGTAGGCTGCCGACGGCGCTGGGGCTCCTACCTTTGCAGCGAATGCTTTAACAGGATTGCTTTTTGCACAACACAGTATTGCCCCAACCCAAATTGTAATAAGCCTGCGGTAAACGCAATGACCCATCCTCGTTGTGACAGTAAGTATTGCCTAGATGGGCATATAAGTATCACGCGCTACGAAGGGGTTATAAAAGAAGTACTTGAATTCTATAAACGCAGAGGTGTTTTTAAATTAGAGGCGCATATTAAAGAGATATTACAGACGTATTTTTTTGAGCTACGAGAAACAATTTTTGATACCGTGCCTAAACCACTTATTACCTGTGTTCCCCTCTTTAAGTATGATCGGATATTTCGTGCCTACAGCGTGGCTGAACGATTAGCAGATTTGTTGGCCGAGACAGTTGAATGCACGTTTAATCCGTCAATATTGGAGAAGCGTCTCCCTACAATGCCACAGAAAAATCTTACTCGAGCAGAGCGCCTATCGAATCTAGCAGGGGCATTTTCAGTAATAGAAAAAGATGTGTGGAGTTTTCCTAATATTGTTCTGGTTGATGATGTGTGGACTACAGGTGCTACATTACGTGAGTGTGCCAAGACGCTCAAAAAAGCAGGTGTAAAAACTGTTTGGGCGGTAACATTGTGTAGAGGGAGCACATAACATAATGGATTTGCAGCAGCAGTATCCTTGCCGGTAGTTCCCACAGTATAATACAGAGTGTTTAGAGTTGTTGGAGGGGTCGCATAGTCTGGTCTAGTGCGCCTGTCTCGAAAACAGGTACCCCGTTCGGGGTACGAGGGTTCGAATCCCTCCCCCTCCGCCAGTTATGAGTAGTTATCTTTTAGGAAGCGTTCCTCCAATACGCGGTAAATAATTTTCCTGACGGAAGTTGAATTTGTTTAAGTGTGTACTGGTTATGGAATTCAGGATTTTGGTAGAGCTCTATGTCTCCCTTAAAATATGGTAATGCTGAACCTGTTGCCGCAGCAAAAATGACAATATCAGGTTTTCGGGATAATACATAATTCCCATCTCCAATTTCGTGGCCTACATAGCCTGATCCTTTCCACGTTTCTTCTTGGGGAAGGTGTGCAAGGTAGGTGTCGTTTAATCCAAGCATGTCGATTGCATGGCGCTGGGCATAATATACTGTTGAGCCAGCGGTATTTACGGCAATGACCGTACTCTCTGGAGTATTCTTCTGGATCCACAAGCCAACTTCCTTTCCATCCGATGCAACGGTATCGTAATATAAACCTGTCGAAAACCTGGGTTCCAATAAAAAGATGGTGAAATGAAACAAAAGAGTAGAGCTGATTACAAGGAAAAGTTGTCTATTGTCTCGAATTTTGTGTGTGAAGATATGAGCAGTTATCAATCCCAAGATTGGTACCAATGGAGCGAAGAACCGGAATGAGTGCATATAATCTCCACCTACAATAACGACGTACAAAGTCCAGATTAAGCAGAGAGTTGTACTCAAGGTAAAGAATGTGTTTCGGGTCGGTGCTCGTAATTTTTGTAATAGGTGAGTAGCGACTACAATGAACCAGGGTATAAAATACAGGGTGAAATTGAGCGTATAGATCAGTCCAAATGTAAGTTGGCTTAACCTAGTTCCAACTTTTGCATAGAAAGTATTGGGAAATAAGTACCCGTAATACATATATCTCCATTCAAAATACATTCCGTAAATCAAAAGAAATGGTACAAGTAATGCGATTAAAGACTTCATGTCTTTCTTCTTAATGCCCAGGAATAATATTACCGTGCCGGTGATGATGAGTCCCTCAGGTCTGGTCATGCTCAAAAGTGCGAATAGTATTCCTGCAGTGCAGTACAATTTGCTACTATCACGTTTCATTGCAAAACTAAAAAAACCGATTGACGTGATAAGTAAACAAGTAAAAAAGGTTGTTTCGATCCCACTGATAGGCCAAGGGTTAAACACACCATTGACCGTAGTGAGTAATGTCGCAACTGCGGCGGTTTTTCCGTTTATTTCTTGAATTAATATTGGCGATAGTAAGAGTAAGCACATCACAAGCACTGCAAACCCGATGCCCAAGACTTGTGAAAAAATTGCTGGTTGCCCTAGGTATTCACCAATCGCTACAAGCAATAACCAAAGAAACGAGGTGTATCCTTCCGTTCGTTCACCAATGTTATAAACAAAACCGTGTCCCTGAATGAAATTTTGAGCGTATCGAAAGGTGATAAATGCATCGTCATAAATCCAATGGCGGAAGATATAACTATATAGCAGTAAAAAGCCGATACTAATAACAAAGCTGATAGTAAGTGGTGTTCTATTTGCGTGAATGTAATTTGATAAGCTTTTTTGCATTATTGAATTCGTGCAGATGGTTATATGTCTTTTGGTAGTAAGGTTGCGGGGTTAAGTCAGTATATGACCTATCCACACATATCTTCATACAGTATTACTTAAAGATTTCTTTATCATATTTTTGTTTTCACCACTGCCAACACAAAATATACTTCAATAACTCGTAGTCAGGTATATCGTATCCCTAGAATACTTACCCTTATGACAAAAAAATAGTACTATGGCAATGAAGTTTGTAAATTATTTCCATGATAGATGACCTTAAAAGCTACCTCTTTAACCTCAGGCCTTATGTTTTCCTGACTATTACAGTAAATTGCGCTCTGTTTCTGGTTTTTACAATAAATTCAATTGATCCGGTACGAGATGATGCATATAGTTATCTATTGCCGAATATCGTCTTGCAAGGGGAAACGTTATTTGAATCGCACCAACTGCCTTTTATCAATTATTATCAACTATTAGGTTCACCGTTACTTCCTCAAGGCCACACTGGTGTGTTGTATCCCTTCCATTATTTATTCTATCTTATTGTCTCATTTTCGGGATTCAGTGACTTAACGCTCATATTGATACTCGAATATTTTTTTCATGTGAGCGTAGGAGCTGTTTTTATATACAAATTCTTGACAATTGAAAGTTTCGGGAAAACGTATTCTTTCTTTGGTGCACTAATGTATTCATTGTCCGGATGCGTAATAGTGTTAGCGGGGAATTGGCCGATTTTGTTACCATATGTTGCGTTTTTTCCTGCAATTGTTTTGTTTATAAGAGTGCAAAAATGGAGATTACTCCTACTTTCCATGCTATTACTGTTTCTTGCTGGCCATCCACAATTTTTCTTGATGCATATTGCTTTTGCATACATTTATTTTTTTTATTACTTCAGAGACAAAAAAAGTATTGTATTGCTCATTAAGGTTTCGGTCATGTTGTTTCTTTTGGTACTTCCTATACTATTTCCGCTGTTTCGTGGGTTTATAAGCTCTTTGCGATTTGCTGGAGAAAGTGAAGGGGGCCTCTGGTTATCCGTTCAACCTATTAGCTTGATAACTACCCTTATACAGGCAGTTCCAATTTTTAAGCAGATGACAGGCTTTGTCCCTGTATTTATTGTTATGTACTTTCCAGGCCTATCCCTTGCAATGGTTTTAACAATCTATTCTGTATTGAAAGGTAAACTCAAGGTGGAAGGGAAAATGCTGGCAGGGTTGCTGTGGCGAAGTTGGTATCCGATAATAGCTTTAATAGTTTGTAGTTACATATATTTCGTTTACGTTGTAGAAAAAACTATAAATGATCCAATTGTTAGTATCAATGTGGTTGTTGGGTCAAGTGCCCTGGTCGTATTGTATTGGTTGGCCTTGAAGGCTATTCGCAGCAGAACTTATAGTTTTATTCATGGTTCATTATTTATCCTCGCAAACTTGTTGCTATTTGGCCTATATAGTATTGTAGCGATACCCACCGTGCCTTTTTATGCTTTCTTCAGATGGCCGATTAAATGGGCGTTGCTGGTAACGTTTTTTTTAACAACCACACTAATACATTTCTTGAAACAACTTGAACTCAAGCCAGCGGTAATTACGGCACTATCTGTAGTTGTTATTTTATTAAGTGTGTATAGCTATGGTGTCCATTGGCGGCACATAAACTTTAACCATTATTACAGTAGGTATAACACGGTCACTACTGCGATGGTTGAAGCATTTGATACATCCAAGAGAATAGTAGCAGTTGGCAATTCACGTGAATCCGTGGAGCTTATATTTGCGGGTAAGACGTATGACATAAGTCCTGAACAGTATGGACACAAGACGAAATTACTGACTGCTAACTTTCCTACTCATTATCGAATATTTGCACTGTCTGGGTACGATCCTTTGGTAGCTCGTGAGAAAAGGCAGTATATACCAATATACGAGTGGCAGGCTCTAGATGAAGAAAATGACTTTACAGAAGAGAATCTGAGGATGTATAGGGTTTATGGAGTAGGTCAATATATTCACTATAATAAATCAGCCAAGTCTCCTGAGTTTTTTTTAGAAAACAAGTTTGAACAAATATATTCTGATGATGATGTAACCGTCTATGTTGACAATCTCGCTGATAAAATTGTTACGAGCGACTCGACCAATGAGTCCATAAGGTTTGATGTCGTAGGGAATAACATAAATATCTTTCCACATAATGTAAATCTGCCCCAAAATATAACAGTTAGATTTTTCTATGACTTGCGAAATTGGAGGGCAGTAGATGCGTCCAGTGGGCAATCTTTGAGTATTACTCCCGATGCATACGGTCGCATAGTTGTTCACGTGCCTTCCGGTGTTGCTCAGCTTACATTAAAATACGTGGATCAGGATTTTGTGAATGGCGTATGGGTAAGTGGTTTGGGATTAAGTGTGTGGTTATCCGCATTGGTTATTCGTCGCGGATTAGCCATTTTCAAACGCCAGTCTTAATTGGTGCACATTTTAGGACTGTATATTCGGAAATATACTAGATTTGGTATCGAGTATTGATTCCTGTTGTATGGGTGGTTGGCTATATAAAGATTTTACGGACGACTATGACAAATTCAACGCGGCCAAAAAATACACATTTAACCCGACAAAAATTAAACGAATATTTCTGGCTTGGAGCGTGTTTAGTAGTTGGTTTTTCTTTACGGTTTTACTATGTAAGCGGGAATGAATTTCCTTTGAATGACGGGGGAATGTTCTATCAGGTTATTCAAGATGTTATTGTGCATAAATTTCATTTTTTCCCAACACTTACGTACAATTTTAGTAATATACCTTTTGCCTACCCCCCGTTGCCATTTTATTTCGCTGCTGGTCTTCACTCCATTTTAGACATCGATATCATCGTTCTCCTAAAATACATCCCGATACTTTTTTCGGGTGCGACTATTGCTGCTGCATATGTTTTGCTGACGGTAATCGGTATAGAGTCAAGGCAAAAAATTATTGCGTTAGCGTTTTATGCGGTATTACCATCAAATACTGTTTGGTTTATTATGGGTGGTGGACTCACTCGTGCCATGGGGTTATTTTTTGCGTTATGCGCCTCTACGCTTGCAATAAGATATCTTAAGAATAAGAAACTGAGCCCAAAAACATTAATGCTTTCTGCGATTTTAATTGCAGTAACTGTGCTTTCGCATCTCGAAGCGTTAGTTTTCTTGGTGCTCGTAGTGGCGGTGTGGGTGTTTGTTTATGCATTTAATTGGCAATCGATGAGAAGGGCTGTATTTCTGGCATTATTTTCGATGGTCCTTGTTGCACCCTGGGTCGTAGCTGTGGTCAATTGGCATGGATTAGTACCGTTCACGACAGTGTTTTTTGCAAACTTTAGAAATACAGGGTTCGGTCCACTCAATGAGCTTGTAGCAATTCTTACTAGCTTCCAATTTACTATTGAAGGGGAAGTTAAAATACTCAGTGCGCTCGTCCTTATTGGTCTTGTCTATTCACTATATCGGAAATTATATTACCCAATTTTATTACTCGCCTCAATTGCACTCTTTATGAACCGCAGCGCATTAAGCTATCTCGTCCTTCCGCTGTGTGTTCTGACAGCATATGCCCTTGAGACGTTACGCGCAACTTTTACAAACACTACGGTAAACCAAAGAGACATTCGAAACGTTAATATATTGGTATTTGTTGTAATGGTAATGTATGTATCAAGTGTTGTTAGTGAATTATCAACATCTTGGTACACGTCTAGTATGGGATCGGAGGAAAAAGTCACTATGGACTGGATTTCATCGAATCTCCCAGAGGATGCACGTTTCCTTATTGTTACGAGTAGAGCTTATATAAGCTGGTCCGTTGATCATGAAGCTGAGTGGTTCCCTGCAATTGCGAAAAGGCATGCAGTAAATACGGTTCAAGGGACGGAGTGGATTCCAGGAAAATTTTATTCTAAACTTGAGCAGACTGATGAGTTATCTAAATGCGGTGCACATGTAGAGTGTTACGATGATGTCGTCTCAAAATATAATGACCATTTTAGGTATATATATATCAGTAACAACGCGGTGCTTCAGAATGCGCTTGCCCTTCCAAACGTACTCGTAAATGAACTTCGTAGGGATAACGACTTTGAAAAAATATACACATCTGAGTCAGGAAGCGTTTCTGTTTGGGAAAAGAAAGAAACCTATTTTAACCAGACTTAATGAAACGTGATCGCAAACCCTAAGGGTACGAGTAATATGAATGCTTAGTATGATCAAAACCAATAAATTGATGAAAATCTCTCCTTTCCTGCTTATTAGCATTACCATGTATTTATCTGTTTGTGCTCTTTATTACTTCATAATTCTTACACAAAACAATGGGGTATTCACCTATACACTGGATGATCCGTATATCCACATGAGTACTGCGCGTCACCTCGTAGAGTCGGGACAGTGGAGTGCAACCGGACAGGGGTATACGTCTGCATCTTCTTCACCATTATGGGTTTTGTTGATAACCGGCTTATTTCTGGTGTTTGGTGCTGCTGAGTGGGTGCCGCTGTTTTTGTCATTATTATCAGGGATTTGTCTAATCTTCGTGGTCTATTATATTACGACAGAATACGTCTTTTCTTCTGCTCTCAAGTTATTTGTGCTCATAACCATATTTCTTATTATGCCGATGGTGTTTGTGACGTTCACTGGCATGGAACATATTCTGCATACAACACTGCACTTAGCGGTTATTTTGGTAGGTCTTAAATTCTTGGATCATTCATCGCGAAAAGTATTAATAATATTGTTTGTATTGATCTTCTTGCTAGTCTCTACGCGTTTGGAGGGACTTTTTCTTGTATTACCGTTTTCCATCTTATTGTTCTATTTCAAAAAAAGATCGCAGGCGGTACTGATGATTGTTGTAGCAGTGTTACCTGTAGGATTACCCGGACTCGTATCAGTTGTTCATGGATGGCCTATCTTGCCCATATCCGTTCTCTTGAAGACTGTAGCTGATGATGGAGTGGTGTTTTGGGAGCGGTTTGGAGCAATATTGTTACAATTGCAATACGAGAAAGGCGTCGGGGCATTTTGGATTTTGAGTGCGGTCCTTATAATAGCACTTATATTCTCTATTAAAATGAAAATGAGCACCTTAACGAAGAGGTGGTTGGGGCTTTATGTAGCTTGTGTTTGTTTACACATTTTTTTGGGGCGTCTGGGGTGGGGGTTCCGATATGAGGCATATTTGATTGCCACTGGGATACTTACGTTTAGTATTTTCATTAAGGAGGCTCTCGGAAGGATTAGTATACGAAAATTTGTTTTCACGAAACGAGGGGTCCTGATAGGTGTTGTGTTTATTGTAATAGGTGTGTACCCGTTTGCTTCCCGTGCAAATGAAGGAATTACTTTGACCCCGCGTGCTTCGAGGAATATCTACCAGCAGCATTATCAGATTGCGCGTTTCGTTGGCACTTATTATCAAGATACGGTCGTCGGAATAAACGATATCGGCGCAGTAGGGTTCTATACTGATGTGCCTTATGTGGATTTGTGGGGATTAGCAGATAAAGAGATTGGGAACTTACGTCTTAGAGGTCAATATTCAGGAGAAGAAATAGGCCGCATTGCTGCCGAACGAAATATGGAAATTGCAGTCATATATAGACCTTGGTTTCAGGAGGGGTTGTATGGGTGGTCGCGCGTTATAGGCCTTCCGAATGGTTGGCAACGAATTGCTACCTGGACCATACCGGATAATGTTATTACCGGTGGGGATACTGTAACCTTTTATGCAGTTGATCCGGAAATTGTTGATGGATTACGACGTAATCTACAAGAGTTCGCACAACAATTACCATCAGAAGTTAGCTATAATCTAATTGAATGCAACTGTAATAAAGCTGATGAAGAAAACTAACTGTTTGTATTAGCTTTGAGCGAGGAGTGCTTCTATTGCAGGCTTGATTACTGACTCATACGGCTGGGCACCGACAATCCTCTTGCCATCTATCCTGCCATCGTTTGTTGACAGGCCTACAAAGAATGTAGGGGTTGCTGATGCGCCGGCGGCAGCAGCTTCGGCGATATCATTTTGAATTTCTGTGTTTTGTTTACCGCTCTCATCTTTAATACATGACTCAAACACGCTTGTGTTTAGACCGAGGTTTTTAGCAACATCAGTTACTGTGGTTCCTTGTAGCCCAGCACCGTTAGAAGCTGTTTTGCTAAAAATTTCTTCATGAAACTTAAAATACACCGAGTCTCCACCTTGTTCGCGTGCGCAATTTGCAGCGATTGCCTCATTTGTTGCTGCAGGATTGTGGAATGATAGGGGAAGATCTCTAAAGACAAGCTTCACCTTACCTGTGTCTATGTAGTCTTTTTTGAGCAAAGGATAGGTGTTTGTAAAGTGTCGTTGGCAGAAAGGACATTCATAGTCACTGAATTCAATAAAGGTTACTGGTGCGTCCGGATTTCCCAGCATTGGGTCATCATCAATATCGATAAGAGCGGTAGGTGCAACGGTAGGTGTGATCCCAACGGGAGTTGTGTTCTGTGCGCCTGCGGTTTGCGGAGTCTGGGTTGTTGTTTTGGTACTGCCGGCTGTACTTGCAAAATAAATTGACGCGCCGATTATTGCTCCTGCAACGATAATTGCGAGGGGTATAGATAAGAGTTGTGTGGGTTGTTTTGGTAAGTCATTCATAGGTATGATGTACTTGTACCACAGAAAAAAGCTGTAGACAAATAAGCCTTCATGGCAATGTAAATCATGGACAAGCTCATGCAACACATCCAGCACCTCTATACGACTGAGCCCTTATTTGCGAAACGACTAAAAGATGTATATTTTCTAGGGCTTTTTGGTATGGCTGTATGGGCACTCAGCCTGCTTTTTATGGCATTGTTTGTTGTAGAAGATCTTATCGCGCGAATTATAGTTTTTTTGCTCGGTACACTGACTCTGTGCGTATTTGTGTGGGTGATGAAAAACAGAAGAAAACGTTAATCCTTCTTATCAAGGCGGTCCAACCGAAGACGTTTGGTAGCTATATAAATCACTAATGCAATAACAGCAAAGTCTATTAGAACCGAAGCAAAGTGCCCCCATTTTATCGTGGCAGAACCAATCATAAATGTTGCGTTGTTTAAGTTGCCTATCTTGCCAAGCAGTAAAGAAAGTAGCGGATTGATAATATCTTCAACCAAGGATGATACAACTTTTGATATCGATCCCCCCAGGATAAATCCTATTGCTAACCCCACTACGCCTTGTTTTCGAATAAATGTAAGAAAGTCATCCATAGTAACTGGCGGAGGAGGCGGGATTCGAACCCGCGGACGCAAGGTATGCGTCACGGTTTAGCAAACCGCTCCTTTAGGCCTCTCAGGCACTCCTCCGGTCCCTGCAATTATACATAATTCTTTACAAGTTTTGTGCAACAAGTTACTATGGTGAATATGGCACTAGACAATATTCAGGAAGCACAAAATGAACTGCGAGATGTATTGGAAGACATTCGAGAAGTAGAAAGCATGCTTGGCCGTATGGAATCTGAAACAGATGCACTAAAGACGGCGATTGACCGTATAACCACGCAGCTTGCCCGCATACGTCAGGATCTATCCTAAACCAACTATCTTATTCGTTTCGCCTAGTCTATTTTTGTATAAATGTGTATAGTTAGTATATGGCCGAGGATAGTTCGGAAGATAAGAAAAAGAAAAAATACGAAAAGCCAACGGTACTTTTTGAATGGTATGGGCCGGCACGCATACATGTTGAACGGGACAAGCGGTTTTTTACAGTCTTGTTTGTGGGTACGGTTATTGTTGCGTTTGTATTAGTACTGTTCCGTCAATATTCCCTCATGCTTGTCACCTTTGCGTTGGCATTCGCCATATATTCGCTCAATCGTTATTCTCCCAAGACGGTGCATTATCAAATCTTGAATGACTCCATAAAAATAGAAGATGACCAATACTACTATGGTGATCTGGGTGTTTTTTGGTTTGTAGAGATGGAAGAAGGGCTACTTTTACGAATAGAGACATTCCTTAATTTTCCACGCCGTTTAGAGATGGTGCTCGATCCGCAGGATCGAGATGTTGTAGAAGATCACTTGCTCCATTATGTACCATATCAAGAGGTTAAGGATGGCAAGGTACATACGTTTCTAGAACAGCTTATTGTACCTGGTAGGAAGAAAAACATCTCAAAAAACTCCTGAAACCTGCTTGGTTTTCCGGTATCTATCCTTTATAATCTGCTCATTCTGGTTTTGCCCCCGTAGCTCAATTGGATAGAGCGTCACGTTGCGGTCGTGAAGGTTACAGGTTCGAGTCCTGTCGGGGGTACCAGCATGTTATAATTTCCTTATGGCTGAGCTTAAAACAAAAGTAACAGATGCAAGTGTTGAGGATTTTATAAAGAGCGTTCCTCACGAAACACGTCGTGCTGACGGATTTACTCTTTTAAAATTATTCCAGAAGGCGACAGGTGAGACACCCAAAATGTGGGGATCGAGTATCATAGGTTTTGGTAAATATCACTACAAATCAGAACGAAGCAGCCAGGAGGGCGATTGGCCACTCGTGGGGTTCTCCCCAAGAAAACAAAATTTGACTTTGTATGTCTTGTTTCCTTCAGCAAATAATGACACTTTACTCAAAAAACTTGGTAAACACAAAACGAGTGTTTCGTGCCTGTATATTAATAAGTTAGCAGATGTAGATTTAGAAATTTTAGAAGAAATTATACAAAACACCTACCTCACCGCGAAAAAAGAGCTCACCTAATTTTCAAGTAACCTTATTACATCGGCAATGAAGTATTAGCTGAAAAGATGCCCCTGACCGAGTACAATGCAGATATGAAGCTTATTGTTGGCCTCGGGAACCCAGGAGACAAGTTCATGCAAACCCGCCATAATGCCGGGTTTATGACCATTGACTTGTTTTTGGCATATGTACAGAGATTAGGTATTGTAGACACTAGCCAATCTTGGGAAAAGGCCAAAGGCGTGAGTGCATTACAGGTAGTGATTAACGATGTAGGTGGGGAAACAATTATGGTAAAGCCACAGCCATTTATGAATCTATCGGGAGATATCGTGCGGTTTTATCTCAAGAAGTACGTGGATTTACGTACGGAAAACATATTAATCGTGCATGATGATATGGGCTTCCCACTTGGTGAGTACAAATTTAGCTTAAATAAAGAAGCGAACAGTCACAATGGCGTCCAGTCGATCATTGATTCCTTGGGTACACCTAATTTCTGGAGGTTGCGTGTGGGTATTGGAGGAGTCGTGAAGCGTGAACGCAACCAAGATGCGGCAGAATATGTCCTTGCGCCGTTTTCTTATTGGGAGAACAAGCGACTTAAACAGCTTCTAACGGACACGCTTCCTGAGCAAATCCTGCTTTGGGCGCAAGGCAAAATCAACTAATTTCTTGTAAGAATCGCTCATTCCGCTCTATTATCATGTCTGCTATAATTGCCCACATGATTCGATCAGAGTTCATGGCAGCAATCAACGCAGTGGCAAGCGATCGCGGCATAGAACCGGAACAAGTTATAGAAACACTCAAACATGCATTACTTGCGGCATACCGCAAAGATTATGGTGAGCCGGAAGGTATTGATGTGCACATAGATTCAGATTCGGGCGAAATCAAACTGATGCGTGAGGCAGAAGACGTGACGCCTGCAGGGTTTGGCCGTATTGCAGCGCAGACTGCCAAACAGGTTATTTTGCAGCGGGTACGGGAGGCGGAGAAGGACGCTATTTTGAGTGATTATCGGGACAAGATTGGTACGGTCGTTTCGGGAATGCTTCAGCGAAAAGAAGGCAGGCATTGGTTTGTTGACATCGGAAGGACTATTGCATTCATGCCAGTGGAAGAGCTTGTCCCTGCAGAGGACTATCACCAAAACATGCGGTGTAAAGTGTTGGTGAAAGACATCAGAGAGTTTCGTGGGCGGGATATGGTTATTGTATCGCGTGCTGACACAGAGCTCGTTCGAGGCCTTTTTGAAATGGAAGTTCCTGAAATTGCCAGCGGTGCGGTTGAGGTAAAAGCAATTGCACGTGAGGTAGGTCAACGAAGCAAGGTTGCGGTCTATACTACTCAAGAAGGTGTAGATCCGATTGGAAGCGCGGTCGGCCAGCGTGGAGTGCGTGTCCAGGCAATCACTGATGAGTTGATGGGCGAGAAAATAGATATCATTTTGTGGAGCCCGGACACCGATAAATTCATTGTTTCATCGCTTTCCCCGGCGAAGGTTTTAAAAATTACGACAATCGAGAGCAGAATGGAAGCACATGTTATTGTGCCTGAAGACCAACTCTCGCTCGCTATTGGTAAAGAAGGACAAAATGTACGGCTTGCTGCAAAATTAACCGGGTACCGGATTGATCTAAAGAGTGAAACCGATTCAGGTGGAAAAATCGTACATGATCCCGCGGTAGAGGAACCTTCAGTAGGTTCTGAATATGAGCTTGAGCCGCTTGCGTTGTCAACTCGAGTGATAAAGGCGCTCCGCAATGCTGGGATAGAAACTCTCGACCAGCTTCGAACACATGCACAAAATGACACATTAGACACCATTGAAGGTGTCGGCCCCAAGGCAGTGGAAGAAATTAAGAACGCATTACATAAATATGCAGGTTAGACACCTTCGAACCTGTATTGTCTGCAAAACAGTTACCATGCAGGATCATATGACCCGGCTTGTTTATCATAAAGGTACTGATACAGTAATTATCGATGTCCAGAAAGATATACATGGCCGAGGCGCATATGTCTGTTCACCAGAATGTCTAAAAAGAGCAACCGAGCAAAATATAATTCACCGAAACCTCAGAGTACAACAAAAGACTCCACTCCATCTAACGTGAGAACACCAGTAGTTTCGGTGCTTGGCCACGTAGATCATGGTAAAACCTCTCTCTTAGATCAAATACGCAAATCAAATGTTCAAACAAAAGAAGCTGGTGGCATTACACAATCTATTGGTGCGTACCAAGTAGAGCACCAAGGGAGGATGGTTACTTTTATTGATACACCCGGTCACGAAGCATTTACCGCTATGCGAGCACGTGGTGGGGCTGTTGCTGATATTGTTGTGTTAGTTGTTGCGGCAAATGAAGGTGTGAAACCTCAGACAATTGAATCCATAGGCCATGCACAGGCAGCCGAAGTACCGATTATCGTGGCACTCAACAAGATTGACCTGCCGGGTGCTGACGTGATGCGAGTGAAACAAGAGCTTGCCACCCACGGTATTGTTACGGAAGATTTAGGTGGGACGGTGGTCGCAGTAGAAGTATCAGCGAAGACGGGACAAGGCGTAGATCAGCTTCTTGAGATGATCTCGTTAGTAGGCGATGTATCTATACCGCAACCTGAAACAACTGAGGATGACAACTCTGTGCATGGAATCATCATTGAATCTCGGCGAGATCCGAAGATAGGGGTAGTTGCTACGGGGATAGTAAAGCAGGGCATTCTCAGTCCAGGTACCATTGTCGTGACAGAATCTGCACACGGGAAACTAAAGAGAATCACTGATTGGAAAGGGAATACAATAGATAAGGCGTCCGAAGGTATGCCGGTTGAGATGCTCGGGTTTGAAAGTGTGCCGGGTGCAGGTGAGCGCTTTGTGGCAGTGGCTTCGGAAAGAGATATTCAAACATACCAGAAGGAAACGCTTGCACAGAATGTCGAGCCAAAACCTGCGGCAGAAAAAATTGTACCGCTGATTATCAAAGCAAGTACCCAAGGCTCACTTGAGGCATTCCGTGCTTCTCTTGAGGCGCTAGCGGATGAGGACTCTCGGGTTGAGATTGTACATGCAGGATTATCGACCATTAATGAGGCGGATGTGACTTTAGCCAGTGTCTCTCGAGCAATTATTTTGGGATTTAATGTGTCCGTTGATGCCGCTGCTTCAAGCGCGGCGGAGATTGAGCGAGTACCGATTATGTCGTATGACGTTATTTATCATGCGTTAGAAGATGTAGCGGATCTCCTCGATTCCGAAGTAGAGAAGATCCGTGCAGTGGGTGAAGCTTTAGTGCAACAAGTGTTTGTGTTAAGTAATGGTACTCACGTTGCTGGTTCAAAAGTTCTAGATGGACATTTAACGAAAGGCGCACGCATCCAAGTTGTTCGCGGTGATGAAGTAGTGTTTGAAAGTAGGATTGCATCGATTCGGCATGAGAAAGATGAGCGCTCCAAGGTAGAAGCAGGTAGTGAATGCGGTATTATTTTGAGTAAAGATTTTGATTTTGTTGTTGGTGATAGTATTCTTGTGTTCGGACAATAATTAAAAAACAGGTTGTCATAAATACATCCCCTGCTTGTTTTATTGGCAGGTAGCTTGTTGACTGTTCTATAGGTTTCGGGTAAACTCCGCGCATGTGGACGTCCGGCGAGCTCCTAGAGGTGCGCAAAGTAATTGACGGATCCTATAATATAATTGTATTGGCGCCCGAGCACGCGGAACAGGATACCAGGACTGCGCAGCACATATTAGCTGATGCATTAACAAACTACGATAAGAATGTATATGTGTATCCAACAGGTGGAGGGTTTGCCGCACTACCGCATCGTAATGTCACTGTATCTTTTGACTATCAAGGACGGAAGATAGAAAAGTTGCAGTACAAAATTAGCGATCAACATGTATCGCTCACGTTTACGCCATTTGACGGTGAGATTGTACCGGAGCGTATACAGATAGCATATGCGGCTATAGAGATTGATTTAATCATTGCAGTTGGGGTAGAGTCAGAGGACACTATACCGAGTGTAGTTTCCAGCCATGGCATACGTGCAAACAATGTAACTGTCATTAATCTGGATAATAGGGAGGCAAATGCAAAATGGGGAAAATATAATTTGGTACTTACAGATGTCCCGTTGCATAGCTTGGTCGCTGTCACGCTTGCACACACGTTTGGGTTGAGCGTAGATGAACGGTGGAGACAAATGGCTGTTGTAGAAATGAAAGAACGTTTACCTGCACTGGGAAATGCGTCTCCGCGCTTATTGCGTACAATAGCGGATTTGTTAGAAAAACCTGCAGGCACTTGACATATGTAGCGTGTATATAACACACTTAGATTATGGCACTTAAAACTGATGACAAAAATTTAATAATTGATGAGTACAAGACGCATGATAACGACACCGGTTCGCCAGAAGTGCAGATTGCAATATGGCATAGGCGTATTCAGGACTTGCAATCACACTTGATGGCAAATAGGTCAGATGATTCGAGCAGGCGTGGGCTGATGAAGCTTGTCGGAAAACGACGCAGACTTCTTGCATATTTGATGCAAAAAGACCCCATGCGGTACAAAAATCTCGTAGCAAAGCTCGGCATAAAGTAGCAGTTGCTTTTTTGGGGATGTCGGTTAGAATGGCAATAAGTTTTGAACGTCTCCTCGTTCACCACTCTCTTGCTGTTTAGGGCAAGGAATGTATTTATGGAAGATCCAAAGAGAATAGTAGAATCAATAGAAATAGCAGGGCGTACGCTGTCTCTAGAGACAGGAAGGCTCGCTCATGCTGCAGATGGAGCAGTTGTAGCGACGTATGGCGAAACCGTTGTTCTTGCCACGGTGGTGGTGAGTGATCCTCGCGAGGACGCTGACTTTTTCCCATTACTCGTTGATTACGAAGAGAAGCTCTATGCAGGTGGACTGATCAAAGGTTCGCGTTTTATTAAACGGGAGGGAAGGCCCCGTGACGAGGCAATTCTTGGTGCACGTGTGATTGACCGATCTATCCGTCCACTATTTCCAAAGGATTTTAAGAATGAAGTTCAAGTGGTCGTTACGGTATTGTCTGTGGACAAAGAAAATGACCCTGTTGTGGTAGGTTTGATTGCTACCTCTGCCGCACTTACCATCTCAGGTGTTCCTTGGAAAGGGCCGATTAGTGGTGTTCGCATTGGACATGTAGAAGGAAAATACATTGTCAACCCTCTCTCAAGTACAGAAATGGGATACTCCACCCTGGATTTGATAGTAGCGAGTTCGAAAGAAAGGGTCGTAATGATCGAGGCAGGTGCAGAACAATTGCCAGAAGAGTCATTTATTCAGGGGATGGAAGTAGGGTTTGCATCCAATACATCAATTATTGAATTCATTCAAACCTTTGCCTCAAAATGTACCATTACTCCCATAGAGTATGAAGCTCCCGTTGAAGACACAGAACTCATTTCGCGCATTGAAAGCTATATTCGAGAACATTTCGATTTCTATGCAAACGAAACCAAAGAGCGTGGGGAAGCAAGAGCAGAGCGTGAGAACCTCAAGACGGATATGTTTGTGGCATTTGAAGGTAAAACCACCAAGTCTGCGATGGTAACCATTTTCGACACAATGCGTAAAAAAGAGATCCGCCGGCTTATTTTGGAAGAAGGTAAACGGCTGGATGGCAGGGCTGTGGATGAAATCCGACCTTTGTTCATGCAAGTAGGACTCTTACCCAGAACTCATGGTTCTGCTATCTTCCAGCGTGGAGATACTCAAGCGGTAACGGTGACGACATTGGGTTCGACATCATTAGAACAGTCTATAGAAAGCATGCATGGAGAAGAGACGAAACGGTATATCCATCACTATAATTTCCCACCGTTTGCTACTGGCGAAGTTGGAAGATTGGGTGGAACGGGACGTAGGGAAATTGGGCATGGTGCGCTTGCTGAGCGTGCACTCGAACCAGTCATTCCTTCTGAGGAACAATTTCCTTACACAATACGCGTGGTAAGCGAAATATTTGCATCGAATGGGTCTTCATCAATGGCGTCAACGTGTGGATCTACCTTATCGCTCATGGACGCAGGTGTTCCAATCAAAGAACCAGTCTCGGGTATTGCAATGGGTCTTGTAACAGAAGGCGATAAAGAGGTTATTTTGTCAGATATTTTGGGGGTGGAAGATATGGCGGGAGATATGGACTTTAAGGTTACCGGTACTAAAAATGGTATCACCGCAATTCAGGTCGATGTAAAAACAGACGGACTCACCATTGACTTCATCAATAAAACTCTTGAGCAGGCAAAGACCGGAAGGATGTTTATTCTAGAACAGATGTTGACGATTATCGAAAAACCACGTCAAGCACTCTCGCAATATGCCCCAAAGGTCACGTCACTTAAAATCTCGGTGGATAAGATTGGCGAAGTGATAGGCCCGGGAGGAAAAGTAATTAAAGCAATACAACAGGACACTGCGACGGTTATCGCTATTGAGGAAGATGGCACGGTGTATATCTCAGGTACCGAAGAGGAAGGTATACAAGCTGCTAGAAAACGGGTTGAAGGTATTACCCAAGAACCGGAAATTGGTGCTACCTATGATGGAACGGTGAAACGGGTAGTAGATTTTGGTGCATTCGTAGAGTATTTGCCGGGCAAAGAAGGCTTAGTACATATTTCCGAAATCTCGAATGGATATGTTGAAAAGGTTACCGACTATCTCCATGAAGGTGACTCGGTACGAGTCAAGCTAGTAGAGATAGATGACCGTGGCCGAGTAAATTTGAGTATTCGTGCACTACTAGAGCAAGAATAAACTGCAACCTCTTGAGTATTTACGGCAAAGGTTCTCAACAAAAGTACTCCCTTTATTGTCACAATCTGGTATTCTATAGATGAAGTTATGGAAGAATCTAATTCTACTGCCTCTACAACTGATACTGATGATGTTGTGTTTGAGATGGAGGGAGAAATTTCTAAGGATACCAAACGTCTCGTCGATCGGGTGACAGAAAACGATATGCCATCCGAGCTCAAAGAAAAGGTTTTCAGGATGCTTGAGAGTCTCGTAAGGCAACAAGGGACACCGTCATATAATGCTGCATACGACAGTATAAACCGGTACATTGATTGGGTTGTGCGAATCCCCTGGAATACCTGGTCAGATGATAATCTTGATTTAGATAAAGCTCGTGATATTTTGGAAACAACACACTTCGGGCTAGATTCCATTAAGGAACGTATTTTAGAATATTTGGCGATCGTGAATTTGCAGACACGTGCTAAGGATGATGCAGAAGGTAATGCCGTACGTGCCGAGGTAACAAAACAAGGAGGCGTCGCAAACCCAGTTTTGTTTTTTGTTGGCTTACCAGGTATTGGTAAAACCTCTATATCGTACACAATTGCAAAATCTATGAATCGGGAATTCGTGCGAATACCGATGGGAGGTATGGGAGATGCATTACAACTGCGTGGGCAAAGTAGGTTACATGATGAAGCTGAACCAGGTCAAGTAATAAAGGCCCTTGTTCAGGCGGGGACCCGCAATCCGGTTATCCTGTTGGATGAGGTGGACCGTACTGCAGAACAAGCACGGGCACAAATCATGGGAGTGCTGCTCGAGTTGTTAGATCCGCAGCAAAATTTTGCGTTTCGTGATAACTATATTGACTACCCGGTTGATCTGTCAAGTGTTCTCTTTTTGTCTTCTGCAAACAATACCGGGGGAATCTCGAACGCTGTACTTGACCGTATGGAAGTAATCAAAATGCCAGGATATAGTGATGATGAAAAAATCATTATTGCACGCGATTATATTCTGCCCAAACAGCTCAAGGTGACCGGCATGCCTGCCGATGCACTTACTTTTGCTGAGGACGTTTGGCCAAAGATAGCGCGCCCTTTAGGGTTTGATGCAGGAATCCGTACGATGGAGCGAACTGTTAATGCGATCGTGCGCAAGGTGGCCAAACGGATGGTGCTTGGTGAAGGTACGCAGTTCCACATTACGATGGAAAATATAAAGGACTTTTTACCTAAATAATAAAGCGCGGTACAATTCACACATAAGAACGTAACCGAAATGATACCTTTTTTAAAACGACAAAATAATACAGATCAACAGGAGGCTGGACGTGTTCGATTCGTCCCTCTTGGAAGTGCAGGGCGGGTTAACCGTAATATGTTCGTCTATGAATATTTGCCTGACGGGCAGCATATACAGGACATTATGGTTGTGGATTGTGGTGTTGAATTCCCTGATGCAGAGCAACTGGGTGTAGATCTCATCATTCCAGATGTCAGCTATCTCGAAGATAAATTAGACAAAATCCGCGGTATAGTTATAACGCATGCACACGAAGATCACTTTGGCGCATTACCCTATGTGCTCAAGGATTTGGGGAGGCCTCCCATCTATGCAGCAAAACTAGTGCTTGGTTTCATCGAAAACAAATTGAAGGATTTTGGAGGTACGGAAGGACAGTCATTTCATATAGTAGAGCCGGAAACAGATGTTGTCACCCTTGGAGCTTTTCATATAACCCCATTTCGAGTTAATCACTCTGTGCCTGATACCATGGGGTTGTTCATAAATACACCTGTTGGCAACCTTATCCACGCGGCTGACTTTAAGTTTGACTGGACACCAGTTGACGGTAAGATGTTTGAGATAGGAAAGCTCGCACGGATGGCGAGTGAGGGGGTTTTACTGCTGGCTTCTGATAGTTTAGGTGCAACTAGTGAGGGATATACTGAGTCAGAAATAACCATTCAGCAGTCATTTGAGCTAGAGATTGAGCGATCACAAGGGCAAGTCTTTATTACTACGATCTCTTCGAATATTTCCCGAATGCAGCAAGCAATCAATGCCTCAATGAAATATGGCAGAAAGGTATGCATGGTCGGGCGCTCGATTTCCCAGAACGCACGTGTTGCCGAAAGTTTGGGGTATTTGCACGTGCCTGAGGGGGTCTTGATAGAACCCAAGGACGCAAATAATCTTCCTGATTCACAAGTCACCTATATTATCGCAGGGTGTTACGCACAAGCTGGCTCAGGTCTTGATCGAGTCTCACGTGGAGAGCACCGTGAAATTACCCTGCACGAAGATGCAACGGTGATATTTTCTGCAGACCCAATCCCAGGTGTATATGATACCGTGGGAACGCTCATCGATCGACTAACAGAACACGGTGCGCGAGTTGTATATTCGGAAATTCAAGACAACCTACATGTATCCGGCCACGGGTTAAAAGGTGATTTGAGTATTATGATTGGGATTACCAGGCCGAGGTATTTTGTTCCTATTGGTGGGGAGGCACGACATCAACGCGCTTACTCCCTTATGGTAGGGCAAATGGGCTTTCCGCGGAGCAATGTGTTTGAATTACGACCTGGCGAGACACTCTCTGCAACGTACGATACAGTGACTAAAGGAGATGAAATTGCGGTGCGGGATGTGTTTGTGGACGGAACAGGGGTAGGCGATGTAGGAAATGTGGTCCTCAGAGATAGACAGGTTTTATCAGAGAATGGCATTGTGGTGGTTCTCTTGCAGAAGGAGGCTTCGGGAATGCTCTCACCAGTGGTAAATATAGTAAGCCGAGGATTTGTGTATATGGCAGAGTCTGAAAGTTTAATCACCCAAGCGACACAACTCATAAAGCAAGAAATACAAAATAACCATGTTAAAAACTGGAGTAAAGTGAAGGATCGTATTGAGAGACGACTGGAGAAGTTTCTCTATAAAGAGACAGGACGTCACCCGATGATTGTTGCATTTTTGGTAAACGCTCCCTCCCTTTCAAAAAAGAAACATACGAGGCAATCTGAGTAGAACCACAAAAAAATCCGCCGGAGGGCGGATTCTTTTGCCAGTGTTTTCCTCATTATACCATTTCATCGCATGCTAAAGTTTAGCGTCAAGAATCGAGTGCTCAATGACAATTAGATTATAATAACAGGCAAAAAGTGTATATCAAAGAGACAAATGATGCTGTTAGATCTTGATCAATTGCAGGAGTTTTGCTAAGCAGCATAACAAATACCATCTTAGCAATAGGTTATCAGTTGTCTGTTTTGTGTTCCTGTTTCCTCATGTAAAATAGATACAAAGCCTGTTTCAGGATTACTCTCCGAAATCGCAGTAATTGCAGGCAGTGAATATGCCACGAAAAAAGAAACATTTCCTTCAACTAAATCTCAAACCAGATTCATATCGTTCTCTATTAGCGCTTATCTTAATGGTGTGTGGGCTGTTAAGCTTTTTGTCTCTCGTGGGACATATATCAAACTTTGACAATTCTTTGTATTCGCTCCTGAGGCGTTATGTCGGAAGTGCCGCATTCCTGGTTCCTCTTGTTTTATTCTTTGCCGGATTGTCACTTACAAAACTTACGTGGCGTATAGCACGGCCACGTATATTTTGGGGATTACTGGTGCTTGAGGGTGGGTTTGTGGTGTTGTTTCATGTCCTTTTTAATGCCAAAAACTCTGTCTCAATTGCTACTTCTGGACAAGGAGGAGGCCTGATTGGCATGTTACTCGGTGGTTCGTTGGTGAAGCTCTTTTCTGTATTTGGGGGTTTTCTTGTCGCGATTGCGCTCCTTGTGGTGGGGATGCTGGTGCTTTTCAATACGTCTCTTGAAGAAATGGGTGAGTGGGTGCGTAGATATAGTGCGCCATTCATGCAAAGGTTTTTTAGCATAGTTTCTACGATACGTAATCGGACTACGTCCGCTGATGTCCAGCTAGAGGCGGCTATCTCAGATACCCCAGTTATGAAGATAAATCAACCCAAGAGTGATACGCTAGAGATCATTGATGATGCTCCGCAAAAGGTAAGAGAGGTCACTCCAGTACAAGCAACTGGCGAACAAGGAACACTTCCTGGCATCCCCGATTATGAGTCACCGCCGATCTCTCTTCTATCTGATGCAAAAGAGATAGCAGCAGATAGAGGCGACGTTGAGAAGAATGCGGCCATTATCGAAAAAACGCTCGATAGTTTTGGGGTGCAAGCACGTGTTGCTGAAGTGAACTTAGGGCCTGCGGTAACCCAGTATGCGTTGAACCTTTCCGAAGGTACCAAGATTAATAAGATCACTGCCCTACAAAATGATCTTGCCCTTGCCTTGGCAGCGCCAACTGGCGCAGTGCGTATAGAAGCGCCTATTCCTGGTAAGAAATTAGTTGGTGTTGAAGTACCAAACTATACATCTACACTGGTGACGATGCGTAATTCACTCGTCTCTGAGCAAGCGCAGCAAACCAAAGCGAAGCTCATGGTCACCTTGGGGCAGAATGTGGCAGGTGAGGTAGAAGTTGCAGATGTTACGAAATGGCCGCATGTACTTATTGCGGGATCCACGGGGTCAGGTAAGTCAGTATTAATTCATTCGTTTATTATTTCGCTTTTATATACACGCCGCCCTGACGAAGTACAATTTATGTTTATTGACCCAAAGCGTGTAGAACTTACTCAGTATGATGGTATTCCGCATCTTCTTCGTTCTGTGATAGTCGATCCAGATAAAGCGGTGAATGCATTTAAGTGGGCCGTGCATGAAATGGAACATCGGTACAAATTATTTCAGCAGATACCGGGAGCTCGTGACCTCGCCTCTTTTAATGAAAAAACTGACACTCCGAAATTGCCATATATTGTGATTGTAGTGGATGAAATGGCAGACTTAATGGCATATGCCAAAAATGAAGCTGAAGGTCTTATCACGCGGCTTGCGCAAATGAGCCGTGCAACGGGAATTCATCTGATATTGGCAACACAACGTCCATCTGTGGATGTTATTACTGGGTTGATTAAAGCGAATATTCCTACCCGAATTGCGTTAAATGTCACATCGGTTACTGATTCACGTGTTATTTTGGATGCTTCAGGTGCAGACAAACTAATAGGTAAAGGTGACATGTTATATTTGCCACCTGATGCTGCAAAGCCTCGGCGTATACAGGGTGTGTTTGTGTCAGATGATGAATTGCGTCGAGTTATTGAACACCTTAAGCAGTATACACGGCCGCACATCAGTGTAGAGGAAGCCTTGGAAGTAACGTCCTCTTTAGGCGGTCCATCGTCTGGAGTTCAGGCATATGAACAAGAGGCTTCGTGGCAGCAGCCAACTGCAAGTACCCGTACCCCGGATTTTGACGAACCCGATGACAATAAATTTGATGAAGCAGTACGGGAGATTATGAGCCATGATCGAGCCTCCGCATCTCTTTTACAGCGCAGGTTAAAAATAGGATATGCGCGAGCAGCACGTCTACTTGATGAACTTGAAGAGCGGGGTATCGTGTCACCGCCAGATGGGAGCAATCCGCGGGATGTATATAAAGACAAGGCGCGCATCTATCTAGAAAATTCCGGACAACTTGAAGGTCATGCCCCCCAATTCTAACTATATGAAGACAGTCGGAGAACTCCTCAGGGACGAACGCCTAAAACAAAAAAAGACGCTGGAGGAGATTTCGGAGATTACAAAAATCCGCCCAGCGATTCTATCTTACGTAGAGAAGAGCGAATACGACAAATTACCAAGCAAAACCTACGTACGTGGTTTTGTTCGGTCATATGCGCAAGCACTTCGTATGGATACAGAAAAAGCGCTCGCATTTTTCAGGCGCGAGTATGAAGAGACAAGTCAGGATGCATTACCACCCCAGCCGATCGAAAAACCCGAAGTGGTTATTACTCCGGCAAAAATCATCGTTGTTTTTGGAAGCCTCATCCTTATTGCGTTTTTTATTTTCCTATTTTTCCAGTATCGGCAATTTGCCGGTCGACCGGTACTTCTTGTAGACTATCCACCTGATAGCCTTATTCTCGAACAGGCAATGGTGAATGTGAGTGGAAAGACTGATCCTGAGAATACGATTGTTATCAATGGCGAGGACGTTCCGGTGTCGTCAGATGGCAGTTTCGGTGTTACGGTTACGCTCATACAAGGGATAAATCGACTTACGGTAATTGCACGCAATAGTATCGGGAAAGAAACGATTATAGAGCGGCAAGTGCAAGTAGTCTCAACGGATCAATAAAAATTTCGGCTTTTGTTCATCGCGTAAGGTGTTATAATCGACCTTAGTTTCATTTCCAATTCCTACTTGGATTATTGGAAAAACTGCCCATGTTAGATACAACTCAGATTTTATTACTCATCCTAATACTTCTTATTACCACTATCATTACGATAGTAGGCGTCCAGTTCTATTTAGTACTTAAAGAGATCCGCAAAGGCGTAGAAAATGTTAATGGTATTCTCGAAGAATTCAAGTCAACCGCGATGAACTTCACGAGTGGGAGTCAACACCTAAAAGAAGCAACTGCTGAAATAAAACAATTAGCAGTCAACGTACAAGAAGGATTATCCACTCCGCTTGTCTCTGGTGTTGCAACGTTTGGTTTGATCCAGAAGTTAATTAAGCCCTTCTTTGCCGAAAATGAAGAAGGGGATAATGAAGATGAGTTATAGCCAAAAATCTACTGATGAAAAAGGAGTTCTCGTTGGAATAGCAATAGGTGCACTTCTTGGGGTTGCAGTGGGGTTACTCTATGCTCCTCAAAGTGGCGTCAAAACAAGAAAGAATATCAAGGATAGTGTGAGAAAGGCTTCTCACGGCGCCCACACACTAAAAAAGACAGTGGCTAGTCAAGCGGGTGATGTCCAACAAAAGGTGCAAAAAGTTGCAAAACAAGCAGCGTCTGAAATTGAGCAAACCGCACGTGAGAATATAGAAAATGCACGTGCTAAAACTCTCGAGGTAAAAGATACGGTTATTGAAACCGCGACCTTGCATGCTGAACGAGCAACTGATGCAGCACTCCAAAAAACTGGGCAGACAGCTAATACAATTGCTCAAGCAGCATCGAGTGCGCGGACGTCTCTAGCGACCAGGCGCGTGCCCAAACGATTTAAGGGTGTGTAGGGTTTTGTGTGACACCAAGGTACTTGAAGTTTTTTGCAAACTCTTTAAAATAATATCCCAGGTTCGGTACTCGTGTAGACAACCGTTCTAATTTTCCTTCGACTTCTACGAGTGGGTCTACAAAACGCGGTTTATTCGGTCCATAAAATTCAGCCGTTTCTTTGCCAGCATACTCAAAGAGTCTTCCGGGTGTTAGTCGATCAAGAAAAGCAAGTATTTGAGTGTCATGAGCATCACGCATTTTCTTCATCAGCACTTCATCGTCGGTGAAGAAATCATTTTCTGTTATAAGCCCCTTGGTAAGTGCTTTCTTCATTGCTTCGGCAATCAGAAAAAATGCTCCATGAGAGTTTGGGTCTAGCCAAATGAGTCGCGAGAAATTCATAAATAGAAGTGCGAAGACTGATGCAGTCGCAGTGTCACCGAAATACATGGAGTCATCTTTGAGCTTGAGTGCACTGAGAAATTGTTGAGCCCATGTTGGTGAGAGGTAACCCATTGAGATTCCATCTCGTAAAAAGTAGTCCAATCGATCAAATGAAATGTCAGGTAAGGTGTTCTCTAAAAGCGGAAACTGATCGACATTGAGCACCGTATCTAAAAGAATTCCATGCTTGTCCAAAATGTCGGGGATTTCGGATTCTTTGATAATTTTTTCTGTAAACTGCTCATGAAACTCATGTTTTTCATCTTGTACAACAAAATCGATAACATGGGAGAATGCAGTGTGCGGCACATCATGAAGTAAACAAGCAATTTGTTCTTCGACTGGGCGTTTATACAGGAAGGACAAATACCAGACACCAATACTGTGCTCAAGCCGATTAACATTTCGCTGCGGTTGCAGAAAGTGCGCCGCCCCATCTTGACTGATTTTTTTGAGACGTTGCATTGGCGCACTCTGGATAAGTTCTTGAATTACAGGTTCAGTTATGTGAATCTCTTTGTATACTCTGTCTTGTATGTGCATTAAGTGATTATAGTACATGCAGTATAATGTCGATAATGAATGGAATACAGAGGGTTAAAGGCACATCGTACATAACAATTTCGGCATTGTTTTTTGCAAGTTACGGGATTTGGAGTCGGCTCATGCACGAGAGCTTTACTCCATTTAACCAAGCGTGGAGTAGAGGACTTTTTCTATTATTCATCTGCATAGTCGCCGGATACATAACTCATCAATTTAGAAAAATCGCTCGCGTGGATCTAATATGGTTTTCGATTATTGCCCTTTGTGGCGGACTTAACCAGGCGCCGTATTATTTTGGATTTGATTACTTACCTATTGGAACAGCTACATTGCTTTTCTATGTTTCACTCATTTTGGGCGGGTATCTTGTAGGGAAATTAGTTATGCATGAGAACATAGACAAGACGAAAGTTCTCTCATTATTTCTCTCTGTGGTAGGGATGGGAATAATCTATCGATTTAGCCTAAGCCCAAGTCAAATCTTTCCGGCCACGATGACCGTCCTTGCAGGGCTTATGGGTGCTGGGTCAGCAGTATTACCAAAAAAACTTTCGAGCGACTATTCGGAACTGCAGATACTGACTTTTACTCTCGCGTCCATGTTTATCTGTAATTTAGTTATTGCTATAGTGCTCAATCAAACGCTTCCTGAAATACAATTAAACAGTAGCTGGCTTGGTTGGCTCGCATATGCAATAAGTTTGCTAATTGCTAATCTTACAGTAATTGCAGGATTCAAATATATTGATGCAACGTGGGGTAGTATCTTAGGTACGACCGAAATTATCTTTGCAATTGTGTTTGGCATTGTATTCTTTTCAGAATCATTAACTACAAGTAGTGTTGTGGGCGGGCTCATTATGTTGTTAGCGATCTTACTTCCGTACATTCCTGTTAAGCTTTTGCGCATTGAATAGAATTCTTTCGTATAAAGTAAGCCTGTTTGTTATAAGAAAAATGTTGGGATCTCCCTAACCATCTAGCGCCATTTCAACAAGTTTTATTTCTGCTAAAACAAAAACACATGAACATAAAGAAAGATGATATTTGGAACAAGCTTCATCACCATTACTCTGCCCAAGATTGGATAAATAAACCAAATATTTTTGCAGAAGAAGTACTAGAGTATTTTCCCAAGGAGGGCAATATACTTTGTTTAGGTGACGGGCAAGGTCAGGATGGCAGGTTTTTTGCTTCTAAGGGCTATAAGGTGCTCTCTACTGATATTTCGGATTCAGCGTTAGAAATAAACAATAAAAAGATCATAGAACAAGGATTAAGTGGTATCAAAACTGAAAAGCTTGATTTAACTTCCCTCTTTCCTTACGAAGCCAGATCATTTGATGTTGTCTATGCCCACCTATCATTACATTACTTCACTGAAGATATAACAAAACAGATTTATAGCGAGATGAGACGAGTATTAGTAAAAGGTGGTATTGTGGCGATTCTTGTTAATTCGATCAATGATCCTGAATTCAATACAGAAAGAAGAATTGAACAGGAATTGTTTGAAATCGAAGGAATAGCAAAAAGGTTTTTCTCGAAATATTCGATGGATCATTTTGCCTACGATTTTCAAGTGATTCTTTTGGATGATAAAGGAAGAACGTATAAAGATGAGGCTAAAAATGTACATAACCTCGTTAGATTTATCGGAAGAAATTATCCAAGAAAGGTCGATAACAAAGCACTACCTTTTGTTTCGGCTATTGTAGAGCGGGAAAGTAATGGAGAAACAGAAGTGTTGATCCAGACACGATGGCGACCCAATGCTGAATGGAACTACCACAACACCATAGAGATTCCTGCTGGTGTTTTAGATAAAGATTATGAGGATGTAGTCGACGCTGTGAAACGTGAGGTTAAAGAAGAGACAGGGTTAGTTGTTAGTGAAATAGTCGGATCGGAAAGATCAAACATGTACACTCCAAATAATGATGCCTCGTATGCATTCAGACCATTTGCTTGCTCCCAACAGCTGAAGGGTGGACTCCCTTGGGTTGGATTTGCTTTTATTTGTAAGGTTGAAGACGCAGAGCTTAAGCATCAAGAAGATGAAACGAGAGATATTAGGTGGATTAAAAAGAGTGAACTAAAACAGTTATTTCTAAAATCACCAGAAAAATTCTTTACGCTTCATCTAGGAACGCTAGAATTGTATTTAGAAGGCATTTAAGTAGTCGGTCTAATAAAAGAGTCAACTGATTTATTTGACACGGTAAAGATTTAAAAGATACTGCATAAATATGTATAAATTTGCCAGGTGTTACGCGACCAGTGACGACCATTGAGGAATTGAATCATAAGGCTGTTTATAACTTTTGAGGTCAGAAAACGTTTACAGATAAGCACAAAATCGGGTCCGGCTCCTAGTCGGATTTTTGAGATTATTTTTGATTATAGAGCTGATACACGTCAATTGCAGGAGTTTCGTAAGGGTGTACTGATTTGATTGCTGTGACTACTGCATCGAGTGCATGTTCTGGACAAACCATTTCCACTCTTGTTTCCGGCTCCTGGCTCATTGTACCGACCGTCCCTATTGTTGGGTTGGAGCCTTCTCCTGAGAACCAATTGCCCATGCCGTTTGTAATAAATGCATTATGCGTATAGTTGCCCACCACTCCGGCACCGGCTTCTGCCATTGCCCGGATGAGTGCATCAACATGTATCTCAGGAATAAAGGTTACAATTTTAAACATATACACGCTTTTGGAGGCCTGGGCGGGAGTCGAACCCGCGTATAAGGGTTTTGCAGACCCTTGCCTTACCACTTGGCTACCAGGCCACCTACAAGATAAGTATGGAATGTTTTCCGTACCTGCAGTAGTTCTGAGTTTATCAAAGAATGCTGACTTGGCGTTACTGCTGGGTCTTGTTTATGCATTATACGATAAAAGTGCTACGCGCATGATAGAATACGCCCATACCTTAATATAATAAACAAAATATGATTACTATTACTGCGTGGGAATTTGTAGAGAAATATTTAGACTTTTTTAAGAAGCATGGGCATGCCATTTTGCCAAACGTCAGCCTAGTACCGAAAGAAGACCCGACGACCTTATTTATTAACTCAGGAGTACAGCCTATCGAAAAATATCTCGCCGGAGAGTCTCACCCATTGGGCAAGCGGCTTGCATCTGTACAGCGGTGTGTGCGTACTAAAGACTTAGAAGGTCCGGTTCATGATAGTGTTGGTGACAGTACGCACCATGTATTGTTCCATATGTTGGGGAATTGGTCGTTGGGTGACTATTTTAAAAAGGAGACAATCACTTGGTCGTATCAATTTCTTGTCGATGATTTGCATATAGATCCAAAACGCATTTGGGTGACCATATTCGCAGGGGATCAAGACGCACCATTTGATCAGGAAGCAAAAGACACGTGGTTATCTCTCGGTATTCCAGACGAGAGAATAATACCTCTTGGGAAAGAGGATAACTGGTGGGGTCCCGCTGGGCTAACCGGTCCCTGTGGTCCAGATACCGAGATTTTTGTAGATAGACTCCCGGAGCGTGGGATGAATGGAGAGACTCCAGGAGAAGAGTTTAAACATACTGAACGCTTTATTGAAGTGTGGAATAACGTGTTTTCTCAATATTATAAAGATGCTCAAGGCACCTTTACGGAACTTTCCCAAAAGAATGTTGACACTGGCATGGGGCTTGAAAGAACGATCGCAACGCTACAAGGTTTCTCGGATAATTACCAGACAGAGCTTTTTCTGCCGATTATTGAGAAGATTGAGTCGCTTTCGGGGAAAGCCTATCCACGACAAAAGACTGGAGATTGGACGCCACTTCCGTTAACTGACGAGATTCGTGCATTTAGAATTATTGCTGAACATGCCCGTTCATCAATATTCATGGCAATGGATGGTGTTACCCCTTCAAACAAAGAGCAAGGATATATTCTGCGTCGGATTATTCGGCGCCTTGTGCGGTTTGGTGCACAATTGGGGATTTCTGAAGAACGTTCATTAACACGGGCTTTGGGTGAAGTGGTCATCAGTGAATATGTAAGAATATATCCACAGCTTAGTGAGGCAAAAGAGTATATCCTCACTATTCTTGACGCTGAAGAACAGGCATTTACACAGTTGCTTCGCCGCAGTAACCAGCTTGTTCATAAAATTATTGCAGCGCAAGAGGGATCTATACAGAATACGCTTACAGTTGATGGCGCAGCGTTAACTCTAGGCGCTTTTGGTTTTTATATGTTTGAGACCTATGGCCTGCCGGAGGATGTAACATTGGGTGCGTTACAAGACGAAGGGATTGCTCTCGATGAAATTGTTATAAAGAAATTTAATGAAGATTTTGCACTCGCAAAGAATAGACACGAGGAGAGTTCCCGTGCTGCCTCTGCTGGTCGGTTTGCTGGAGGACTTGCTGACCATTCAGCAGAAACAACGAAACTCCACACCGCAACACATTTACTGCACAAAGCGTTGCGTACGGTATTGGGTGAGCATGTGCAACAAATGGGAAGCAATATTACTAAGGATCGGCTGCGTTTTGATTTTTCGCATGATGAAAAATTAACGGACGACCAGATTACAAGAATTGAGCAATTGGTAAACGAGGCTATTCGGCAAGATTTGTCTGTGATCCAAAAGACCATGCCGTATCATGAAGCAATTGCACGTGGTGCGCTTGCATTTTTCCAGGAAAAATATCCCGAAACTGTTTCTGTGTATGTGGTTGGGGACGAACAGTCTCCGTTTAGTATGGAATTGTGTGGCGGGCCTCATGTAGACCGTACAGGTGATTTGGGGCTATTTCGTGTTACAAAGCAGGAAAGCGTTGGCAAAGGAGTACGACGCCTTAAGGCAACACTTGAGGCAACAAACTAATTGATTGGTTAGCTTTCCTCATGCCTCTTTTTGAGATACACTGGTTGTATCTATGTTGGGATTTCTCAAACGTAAACAAGCGAACGATGCGTTGTTTTTGCTTGATATTGGTACACATTCCGTCAAGACTACAATTGTGCGTTTACCAAACGAACTTGAATCTAAGCCCGTGACCCTTGCCCGTGCAGAACAACCACTCCCTGAAACGGTATTGTTTGGGCGCTATTTTCATGACCTTGACCAGTTACTTGATATTGTGAACCAGACACTTGAGCATACAGTGATTGCAAGCGGTACTGAACCAAGTCTGGTAGCTCTAGGGCTTTCAGCAAATAGTATCCAATATGTTGGTCAAACTGTGCGTATACACCGTGACGATCCTGAGGTAGAAGTGAGCAAACGAGAGCTTGAAGAAATTCTTCAACGTGTTGAAACAGAAACAACGTCAGTTGCAAAAGAAAAAATTGGGCTTGGAGCGGAGTGGGTGCATCTTGGTATTGCGGTAACAGATTATAAGATTGGCGGAAGCTTTGTGAAGTCTCCTTTGGGCCTGGTGGGAGAAACGGTAGACTGTACTGTATTACATGGATTCTGGGAGGAGCGAATACAAAAAAGCGTCGATGCGTTCGCAAATCAACTCAGTTTGTCTATAGATATGGTTTGGGAAACAGCGCTTGCACGTGCGCTGCGAGCTCGCGAGAATCATGAATCATGTGTCGTCGTTGATATCGGAGGAAAGGCAACTGAGTGCATTATCTTAAAGAACCGAAGGGTTGTTGCAAATACAACAATTAATATTGGGTCTGATCTCTGGACCCAGGCAATAGCACGTGAATTAAAAATATCTGACAGTCAAGCAGAGAAGGTTAAGCGTGCTTTTCATGAAGGGGTTTTGGATCAAGAGAGATCAGCAAGTACAAAAGACGTGCTCGAGTCAGAAATCAGTACATTTATGCATCTGATAGCTGCTGCACTGCATGACACCGCTCATGAAGAACCGTTGCCTAGCGCATTATATTTTGGAGGCGAAGGTTCGAAAATTGACCTTGTTAAATCAAAAGTTATTGCATACCCGTGGACACAAGGCGGGTTGTTCGAGGCATTCCCTCATGTAGGCCGTATCGAGGACACCTACATGAATGAGTCTCTTTATTATGGCTATACTATACTGTCGTGAACATGAAAGCTTAGCATCGCTGCTGCATAAGATCATCGAAGCTTCTGAGCAGGAGCTTGAGATTCATTGCATGCCAGCAAGTATTGTATCTCAGAACAAGGCAAACAAGGCAGTCCTAGAGGCATTTGGCATACGTGTTGATAAGAAAATACAAGTGTCGGAGGAAGCGGTTGTCTCTGAAGAAGTGCCAAACACTACGCCCCCTCAACAGGTGGATATCCCTCCAACCGTGAGAAAGACCGTAACGGGCCGCTCGTGGAAGAAATGGTTTGTGTATCCGCGAGTGCTTATACCAATAGTAGTACTATTCTTACTTATAGGTGGTTCTCTTGCTGCATATGCATGGTACAACCTTCCACAAGCGTACATACAATTGTCGGTTTCTAAACAAACTGTTGCAGAGAATGCGATTATCTCCCTCAGAACTGAGCAGCAGAGTATAGACCAGGAAACGATGTCTGTACCTGTCGTTGTTCAAAGTGTTGTTCAAGAAACCAGTAGAGAGTTTCCAACAACGGGTATCAAAGAAACAGGTGATAAGGCCTTAGGTTCTATAGTGGTATATAACTGGACGAACGTTTCGGTGCAGCTACCAGCTGGTCATACCTTTACGGTTAATGCGAACCAAGAAGGAGCAGGCTTCACGTTTGTTTCTCGGAAACAGGTGACTGTTCCCCCGCGCGAAGAAGTCACGAGGAGTCCCGGTGAAAAATCTACGACAGCTGGTTCTGCCACGGTAGAGGTGGAAGCGAGTGTGTTGGGAGTACAGCACAATTTACCAGCGAATCTGTTTTTTACGGTTCAAGGATATACATATAGTGATACTGGACTGCAAGGTATAAACCCCTCGGAATTTACTGGAGGTACCACAAAAGAGATAAAAGTGCTGGCTGAGCAAGATAAGGTAACTGCACGTACTGCCCTTCGTGAGACACTTGAGGCAGATGCACGAAAGGAATTGGAAGCCGAAGGGTCAGGTACTCAAAAGCTCATTCAGGAAACAATTACTGTGGAAGTGGTAAGTGAAGAGTATAGTGTTGCGATAGGTGCTGAGGCTGATACGTTTACCGCGCAAATGACCGTCCGGGTGAGTGGGCAAGTATATGACGAGGGGGATGTAGCTACCCTTTTGGAGCAGACATTGCAAAAAGTGGTGCCTGATGGGTTTATTCTTTCAGAGGATACGGTGATGCAGACTGTCAGATATCACGGTAAAACTGAAGAAGGTTTCACGCAACTTGATGTCCGTATCGAAGGTTTAGTAGTTCCGAGCATTAACATAGTGCAACTGCAGGAAAGTCTAAAAGGCACCACCGTAGAAGAGGCCCAGACGATAATAACTGGTTTAGATCGAGTACATGAAGGAAGTGTTGTGTTACAACCTAAACTGCCAGGTTTTCTACAGCGCCTCCCACAACGTTCTGATAGAATCACCATTACCATTTCGGAAGAGTAAAGATAATACATCAATAGTTTTATGAATATTCTTGCTATCGATTATGGTCGTCGACGAATTGGTTTTGCGTTACGGGCAGGTATACAGGTTATTGAGCTTCCGCATCAGACATGGAAGAAAGATTTTGAACTTCATGCACTGCTCACTAAAATAATCGAAGACTATGATGTGGAGCAGGTAGTGCTTGGTATCCCACCCTACGGTCCCGTACGTGAGGAAATACAAGAACTTGGGCGTTGGATTTCACAGCGTGTGTCAGTGGTGTTACACAACGAAACCTTTTCTACAGTGCAAGCAGAACACGAATTAACGTCCGCCGCTATGCCAGCAAAAAAGCAAAAAAAGTATCGAGACAGTGTTGCAGCGCGGCTTATTTTAGAAGATTTTTTACAAACTTTATGATCAAGACAGTAGTAGTACTGGTCGTTTTTTTAGGAATAGCGGGTGCTTGCTCTTTATGGTTTTATAACCGAGCAATTACTACACCCTCTCAACAAGCGTCGCAGGAAGAAACGCCTTTTGTGATTGAGAAGGGGGATGTGGTTTCCACTATTGGCGCGCGGTTAGAGGAGGGTGGGTTTATTTCCTCTGCAACAATATTTCGGCTATATGCTAAGTTAAATCCTCACAAGGCACAATCGATACAAGCAGGTGCCTATTCTATACCTCCAAATCAGTCAATCGTAACGTTGTTTGAACTCTTTCAAAATGGTTCATTTGTGATGCGTCTACGGCTCATTGAAGGCTGGCGGCGTGAACAGATGGCGGAATATGTCGCAAACGAGCTAGGACAAGCATTTGGAGAGCAGTTTCTCGCTGCTACCAAAGAGGATGAGGGCCGATTATTCCCGGACACCTATATTGTCGAAAAAACGATAACCCCTCAGGAACTACGTGATATGCTGGTCACTACTTTTGAGCAAAAACTTACACTGGATCGTCGAGAACAACTTCGGCAGCAAGGCATAACACAGCAGCAGCTGCTTATACTTGCATCCATAGTGGAGCGTGAAGTTGTCACAATGGACGATAGAAAAATCGTGGCAGGAATCCTTCTGAAGCGTTGGCGGAACAATTGGATGCTTGGTGCTGATGCGACAACACAGTATGCCGTAGCAACAACACAGTGCGTGTTGTTTACACAATGTGCGTGGTGGCCAAAAAGCCTTACATTTGAGGACCTCTCCCTGGATTCACCATTTAACACAAGGAGGGTGACGGGACTACCACCAGGTCCGATTGCTAATCCTGGTTTAGGTGCTATTGATGCGGTGCTTGGATATGTCGAGTCGCCCTATTGGTACTATCTTTCAGATGCCGAAGGCAATACGCATTTTGCTGAGACACTTGAGCAGCATAATCTAAACATTGCCTCGTATATAAATACCTAAGCCTCTCTTTCGTACATTGTTGCAATATTTGCCTCTTGCGTAGGAAAAAATCGCATGATATTGTATGGGAGCCGCGGTTATGATCAGTGTGCTTGGAATGCGAAAATCATACCTACCACTTGACAGGTGTGGTAGTATCATCTATACGTACGATATACCTCTACAGTTAGTTGGGATGTAGAGGTCTTTTCTTGTTACGTGGCTATTCGGAGCTTTTTGTCTTATGCATACTCCTATTCAACGAATTAATTTAGGTCAGGCATCGAAAACATCGCCTGTTGAGTTTCCAAATTTTGCCGCATTACAGCAGGATTCGTTTAAAGAATTTCTCGAAAAACGAGTAGTTGAGGCTGTAACAGAAGTGATACCCATTTTAGATTATACTGAACAGGCATATAGGCTTGAATTATCAGACTTTGAGTTCGAGATGCCGAAGATTTCTCCAGAGGAAGCAGTAATAAAAGGTATTTCATATGCATTCTCTATTTACGCAAAAGCAACACTCCATGATTTGCAGGCAGGTACGAAAGAAACACAAAAAGTGTTTTTAGGGGACGTCCCACACATGAGTGCACGGGGGACATTTGTGGTTAACGGCAACGAACGTGTTGTTGTAAGCCAACTTACCCGGTCAGCGGGTGTGTTTTTTGAAGACGTTTTTGATGCTCGTGTAGGCAAGAATCTTTATACTGCCGCAATACGCCCGGAACGTGGTGCATGGATTGAATTTGAGATTGATCGGCACGAGACTGTTTGGGTGCGTATAAACCGGGGTCGTAAGATTAATGCAGTTGCTTTTCTTCGCGCGTTTGATATTCCTACAAAAATTATTCAGGATGTATTTAATGAGGTAGCAAAAGAGGTTGGAAATGACACCATTCGTGAAATTTATGCAAATACCGCTGCCGAAACTGATGTCATAAGCCAAAACGAGGCATTTTTGGATATTTACGCTCGGATGAGGCCTGGCGATCCCAGGATTCTGGAAAACGCAAAAGAATACTTTGAAGATTTGTTCACAAACACCAGACGTTTTAGCTTGGGCAACGTAGGTAGGTATAAGCTCAATCGTAGGCTTGGCTTGGAAACACCAGAAACTGCAGAATATTTTGCTCTCCAAAAGCATGATTTGACCGCAACCTTAAAGGAGCTCATTAGAATGTACGCAGTTCAATCAGCTGGGGACGATATAGATCACCTCGGCAATCGTCGGGTCAGGCTTGTTGGTGAGATTGTAGAACAGAGCTTTAGAATTGGGTTGAGTAGGCTTGAGAAATTAGTTCGAGAGCGGCTCTCCAGTGGGTCTGTTCCGGGAAAGCAGCTTTCTCCTACAGGCTTAGTGAATGCACGGGTGATTATGGCTGCGCTAAATGAGTTTTTTGGAAGTAGTCAGTTATCGCAGTTTTTGCAGCAAACTAATCCACTATCAGAGTTGGAGCATCTCCGCACTATTACTGCAACCGGTCCTGGCGGTCTATCGCGGGAGCGTGCAGGTCCTGCAGTGCGTGATGTGAAGCCGTCTCACTATGCAAAGGTCGATTCTATTATGACGCCAGAAGGTCAAAACATTGGTCTTAACCTGCACTTTGCGACGCTTGCGCGTGTCAATTCCTACGGATTCTTGGAGGCTCCATATCGTAAAGTGGAGCAAAAAAAAGATGGTGCGTATGTTACCGATGAAATCGTGTATCTGGATGGTATTGACGAGGAGAAGTTCAGGATTGCAGAGGCAACGGTGGCGGTTGATCAAAAAGGAAAGATCACTGAAGGTCGAGTGTCGGTTCGGTACAACGGAACATTCATAGCAGTCCAACCTGCGATGGTTGATTATGTTGATGCGCATCCATCCCAAATGGTCGGAACATCCGCTTCAAGTATCCCCTTTCTCTCTTCTGATGTTGGCGCACGTGCACTCATTGCGTCAAACATGTCAAAACAAGCAGTGCCACTCATTAATCCAACCCCAGCTCGTGTAGGCACCGGTATTGAACATAATATTATCCGAGATAGCGGTAGGTCAGTGATCGCAAAGAATAGTGGAGAGGTTCTGTATGTTGATGGATCAAAAATAATCGTTAATACAGGTAAAGGTGTTGACTCGTATGAGCTCATGAAGTTTGCTCGTACAAATAGCAATACCTGTTTTAACCAGACACCTCGTGTTAAAGTAGGCCAAAAGGTCAAAGCCGGGGAGGCGCTAACGGATGGACCGTCGAATGTTGGAGGAGAAATGTCTCTTGGACGAGATCTCATCATTGCGTTTGTGCCATGGGATGGATACACCTATGACGACTCGATCATGCTTTCGGAGGAAGTTCTCAAAAAAGATCTCCTCACCTCAATTCACATAAAAGAGTATGAAGTGCAGGTTATGGATACCAAGCTGGGGCCAGAGGAGATTACCTTTGATATTCCAAACGTCTCGGAAGAAGTCCTCCGCAATCTGGACGAGGAAGGTCTCATTGTAATCGGCGCTGAGGTTGGGCCGGGTGATATCCTTGTCGGAAAGATTGCACCAAAGGGTGTGACAGAGCTAACCCCTGAAGAGCGGTTGCTCCGTGCGGTATTTGGAGAAAAATCGCGTGAGGTTCGTGATACATCACTCCGTGTTGCACATGGAGATAGCGGGAAAGTGATAGATATACAACGGTTGTCAAAGAGTAAGGGGGATAAATTGGGACCGGGAGTCTTGGAAGTTATAAAAGTAAAGGTTGCGCAAATGGCAAAAATTGAAGTAGGAGACAAAATTGCAGGGAAGCACGCATCAAAAGGTGTCATTGCCCGAATATTCGCAGAAGAAGATATGCCATACATGGAGGATGGTACTCCGGTTCAAATTTGTGTAAACCCAATTTCAATCCTGCAGCGTATGAACATGGGGCAAGTGTTGGAAGCGCACCTAGGGTGGGTTGGGAAGCATCTTGATACCTACTATGCGGTCCCCGCTTTTGATAAAGTACCACTTGAGACGTTGACCGAGTTATTTAAAGAGGCTGGACTAGAAACCTCAGGGAAAGTAAAATTGTACGACGGCCGCACGGGTAAAGAATTAAAGAATGCAGTAGCCGTGGGCTATGCACAAATCATGAAGCTGCATCACTTAGTGAAAGATAAGATGCATGCCCGTTCGACCGGCCCATATAGTTTGGTAACTCAGCAGCCCCTTGGTGGTAAATCCCAAATGGGTGGACAACGATTGGGAGAAATGGAAGTATGGGCGCTTGAGGCACATGGTGCTGCGCATATGTTGCAAGAAATGCTGACGATCAAGTCCGACGATGTGCGTGGAAGGTCAAAGGCATTTGAGGCAATTATTAAAGGTATTCCGGTTCCAGAAGCACGGTTACCCGAAGCGTTTAAATTGTTGGTGAAAGAACTTAATGCGCTGGGGTTGGATATTGAAACAATTAAAGAGATGAATGGTAAAACCGAAGTGGTGGATACGTCTGAATTAGCAGACGATACCGATGAATAATATGAAGGGATACAATGACTTTAACGCACTAAAAATCAGTCTCGCATCACCTGACGAAATCAAAGCATGGTCGTATGGTGAAGTGCTCGAACCTGAAACGATCAACTACCGAACACTCAAGCCGGAAAAAGATGGGTTGTTTTCAGAAAGTATTTTCGGGCCAACAAAGGATTATGAGTGTTATTGTGGTAAGTATAAGCGTGTTCGATATAAGGGTGTTGTGTGCGACAAGTGTGGTGTTGAAGTGACCTTATCTCGTGTACGCCGTGAAAGAATGGGGCACATTGAGCTTGCATCGCCGGTAGCACATACCTGGTACTTTAGACGTTCCCCAAATATCTTGTCTCTCATTTTAGATGTTGCCCCTAAGACACTCGAGCGTGTTATTTATTTTGTAGATTATTTAGTGGTCGGACTTGATGAGGAGAAAAAGAAGGAAGTATTAGACTCCTTAGATAGCAGACGTGTTGAACGAAAGAAAGAAATTGAAGACGCAGCAAATCAGGAGATCACAAGTCTCACAGAAGCTAAGGATGCAAAGGTCGCAGAAATTACATCCGGAAACAAGAAACTCACCGAGGCAAGCGAGATGAAGGTACAAGATATAGAAAATAATACACGACGTGAAATACTAATCCTTCGGCAGGATCTCGTTGTCCAACTTGAGGAATTAGAACAATCCTTTGGTGAGATTCATAAGTTGATTCAGGATATCAACGTGTTGTCAGTGGTGACAGAAGTAGATTTGGCACAGTTGGAGTTTTGGGGAATCTATGATCCATTTGCGGTAACCGACGATGTGAATATTGCGGGATTTGTACAACTGAAAATGGGGGCTGAGGCTGTGCTTGAAGCATTAGAAGGGATCGATACCGAGAAAGAGATAGCCAGATTAGAGAAACAGGCTGAAACAACCTCATCGAAGGTACGACGACAAAAAATAATACGACGGCTTCGTGCGCTTCGTGGATTCCATGAAGCAAAAATTAAACCAGAATGGCTTGTCTTAACTGTTCTGCCTGTTATCCCACCTGAGTTACGACCTATGGTACAGCTACCAGGAGGGCGTTTTGCGACGTCTGATCTTAATGACCTCTATCGCAGGGTAATAAACAGAAATAATCGTCTTAAAGAGCTTATTCACCTTGGTGCTCCTCAAATCATTCTACAAAACGAAAAGCGAATGCTCCAGGAGGCTGTTGATTCACTGGTTGAAGGGAGTCGGAACAAGAATCCACGCGCCAGAAAACAATATCGAAGCCTATCCGATATGCTCAGCGGTAAGCAGGGGCGGTTCCGTCAAAACTTACTTGGTAAGCGAGTTGACTACTCTGGACGGAGTGTTATCGTGGTTGGGCCAAACTTGCGTCTCGATCAAGTAGGAATTCCAAAAGAGATGGCGCTAGAGTTATTCAAGCCGTTTGTACTTCGAGAAATTATTATGAAAGGTTACGCCCCAAATCTTAAGAGCGCAAAAAATGTTCTCGAGGATCGAGGGGACGAGGTATGGGATATCCTTGAAGAAGTGACCATAAATCATCCGGTATTGTTAAATCGTGCTCCGACGCTTCATCGACAAAACATCCAAGCATTTTTCCCGGTTCTCATTGAAGGGCGTGCCATCCAACTACATCCAGCAGTGACCAATGGATATAATGCTGACTTTGATGGTGACCAGATGGCAGTGCACGTGCCATTGTCGCAGCAGGCGATTGAAGAGGCGAGAAGCCAAATGACTGCAAGTAAGAATTTATTTAAGCTTGCGGATACGGTGCCCATTATAGACATGAAGCTTGAGATCACACTCGGATTGTTCTATCTCACTGAAATCTTTGATGGAGAAAAGGGAGAAGGATCTAAATTTTATCGCAAAGAAGATGCGATCACCGCTCTCCAGAAGGAAGCTATCACTCACCAGGCACGCATTACCGTATATCTCAATGGTGAATGGGTAGAAACCTCAGTAGGGCGTCTACTCTTTAACGAAATAGTACCTGAAGGACTTGGGTATATCAACGAACCAATAACTCGTGGTGCTATGCGCCAGCTTGTGTCCCGGTCAATGGAAGAAATCGGAATAGATGAAACGGTACGGCTTATCGATGCGCTCAAGCACCTTGGGAAAATCCACTCGACGACGCCGGGGATCTCGTTTTCAGTATTTGATTTTGAAGTTCCTGCTCAAAAGGAAGCACTTATACAGGACGCGTATAAGAAATTGGAGGAAATCGATAAAAACTATCAACGTGGTCTTATGACTGAGCGAGAACGGTATCGTCAGACGATTAGCATTTGGGAAGAAGTACAAGGGACGATTACAGATGTAGCGGTTGAACGATTAGATCCGTTTAGTCCAATAGGAATGATTATTCGCTCAAAAGGCTCTAAAGCAAATCCAGATATTCTGCGTCAGGTTGAAGCAATGCGTGGAATGATGACTGATTCAGCAGGAAGAATTCTTGAAACACCTATCAAATCAAGTGTTATCGAGGGCTCGTCATCTTTCGAGGGATTCCTAGGGGCGATCGGTGGACGAAAAGGGCTTATTGATACAGCACTCCTTACTGCAAGTGCAGGATATCTCACCCGTCGCCTTGTCGACGTTGCCCATGATGTACTCATTACAGAGGAGGATTGTGGAACAAATGATCATATTATCATTCGGGAGACGCATGATGTAGATGATTGGCCTATACGTGAGCGCATTTTTGGACGAACCCTTGCTGAGGCAGTGAAACACCCCAAGACAGAAGAAGTAATAGCAAAGAAGGGACAGATGATCGATCGTGTGCTTGCACAAACTATCGTAGATGCAGGAGTTGAACAGATTGCGGTATTCAGTCTGCTTACCTGTCAAGCGGATGATGGGGTTTGTGCAAAATGTTACGGGGCAGATCCTGGAAATCAGTTACCTGTGGAGATCGGTACAGCAGTAGGCATTATTGCTGCACAATCCATTGGAGAGCCAGGCACGCAGTTAACGCTTCGAACCTTCCACGTGTCTGGTGCAGCGCAAAAGGGTGAAATAATCACCCAAGGTTTGCCACGCGCAGAAGAGCTTATGGAGACCAGAACTCCGAAACAGCCAGCAGTACTTTCTGACATATCAGGTAAAGTTTCCGTCCTTGAAGAAGGAGACGATTACATCGTCACCGTCACTGCTGTGGAAAAAATTGATGGAAAAAGCGTGAAAGATGAACGAGATTACCGTGTGCCGAACACCATGGAGCTTTCAGTGAAAGATAATGATGTTGTAGAGGCAGGAGATCGGTTAACTGTTGGAAGCATGGATCTTGATGAAGTACTCGAGTTCAAAGGACTATTGACAGCGCAATTGTATCTTCTCAAAGAATTACAACGTGTGTACAAAAACCAAGGTGTCGTTATTCATGATAAACACATAGAAATTATTATCAGAAAGATGAGCAGTCGTCTTAAGGTAGTTGATCCCGGAACAAGTGATTTCTTACCTGGCGAGTTTATCACCCAAGACGCTTTTACACAGGCACAGCAAAAAATAAAAGAGAAGGGTGGCACACCTATTAAGGCAAATAAAACTCTTTTGGGTATTTCCCGCACTTCGTTGCTCACGGACTCTTGGCTCTCTGCAGCTTCATTTATCCAAACAACGAATGTGCTCTCTCAGGCTGCGGTGAATTGGCGTCCACAAGTTGACCGCCTCAAGGGCTTGAAGGAAAACGTGATCATCGGAAAACTCATTCCCACCAAAGAGTCGATTGTTACCCATGACGAAATGCATGAATAGTGTATAATGAGCACGCTATGCCGACCATTAACCAACTCGTCCGATATGGACGTATGCAAAAGAATAAAAAAGTAAAGTCAACCGCGTTGCGGGGCACATGGAATTCGTTACACAGGAAAACCACACCAACAAAAAACCCCTTCAAGCGTGGTGTCTGTATTCAAGTAAAGACGATGACGCCAAAGAAGCCAAACTCAGCTTTGCGAAAGGTTGCACGTGTTCGCTTGAGTAATCGAAAAGAGATCACCGCATATATTCAAGGTGAAGGTCACAACTTACAGGAGCATAGTATCGTACTCGTGCGAGGAGGGCGTGTGCGTGACCTTCCGGGAGTAAAATATCATATTGTCCGGGGGGCACTAGATACAGGTGGTGTAGAAAAGCGAGTCTCTAGTCGAAGTAAATATGGTGCAAAACGCGCAAAAAAGTAAAGTTAATACATATCTTCTATGAGAACAAAACGAGCAAAAATAAGAACAATCAAGCCTGACCAGAAGTATAATTCTGCAGTAGTTTCTCGCTTTATTAACATGGTTATGCTCGATGGTAAGAAAACAGTGGCTGCTGATATCGTCTATAAATCACTTGAGAAAGCGGCTGAGAAGGTTAATGCAGATCCACAAATTGTATTAGACGAAGTGCTAAAGAACGTGTCCCCAACCCTCGAAGTTCGTTCGCGCCGAGTTGGAGGGGCGACGTACCAGGTTCCCGCGCCAGTCAGAGTAGAAAGAAAACAAATGCTCTCATTCCGTTGGCTTATCAATGCAGCACGTGCTCGTAGTGGCAGTGATATGGTGACACGCCTGTCGCAAGAATTGGTGGACGCGTATAACCAAGAAGGGGAAGCTATTAAAATGAAGAACAATGTACATAAAATGGCAGAGGCAAATCGCGCGTTTGCACATTTCAAGTGGTAAAAGTAACACTATATGAGTCAGGAAACCAAACACTATCCAATTGAAAAAATCAGAAATATTGGCATTATTGCCCATATAGACGCAGGTAAGACAACCAGTACCGAGCGGGTACTCTATTACACCGGCCGAACATATAAGATCGGTGAAGTGCACGAAGGTCAGGCAACTATGGACTGGATGGAGCAAGAACAGGAGCGCGGTATTACAATCACCTCGGCAGCCACTACAACCTTTTGGAACGACCACCGTATTAACATTATTGATACCCCAGGCCACCTTGATTTTACTGCAGAGGTAGAGCGCTCGCTCAGAGTCCTTGATGGTGCGGTCATGATCTTTGATGCGGAAGAGGGTGTGCAGTCCCAGACTGAAACGGTCTCCAGGCAGGCAGATAAGTATGGGGTGCCGCGTATACTCTTTGTCAATAAAATGGACAAGCTAGGAGCAAATTACTTTAACACCCTCGAGGAAATTCGTCAGCGTTTGGGAGTCCCGGCGGTCGCGTACAACATTCCGATTGGTGCTGAAAATGATTTTATTGGTGTGGTTGATTTGCTGACGCAGGAAGCTATTGTCTGGAAAGACGAGACCCTTGGTGCGGAATTTGAAAAAAGAGAGATCCCGGATGATTTAAAAGAAAAAGCAGTAGCGTTGCGTGAAGAGCTTGTTGAAAAAATTGCAGAACAAGATGATGCACTTTTGGAAAAGTATCTTGGTGGAGAGGAAATTGCCCTTGATGAACTGAAGAAAGTAATGCGAAAGGCAGTAGTAAACCTACAGATTGTGCCGGTACTTGCTGGATCATCACTCCGGAATAAAGGGGTGCAACCGCTTTTGGATGCTGTGGTCGAGTATCTACCTTCTCCTGCGGATGTCCCATCGGTTACCGGTATTGTCCCCGGTACCGAGGAGACTGTTACACGAACTCCAGATGTAAACGAGCCCTTTACGGCGCTTGTGTTTAAAGTACAAACTGATCCTTATGTAGGAAGACTTGCATATTTCCGTGTGTATGCAGGTAAAGTCTCAGTCGGCGATACTGTACTTAACGTGAATCGCGACGATTCTCAACGGATGGGAAGAATGGTGCTGATGCATGCTAATCACCGCGAAGAAGTAAGAGATTTGCAGGCAGGAGAAATTGGTGCGGCTGTTGGCCTAAAAGATGCGTCAACCGGCCAGACATTATGCGATCCAAACCACCCAGTGCACTTGGAAGAGATAACATTTCCGGAACCAGTTATCTCGTTATCGATTGAACCTCAATCCAAGTCAGATCGTGATAAGCTTGGAGAGTCTCTCAGGAAGTTACAGGAGGAAGATCCCACTTTTGTGTTGCGTACGGATGAAGACACTGGTCAAGTGCTCATTTCAGGCATGGGTGAGCTTCATCTAGAGATCATGGTTGATCGATTAAAGCGTGAATTTGGCGTGGGGGTTAATGTTGGTCGGCCGCAAGTTGCCTACCGCGAAACTATTGCCGCTACCATTGATAAACATGAAGGTAAATATATTAAACAAAGTGGTGGACGCGGACAATATGGACACGTGGTTATTAAGATTGAGCCACTTGAGCGGGGTACGGGACGTGAATTTGTTAATGCGATCAAAGGTGGAGCAATTCCAAATGAATATATACCCGCGGTAGAAAAAGGTATTTATGAGGCACTCGACAATGGAGTCATTGCTGGATATCCACTGACTGATGTTAAGGTAACCCTCTTTGACGGTTCGTACCATGATGTTGACTCGTCTGAAATTGCATTTAAGATTGCTGGCTCCATGGCCGCACGTGAAGCATCAAAATTAGCGAAGCCCACATTGTTAGAACCAATTATGCAACTTGAAGTTGTCACGCCTGAAGAATTTATGGGAGATGTCATGGGAGATCTTGGTAGCAAACGGGGTCAGGTAGAGCAAAGCACTCCTCGAGGGAATGCGCGTATCATTGATGCAAAGGTGCCGCTCGCAGAAATGTTTGGCTACGCAACATCACTGCGTAGCATGACGCAAGGGCGTGCAACCTTTAGTATGGTACCATCACACTATCAGGAAGTGCCGGTTCGGATAGCTGAAGAAGTCGTAGCAGGAATGAAGCGTGAAGCAGCGGGCTAATGAGTATTATAAAGCAATAGATAAATGACGAATCTGCATATTGGTCATTTGATTATTGGTTTATTTGCAACTATTCTTTAGAAGGGTGGTGAAAATACATGGCAAAAGAAACATTTGTACGCGACAAGGAACACGTAAATATTGGAACAATCGGTCACGTTGATCATGGTAAAACAACGTTGACTGCTTCTATTACCAAAGTGTTGCACGATATGGGCATGTCTGAATACGTGCCTTTCGAAAACATTGATAACTCTCCAGAAGAACGAGAGCGAGGTATCACCATTAACATTACTCACGTTGAGTATTCAACTGAGAAGCGCCACTATGCGCACGTCGATGCACCTGGTCACGAAGACTACATTAAGAACATGATCACTGGTGCTGCACAAATGGACGGTGCGATTTTGGTTGTTTCCGCAGCTGATGGTCCGATGCCACAAACTCGTGAACATATTCTACTTGCACGTCAGGTTAATGTTCCTAAACTTGTTGTATTTATGAACAAGATGGACATGGTTGATGATCCTGAGCTTGCCGATTTGGTTGAAGTAGAGATTCGTGAACTTCTCAGCAAGTATGAGTATCCTGGGGATGAGGTTCCAATTATTCGTGGCTCCGCACTAAAAGCGCTCGAAGGTGATGCAGAAGCTGCAGAATCAATAAAGAAGCTGATGCAGGCAGTCGATGATTATATTGATATGCCGGTTCGTGAGGTTGATAAACCATTCTTGATGCCGGTCGAAGACGTGTTCTCTATTGAAGGACGTGGAACTGTTGCGACTGGCCGTATTGAGACTGGTGTTGTAAAGGTTGGAGAAGAAATTGAAATCGTTGGTATTGTTGATGACAAAAAGAAAACAGTGGTCACTGGTGTTGAAATGTTTAGAAAAACACTCGAACAAGGACAAGCTGGTGACAACGTTGGTATCCTACTTCGTGGTATTGGCCATGAAGATATTCAACGAGGACAAGTACTTTCCAAACCCGGTTCGGTCAACCCGCACACGGAATTTGAAGCTGAAGTATATATTCTCAAGCAAGAGGAAGGTGGACGTCACACTCCATTCTTTAGTGGATACCGTCCACAGTTTTACTTGAGAACGACTGACGTTACGGGCGAGGTTACCTTGGCTGAAGGAACCGAAATGGTAATGCCTGGGGATAATGTGACATTTAAGGTCAAACTGATTCAACCAGTTGCTCTTAATGACGGACTACGCTTTGCGATTCGTGAAGGTGGGCACACAGTTGGTGCAGGAGTTATTACCAAGGTAGTGTAATACAGTGGAATCATACCCAGCACCTTTGCATGGGGTTGTTCGATTGAGAGGCAGCATGCCACGAACAACTCCATCAAAAGGTTCTGGTTGACAAATCAACAAATCAGTATAGAATGGTGGAGAAATTACCAATTACACAATAATTGGTTAATTAATCACTAATGCCAAAAGGACGCATCCGGGTACGTTTAAAAAGCTTTGACTACAAAGTCTTAGATCAAGCAGCAATTGAAATTGTTGATACCGCACTTAGAACGGGAGCTCAAGTAGTTGGGCCAATCCCATTGCCCGTTAAGCGTGAACTCTTTACGGTCATTCGTGGTCCCCATATCGATAAAAAAAGTCAAGAAAGTTTTGAACGCCGTACCCATAAGCGTATTGTCGATATACATGAACCCACTGCACAAACCCTTGATCAGTTATCAAACCTCGATCTTCCTGCTGGTGTCTCTGTAGAAATTAAAATGTAAGCACAGTCTTTGGTAGTTCCCACAAGATACCCATTTATAAGAATCGCTATTCTCCCTAGTATATGTGCTGAAATGTCTTGTGTGCTATTATTGCGTGCATGATTAGCGTAAAGCATCTTTATAAGTCAATGCCAACGGGACCTTTGTTAGAAGATATCTCATTTGTTATAGGAAATAAGGAAAAGGTTGGCCTGTTGGGGCAAAACGGGTGTGGAAAGTCAACCTTACTCAAAGTTTTGATAGGAGTGGAAGACTATGACTCTGGAACTGTGTCTATTGAGAACGAAGTGGTAGCGTATTTACCGCAGCTCTTTGAGCAACCAGAAAGTAGCGTGAGAGAGTTCGGTAGGCTTTTATTGCAGGACAAAGCGTATGAATTTGAAAGACAACTCTCTCGACTAGGGTTGCCCGAAGCTTCTTGGGATATTGCAATTTCAAACTTAAGCAGTGGCCAGAGAATGCGTGTGAAACTTGCAGAACTCTTGGTTGATAACCCTTCTGTTCTCATACTCGATGAGCCAACAAATCATCTAGATATAGAAGGGATTCAATGGATTGAGGCTTTTGTGAAATCATTTGGTGGGATCGTTATACTTGTTTCCCATGATCGGGCATTCTTAGACGCCGTATGTACTCATATTTTTGAAATTGACGAGAAGCAGCTACTGATATTTCCTGGTAATTACACTGACTATAAAACACTGAAACAACAGTGGATCGAGGAACGAGAAAAGACCTACAAGCGTCAGGAGCAAAAACGGAAGCAGTTGGCTACGCTTATAGAAAACGCCAGGAGGTTGCAGGGTGGTAAAGCACGAGGTAAGGCGGTCAGGGCTGCCAAGAAGCGGATGGAACGAGAAGTTCTGCGTAGCGAGGTGGGCAGGTATAAACTTGATGTGATTACGCAGATTTCTTTCTCCGGTACAACTCACACAGGCAAGTTAATGCTTCAAGTAGATGGCATACAAAAGAGCTTTGAGAAGGCCAACGTGCTGAATGATGTTTCTTTTGAATTGCGTGGCAATGAAAGAGCATGGCTATATGGTGCAAACGGTGCCGGCAAATCTACGCTGTTGAATCTCATTTCTGGAATAGTAGTACCGACTGAAGGGGAAGTGGTTATTGGTCACAATGTGAGGTGGGGATACTTCCGACAGAATCAAGAACATTTACCATTTGATGAGACGGTCGAAACGTTTTTTCGCAATCAAGCTGGCATCTCAGACTATCGACTATACGGTATATTGAAAAAATATTTGTTCCCGCAGGAATACCTGTCACGGAAAATCGGGACATTAAGCCCGGGAGAGCGTGCGCGGCTGGGTTTTGCCGTATTTACCCAACAAAACCTGGATTTGCTCATTCTTGATGAACCGACCAATCATTTGGATATATGGACTAAGGAAGCAATAGAAGGGTCACTGCGAGAATTTGAAGGAGGGATTTTATTGGTGTCTCATGATCGGTATTTCGTTGAGAATGTAGGTGTGGATACAGTATATCACCTCAAAAATGGTACGCTTACAAAATTGCTCACTTGACATCACGCTTAATGTAAAATATAAGCATATATATATCATCAGGGAGGTGAGACAATGAGAAACAATCATAAACTATGTTTGTGGCGAAAGACAACGCGCTACCTTCTCTGTATTCTTACCGTTAACGTCTCCCTCCTTGGTGTATTTGTTAATACTGCATCGGCGGATACCGTGATTTTTCAAGATGATTTTGAGGATACTACGTTAAATGCTTGGATTATCCAGCCGACGGAGACATGGACCAACAGTGTATCCAATGCCCATTCAGGTACCCGAAAGGCACGTGTGTCAGGAAATGTGGAAGGGGCAGTACTCCGAAGAGATCTTTCAACCACCGGATTTACTAATGTAACAGTGACGTTTTGGCACGATACAAATACCGGTTGGGACTCACAAGATCTGCTTGAATTGCAGTGGACGTTAAATGGGGGAAGTACATGGAATACGGTGGTGACGCTAGATGGAGATGATCTGACACCATCTATAGAAGGTGCCGCTGAGTGGATAGAGCATACAGTAGTGTTGGGTACGGAAGCAAGCAATGCCGCTACTTTAGGAATTCGGTTTGTTGCAACAATTAGTGGCGCAAGCGACATTATGTACATAGATGATGTGCAAGTAAGAGGAACAAGTACTACGCCGGTGACGCCAACTCCGACCGTAACGGTGACACCAACTCCACCTATTGCGGTGACTCCAACGCAGTCCGTAACGCCGACTATTCAGCCAACTACAATGCCAACACCTACTCCTACAAAAGCACCTACACCAACAGTTGCACCTACGGTGATGGCAACCCCGACAGCTACGCCAACGCCATTACCTGATAACGAGAATCAGGGATCATCGTTGACGTTGATTAAGCAACTGCTAAAGTTGTTGCTTAGACTATTGTTCACACGTACATTCAGTCTATTCTGGCACCTTACATAAAAGTTTTAGCTGTCCGTGAAGCCCTCCTGACATTACGTCGGAGGGCTTCTGTATAATAGGACGATACAGGATTTATTGATTTTGGCGATATTAGATCAACCGATGTCTATTACGATCTGGCACATTTTCAGATATATGATCCTGTTTTCTTCCCGTTCTTGTTACATGGGTATAATTCAAAAGTCACTTTGCCTACTGATTCAAACATGAGACTTGCAATAACAAAATTCTTTATAGCGATTCATGGAGTTGCTTAGACTGCAGTTCACCAGAAATACTCTCACGATCAGTTACTGAGACACCCGAACTGTATGGCACTAAAAGAAGGAATGTTCTTATAAAATAAGTAGATGAAAGGCTTTTGTTGATTGGAGACTTACCTTAAGCCATGCATATCTTAGTAAGATTAAAAAAATGGTACTGGTTATATAAGCGGTTGTACCACATATCCTAGTACATCAAAATCAGGATGCCATATTTCTAACATATCATTCGAGAATTCTCGGATCCAGGGCGATGTATCTAACCACTTACGCTTGAAGTCGGCGAAATATGGAATTTCATAATCTCCGCATCCAACTTGTAACCTATATGGATCAATAATCCGTATTCCCACGTACTTTACAGCATGCTCCCGAATCTCTTTGTTTACTTTCACATACGAGCTTGTCTCGGAATTGAAAGGTGCAGGTGATCCCATGTGATTTATAAGAGTAAGCAAATATTCGTATTCGTCAGGGTAGTGAGCAAACAACTTAAGCGTTGTAATTGGGAGTTTGGTTTGAAACAGTTGTTGCGACATTGTATCCAACTTTATTGTTATGTACGTAATAGCTTCGTTGAAACTTTTTTCACTCGTAATAGGGCTAAATCTATAGAAGTTCATAATGCCTTTAAATTATAACCTAAGGTAACAATGTGGCAAAAAATCTGTGTTTTGGTCTAGCACCGGTATTAATTGCTTGCGTATATAACAGTGCTTTGTTACAATTGGCCCCAGCAATGAGAATACGAGCAATACGGTATTCAAATAGCTAATGTTGCATGGGGCTTATAAACGCAACCTCTTAGGATAAAAAAGAGAAAGCGGGGTAAGTACCCCGTTATTTTTTTGCATATGCACAAACAACTTACCGGTACAAAAAAGCACATGACCCAACTCTTTAAAGATGATGGAACAGTAGTTCCGGTAACTGTCATAAAAGTTACTGAGGCAGATGATTGGGAAGCGATAACGATAGGGTCGTCTGTGGTGGTCTCAGGAACCTCTAAGGGGAAAGGATTTGCTGGTGCGGTAAAGCGGTATAGTTTTGCAGGTGGGCCAAAGACTCATGGACAGAGTGACCGTCAGCGTGCGGTAGGGTCAATTGGTGCCGGAACAGACCCAGGAAGAGTATGGAAAGGGCAGAAAATGCCAGGGCGAATGGGAGCGAAGCGTATTACGGTTAAAGGGTTACGTGTAGAGCAAATTGATCTAGAACACGGACTAATATATTTGAAAGGTGCGGTGCCTGGTGGACCAAAAAGTGAGCTTACGATTACATTTGAGGCAGTCGATGACGCAAAGGAGAGCGTCAATTTATAACACATATGGCAGATATAAAAATGCTTTCAATTGATGGAGCTGATGCGGGAACGGTTGCGGTCCCTGATGAGGTTTTTGCAGTGCCCGTTAATCATGATTTAATTGCTCAGGCAATTTATGTACGGCTACAAAATGCACGCTTAGCAACACGTAAAACTAAAGATCGAGGAGAAGTTCGTGGTGGTGGCGCTAAGCCTTGGCGTCAAAAAGGTACTGGCCGTGCACGACATGGAAGTACGCGTTCACCTATTTGGAGAGGCGGCGGCCATGTGCATGCACTTCGCCCTGGAGTTCATAATGTTACGATTTCAAAAGCGATGCGAAGAGGAGCTTTGGTGTCTTCACTGTCAGGCAAACATGCTCAAGGTGATGTGTTGGTTGTGCAAGGTCTGGCATATGAAAAACCACAGACAAAGACTGCCAAGAAAACGCTTGCAGCAATAACTGATAAGCAGAAAGCGCTTTTGGTTACAGCAGACAAAGATACTGCTGTTAAAAAATCTTTTCAGAATATACCCGGTACTAAGGTACGTGAGGCGCGCTTACTGCATGCATATGAAATAGTCTGGAGTGATGTGGTCATTTTTACAAAAGAAGGGTTGGACGCTTTCTTAGGAGGAGTTGTCAAAGATTAATATGGAACTTGCACAAATCTTAAAAAAACCAATAGTAACCGAAAAGTCATTGAACCGGATGAAGGACAACCATTATTCATTCGAAGTCCATTCGCAGGCGACAAAGTTTGATGTAGCACGTGCGGTAGGGTCACTCTTTAATGTTACGGTGTACAAAGTCAAAATGCTTAATCGGAAAGGGAAGCTCAAGAGGGTGTTTCGCAAACGGCAAATGACACAGACAGCGGACAAAAAAATAGCAATTGTGACAATTGATCCGAAACAATCAATTGATATCTTTTCGGAATTTAATACAGAAGCGGTTGAGGAGAATTTATCTGATTCAAAGAAATAGAATATGGCACGCACAAATCTTATAAAAGTTAAGCGATATAAACCAACAAGTGCAGGAATTCGGCATCAGGTTTCTCTGGACGCGAGCGCAGTCTTGACGTCGAAACGGCCCGAAAAGTCCCTGGTCCAGCGTTTGCCCAAAAAATCTGGACGATCACGTGGTAAAATCACCGTGCGTCACCGCGGGGGAGGCCATAAGCGTCTGTATCGAGTAATAGATTTTAAGAGAGACAAATACGATGCACCTGCAGAAGTAATTGCGATCGAATATGACCCGAATCGCTCAGCGCACTTAGCACTGCTTGCGTATGAGGACGGAGAGCGTCGATATATTTTGTGGCCTGAAGGGCTTTCTGTTGGAGATACTGTTATTGCCGCAAAAAAAGTGTCAGTAAATCCTGGAAATGCGTCACCCCTTAAGTCTATTCCTTTGGGAACATTGGTTCATAATATTGAAACAGTGCCTGGCAAAGGCGGCCAACTTGTTCGGTCGGCAGGGGCAGGAGCTACACTTATGGGGCGTGACAAAGGGCTCGCACAGCTTCGAATGCCGAGTGGCGAGATACGGTTAATTCCTGAGGAGGCATGGGCTACTATTGGCACACTTGGTAATGCAGAGCATGGTCTGATCAAATTAGGTAAGGCGGGAAGACGACGCAATTTGGGTTGGCGACCTGCGGTTAGAGGAACTGCTATGTCTGCGGGGGATCATCCGCATGGAGGAGGAGAAGGGCGGACTGGTGCAGGGCGTCCTTCAAAGACAGTATATGGTAAGCCTGCACATGGTAAGAAAACGCGCAAACCAAAGAATAAAACAAATCGACTTATTATTGCTCGTCGCAATAAAAGGTAAGTAATTTATGGCAAGAAGTACAAAAAAAGGTCCGTACGTGGACGAAAAGCTAGTAAAAAAAATACAACAGCTTAACGAAGCGGGAATAAAAGAAGTCATAAAAACCTGGAGCAGGGAAAGTGCAATTAGTCCTGAAATGGTAAACCACACACTCGATATCCATCAAGGAATACGGTTTGTGCGCGTGTACATACAAGAAAGCATGGTTGGGCATAAGCTCGGCGAGTTTGCAAAGACAAGAAAGTTTCTTGCACATAGTAAGAAAGGTGTACAGAAACCAACAGGTACAGGAGAATAACATCATATGGCACGTCAAATTATTGCAGTTACCAAACATATACGACAGTCACCGCAGAAGATGCGTGTTGTGGCACGAAGAGTAGCCAAGCTTCCATTGGATAAAGCAGTTGCAGTGCTTGAGCAAACTCCCAAGAGAGCAGCGGAGCCAATATTAAAGACTTTGGCGTCAGCTAAGGCGAATGCAATACATAACTTTGATATACCAAAAGAAAAGCTATTTATTAAAGAAATTCAGGTGGGAAGAGGTATGATACGGCGTTCTCCAGAATTTCGCGCACGAGGGCGATTGAATTGGCGCCGGAGTGCTAGTTCTAATGTACGGGTAGTATTAGAGGAAACTGAAAATATAGATCAATCACCAAAGAAAGAAACACCCAAATAAATAGATGTTTCTGTAATTATTTTTTGGTAATTAGTTGCGTATGGGACAAAGTATTAATCCGGTAGGTTACCGGCTTTCTAAAAACAAAAACTGGAATTCTGTTTGGCATAATGACCAGAACTATGTGGATTTACTTCACGAGGACTTGGCAATTAGAAACTATTTGAATACAGAATTATCGCTTGCAGGGCTTGACCGGGTTGTCATAAAGAGAAGTATCAATCAGGTTGATATTGATGTCTATGTCGCAAAACCGGGTATGGTTATAGGACGTGGAGGTACACGCGTAGAAGAGATAAAGAAAGGATTAAATGTATTAGCAACGGGAAAGATGAATCTCAATGTGTTCGAAGTTGCTCATCCGGATTTATCAGCGAGGGCGGTTGCAGACGATATTGCATATAAGATTGAGCGAAGAATGAGCTATAAGCGTGTAGTTGCTAAATCAATGCAAAAGACAATGGATGCGGGGGCTCAAGGTATTAAGGTATATGTGAGTGGCCGAGTTGGGGGAACTGCCATTGCTCGCACTGAGAAAAAGGTATTGGGTTCAGTGCCCACGTCTACCATGGATGCCGATATAAGCTATTCTCAAGCGACAGCAAAGACTAAATTCGGAACGATTGGTATAAAAGTATGGATTGCACGAAACAGTAAAAACGAGTAATAGAAAGGTAAAAACGTATGCTAGAACCAAAGAAACTTAAATATCGACGAATTTTTAGAGGAAAGAATAAGGGAAAAAGTACCAGGGGAAGTGAAGTGTCCTTTGGCGAATTTGGTTTGCAGTCTAAGACACGAGGATTTATTTCAAGCCGCGAAATAGAGGCTGCACGACGGGCAATAAGGAACCACGCAAGTCGCGGTGGTAAGTTGTGGATTCGAGTATTTCCCCACAAGCCAATAACAAGCAAAGGTGGCGAGGGGAGAATGGGTGGAGGAAAAGGTCCGTTGGATCATTATGCGGTAGTTGTCAAGCCTGGTAGAATGCTGTTTGAATTGTCAGGATTGCCAGAAGAGGTTGCGCGAGAAGCATTCCGATTAGCAGGACATAAGTTATCAGTGGGAACCGCATTTGTCAAAAAAGGGGAATACTATGAGTAAACAATCAACGTTAATGTCTGAATTACGTACAAAAACAAAAGGGGAATTACAAGCAATGTTGCAAGATGAGCGTGACGCACTTGCGCAGCTTCGTATGAATGTTGCGGTAGGGAAAGAATCAGAAACGCATAAATTGCGCAAAGCACGTGTAGCTATCGCCCGCATTCAAACTGTATTACGCACGTTGTCGTCTCAGGACACAACTGCGCAGAGTTAATATGTCAAAAAAACAGCTTATAGGTACAGTGGTATCAACACATATGCATAATACCGTGGTCGTGAAAGTAGACCAGGTGGTAAAGCATGCACTCTACGAAAAAAGGTTTGTGCGTAGCAAAAAATATTATGCACACACGGAACAAGACGAAATAAACGTTGGTGATACTGTGCGAATTGAAGAAACCCGTCCGCTATCAAAACAGAAACGTTGGCATGTAGTAGAACGTATCACGAAGAATGATAACGTTTAGGCATCTATGATTCAAATTGGTACACAATTACAAGTAGCTGATAATTCGGGGGCAAAAAGAGTGCAATGTTTATCGATCCCTGGAGCGTCCAAAAAGAAATATGCATATCTTGGTGACACCATATCAGTCGTGGTGAAAGGAGCGATTCCTCATGGTGCAGTAAAAGATCATGAGATTGCTCGTGCACTTGTCGTCAGGACAAAAAAGGAAAGACGAAGGAATGATGGAACATACATAAGATTTGATGATAATGCAGCTGTACTTATCGACAAAAATGGTGTGCCATTGGGAACACGAGTTTTTGGCCCAATTGCCAAAGAAGTAAAAGACCGCGGGTTTTCTAAGATAGCATCACTCGCGAAAGAGGTTTTATGAAAATCAAAGCAGGAGATACTGTACAAATCATTGCTGGTAAGGATAAAGGAAAGAGCGGAAAAGTTCTGAAGTCATTTCCTAAGGAGGAACGCGTATTAGTCGAAGGGGCCAATATAGTAAAGCGGCATAAACGCGCACGGCAACGAGGACAAGAACATGGCATTTTGCAAAAGCCTGCACCGCTTCATGTGAGCAATGTCATGATTGTTGACCCGGCATCTAAGGTGCGAACTCGAGTGGCCAATGATGCAACGACCGAGAAGAAGAAACGTGTTTCAAAGAAGACTCGAAAATCAGTAGATAAATAAATATGACTCGCTTAAAAGAAAAATATACAAAGGAAATAGTTCCGCAATTAATGAAAGATCTAGGGTATAATAACCCGCACGCGGTGCCACGACTGATGAAGATCGTGCTTAATATGGGGGTGGGACGTGCAATAAAAGACAAGAAAGAGATCGAAAAATCTCAGGAGGATTTAACAAACATTGCCGGCCAAAAGGCTATCATTACAAAAGCACGTAAGTCAATTGCAGGATTTGGAGTGGGGAAAGGCAATGCGATTGGTGTAAAGGCAACGCTCAGAGGCGATCGAATGTATGAGTTCCTCGATAAATTAATTGCGATAATATTTCCGAGGACTCGTGATTTCAAAGGGGTACCGGTACGGGCGTTTGATGGACAGGGCAATTATACATTAGGGATTAATGAACAAGTTGTATTTCCGGAGATTGATCCCAATACATTAGATCGCAGAAGGAGTTTGCAGGTGATTATTGTAACATCTGCTCAAAATACCAGTGAAGGTGAAGCGCTTTTGAGGGCATTTGGGATGCCTTTCGAAAAAGAGGCTTCACAGAAATAACATATGCCACAAAAGTCATGGATATTACGAAATGAAAAGAAAAAGCGTCCGGTAAGTAAACGTAATCGTTGCAGAGTGTGTGGGAATCCACGTGGCTTCATGGGTAAATTCGGAATGTGTCGAAAATGCTTTCGCGAGCATGCCCTCAGGGGTAATCTTCCGGGAGTAATAAAAGCATCATGGTAATGATAACTGATCCCGTAGCGGATCTTCTTATACGAATTAAAAATGGTTATATGGCAAGTAAGATTGAAGTAACGATGCCATACACTCGGTTGAAGGAAACAATAGCTCGTGTATTGTATGAACATGAGTTTGTAGATGATGTAACGGTGAATGAGCAAGAGAATAGAAAATGGCTGACGGTATATCTAAAGTATGATGATAAGAAACAGCCTGCGCTCATAGATATCAAGCAAGTATCTACTCCAGGACGAAGAGTGTACAAGCCGTATGCAAAGCTTCGGTCCATCCGTGGAGGGTTTGGCATAACAGTTGTTAGTACGTCAAAAGGGGTTATGTCTTCGGAGAAAGCGAGAAAACAAAAGCTTGGCGGTGAGGTACTCGCAGAGGTTTGGTAGAGTGTGTCGATCTACCTAATAAAACATATGTCTAAAATAGGAAAACAACCAATACAAATACCACCAGCAGTCGAGGTTACTATAGAGGGGAGAGATGTCAATATTTCAGGACCCAAGACGGTAGTCACGCATACTCTCCCGCGAGAGTTAAAGTTGCAGCGTGAAAACGATACGTTGCTTGTTCTAAAAGATTCGCCTGCTCGATATGTCCAAGCGTTGTGGGGATTATGGCGTGCGCTATTAGCAAATGATATAGAAGGGGCACACGTTGGTTTTGAAAAAAAGTTAGAGCTTACCGGTGTTGGATACCGGGTAAACATGAAAGGAAAAGACTTAGAGCTTATGCTTGGATTTTCGCACCCGATCCTTTTTAAAGCTCCTGAAGATATAACGCTTAGTATTGATGATAAATATATTGTGGTGTCAGGGCCAAGCAAGCAACGTGTAGGTCAAATTGCCGCAGAAATTCGAAAGCTTCGGGCTCCTGAACCCTACAAAGGCAAAGGGATTAAATATGTGGGTGAAATAATTCGCAGAAAAGCTGGTAAGGCAGCTAAAGCCGGCTAGCTATACGAATATGTTACAAAAATACACTGGATCTTACAAAGAAAAGCAAAGACAAAGACGCCATCAGCGTGTACGTGCTAAGATTAGCGGTACTGCTGATCGACCTCGTGTAGCTGTTTTCCGCTCGAGTGAACGATTGTATGTTCAGGCTATTGATGACACTGCGCGCAGTACCCTTATTGGCATGAGCGATAACGCTATTAAGTTATCGCCGAAGACTGCAAAAGCACATCGGCTCGGAAATGAATTTGGGAAGCGTTTGCAGGAAAAACAGATTACGCGTATAGTATTTGACCGCGGAGGATATGCGTACCATGGTAGGGTAAAAGCTTTGGCAGATGGGATGAGAGAGGCAGGATTACAATTCTAAGTATGATAGATACAAAGAAACCAAAAACACAAACTATGGAACAAGAACATAAAGATACTGAATATCTTGAACAACTCGTTGAGCTTAAACGTACATCCAAAAAAACCAAGGGGGGTAACAGGTTTCGTTTTGCAGCATTAGTAGTAGTAGGTGATCGAAATGGTATGGTGGGAGTTGGGGTAGGCAAAGCAAAAGATGTAAGTGCTGCGGTAAAAAAAGGTGGACGCCAAGCAAAAAAGGCCATGTTTCCCATTCAACTCGTTGGAGAAGCACGAACGATTGCACATGATGTCCGTAAAAAGTATAAATCAGCTCAAATACTTCTCAAGCCTGCGCCGCTTGGTACGGGTATTATTGCGGGTGGAGCGATTCGTACCATTGCAGAAGCAGCAGGCATTCGGAATGTCGTGGGTAAAATTATTGGCAGCAAAAACAAAAAAAGTAATGTAAAAGCAACGATTATGGCACTAAGAAGCATTAAACCAACATCAGCTCGCAAAATTACTCGTAAGGTATCGAAGACTAAATAATATGCAACTACATTCATTACCAAAATTAAAAGGGGTTCAAAAACGTGGAAGGCGTCTTGGTAGAGGACTGGGAAGTTCTAAAGGAAAAACATCAGGACACGGAATTAAGGGGCAAAGTGTACGCAATCGGTTAAAGTTGAGACGTTTACAAATATTTAAGCAATTCCCGTTTTTAAAAGGAAAATCCGGCCGGCGGGTACAGTGGTCTATGCGACCGTACACCGTTACGTTGAATCAATGTAACACGCTGGATACGGAAAAACTCACACCTCAAGTATTGTTGGATGCTGGAGTAGTAAAGGATACAAATATGCCCATAAAAATCCTCGCTAATGGCACATTGACGCATGCACGTACATTCTCGTCTGAGTTTACATTTTCGAAAAATGCACGAAAAAAGATAGAAGAGGCTGGTGGTACAATACAAAAGTAAGATGAAATTCCTTTCCCTCCTTCGTCAAGTATGGTCGACGCCTGACGTGCGACGCAAAGTCATAGTTACCCTTGGAATACTAACCATATTTCGTATTCTTGCACATATCCCGTTACCGGGTGTTGATCTTGCATCGTTACGCAATCTGTTTGCGAGCAGCCAGTTTTTGGGACTCTTAAACCTTTTTTCTGGTGGTGCGTTATCGAACTTTTCAATAATTGCACTAGGGCTTAACCCGTATATCAACGCCTCTATCATTTTGAATTTGATGACTATGGTGATTCCATCTCTAAAAGAGCTTTCACAGGAAGGTGCGCAAGGCAGACGAAAAATAAACCAATACACCAGGCTACTCACGCTACCACTATCGGTAATACAGTCGATGAGTATTTATTTTTTGCTCAAGAGTCAAGGAGTCATATCGTTTTTGCCACCTACGACCATCGCCCTTATGGTACTTACACTTACAGCCGGTGCGTTACTCCTTGTTTGGCTTGGCGAACTAATTGAAAATTATGGCGTTGGTAATGGAATCTCAATTCTTATCTTTGCAGGTATTTTAAGCGGACTTCCCGTATCATTGTCTCAGCTCAGTGCAGTCAATGTAGAACAAGGAGATTTTTTGAGTATCCTCCTTTTCCTCCTTGTTAGTGTGGTTATCATATGGGGTATTGTTGTAGTAAATGAGGCACAACGGGAAATTCCGATTCAATATGCTCGTAGAGGTGGTGGTCGACAAGCTGCCATGGGTCAGTCGACACATTTGCCTCTTAGATTGAATAGTGCGGGTGTTATACCAATTATCTTCGCAATTTCCCTTATTTCATTGCCTGGTTTGGCAGGTAACTTTTTAGTTAACCTGAGTAACCAACAACTCGTGCAGCTTGTGCGGCAATTCTTAGAATACTATAACAACCCTGTCATATATGCCTTGCTGTATTTTGTGCTTGTAATTGGATTTACCTATATTTATACGGCAGTTCAATTTAATCCTGATGATGTAGCGGATAATCTTCAGAAACAAGCTGCTTTCATACCTGGCATACGTCCAGGTGCACATACAGCGGAATATCTAAACCAAATACTTACGCGAATTACGTTGGTGGGAGCTATCTTTCTTGGCCTCATTGCGGTATTACCTATCGGTATGCAAGTACTATTCCCAACACTCAGTGGTGCGGTAACACTCGGCGGGACAAGCCTCCTTATTGTGGTCTCAGTTGTACTCGATGTGCTCAAACGATTGGAGGCTATGCTTGCAACCAGAGGATATGAACAATTTCTACAGTAATTCCACACCCCAAGGTACGCAGACCCAAGAATTCTCACCCGACAAAAAGATAATAGCGATGAAAGAAGGAGGAGCGCTGGCGGGGCAATTACGCAAAAAACTTGCTGCTATGGTGCGTCCTGGCATCAAAACCATGGAGCTTGAAGAAGAAGCAAAGAGTTTTTATGAAGCCCACGATGTAAAACCGTCTTTTCTTGGATACCACGGCTACCCGCATCGGATTGTGGTTTGTGTAAACGAGGAAGTGGTCCATGGAATGCCTTCGGATCGTGAAATTAATATAGGGGATATTGTTACCGTGGATCTCGGTATCCTCCATAAGGGTTTTCACACCGACACTGCCGAGACGGTAGAGGCAGGAACAGATAGTTGGTCAGGGTTTCTCAATATTGGCAAGATGGCGCTTGAGCAAGCGATTGCCCAATGTAGAGTAGGAAATTACGTGGGGGATATCTCGTATGCCATGCAATCAGTTGTCGAGTCGCATGGTTGTAGTGTAATTCGGGCATTTGTGGGACACGGGATAGGAGAGAAATTGCATGAAGAAATACAAGTTCCCTGCTTTGGATATCCGAAAGACGGGATCGAGCTTACTGCCGGTATGACCCTTGCTGTTGAAGTTATGTATGTTGAGAAAAGACATCATGTTCACATCCTTGATGATGGGTGGACTGCGGTGACGAGGGATGGGGGCAGATCTGCAATGTTTGAACATACGATTGCAATTACTGAAGGGGAACCGTTGATTTTGACTGCGTAGTCTGCTAGAATGCGCACTATCTATGGCTAAGGCTGGTTTAGTTATCCGTGAAGGGGAAGTAATAGAGACGCTTCCGCAAACGCAATTTAAGGTGCGTTTAGATCCTGAGAGTTCAGAAGCCGAGGGGAAAGTTATCACTGCATATTTGCAAGGAAAACTAAAGCGGTTTCGTATTACTATTTTACCTGGAGATCGCGTTAAGATTGAGATCGATCCTAAATACCCTGATTTAGGAAGAATCACGTATCGTCTGAAGAAGTAATTTTTATCTTACGGTATGTTTTCCACGAAACAATACACGGTGGATATTGGTATCCATGAGGTTTGGTGTATAATCGTGCATGCTGTAATGGGTACTCACTATGAAAGTCAGCGCAAGTGTAAAAAAAAGATGTCCGAACTGCAAAATAATTAAACGGGATGGTGTGGTGCGAGTTATCTGTAGTAACCCGAAGCATAAACAGCGCCAAGGATAGTACAATAATTTATATTTTATGGCCCGAGTCATTGGGGTAGATATACCTGATAACAAAAAAATAGTATACGCGCTCCGTTATATAAAAGGCATTGGTCTTACGTCTGCGCTGAAAATTGTAGAACAGGCCCAGGTCAATCCTGATAGCAGAACGCACGAATTAACGGAAGATGATTTAGGTCGTATTTCTAAAGTTATTGAAAAGTATTACAAGGTCGAGGGTGAACTAAGACGAGAAGTGCGAGATAATATCAAACTCCTTATTGAAATTGGAACGTATCGTGGTCAGCGACATAAAAAGAATTTGCCGGTTCGTGGACAGCGGTCACGAAGAAACGCACGAACACGAAAAGGACCGAAACGTTCTGTAGCAGGAGTAAGTGTCAGAAAAGCTGTATCAAAGACGTAACTTTATCTAATATGGCAAAACAAACAAAACAACAATCATCTAAAAAGACGGCAAAAAGACAGGTAGCTCCAGAGCATGGTCGAGCGTATATACAGGCAACATTTAATAATACAATCGTGACGGTGACAGATGCACAAGGACAGGTTTTGACTTGGGGTAGTTCTGGCACTGTCGGATTTAAGGGGACACGTAAATCCACTCCATATGCGGCGACCACGAGCGTGAAGGTTGTTGCGGAAAAGATTCTAGAACGCGGGATGAAATCATTAGATGTCTTTGTTAACGGTCCTGGCCTGGGTAGAGACTCGGCTGTACGCTCATTAAAAGCAGCAGGATTACAAATTAAATCAATTTCTGATATTACGCCGCTACCGCATAATGGTTGCAGGCCACGGAAGAGACGAAAGGTATAATTTTTAACTATGGCACGGCATACAAAAGCAAAAAGAAAATATCAAAGAAGATTCGGGCTCATACCAGATGAACAAAGACCAGTACGTGGGACACGCCCACGCGGTAAATTGTCAGCATTCGGCGTGAGTTTGGAGCAAAAACAAAAGCTTAAATTCATCTATGGCATGCTGGAAAAACAATTTAGACGATATTACCAGGAGGCACTTCGGCAAAGAGGTAACACTGAGGAACGTTTTGTCCAGTTGCTTGAAACACGATTAGACAATGTAGTGTATCGACTTGGACTTGCACGTACTCGGGAACAAGCACGACAGATAGTGACACATGGACATGTACTCGTTGATGGAAAAAAGGTAGATATCCCTTCATATCATGTAAAGGAAGGCCAGATCGTGACCCTCAAGGCAAAGTCTATGGAATTGCCATTCGTGAAAGAGAACATAGAAGATTCTAAAGAGCGAGAATTAGTACCGTGGTTGGTGCGTAAGGGACCTGTTGGTCAGGTAAAATCATTACCAGCTTTGAGCCAGGTGCAACTTGATGTTGACGTATCACTCATAATTGAGTATTATTCGCGCTAGTCAGCGGAAGTGCGTTTTGCCTAGTAGAATTTGCAGAAGACACATATCTTCTGTACAATAAGGCAGGTATGTAGAGTGTACACGTCATGGCTCGTGTAGCCGTTACGTACACGCTCTGCATTTTTATTTATGCCACTCTTAGATACTGTTGTAACAATAGACGATAATGATTCAAAACATGCACGATTTGTTGTAGAACCCCTTGATAAGGGATATGGTCATACACTGGGAAATGCGCTCCGTCGTGTGCTGCTGTCTTCTCTAAACGGTTCGGCGATAAAACAAATAAAGTTTGATGGTGCAACGCATGAATTCACGGTAATTCCAGGAATAAAGGAGGATGTTGTTGAGCTTATCCTAAATTTAAAAAACATAATATTCAAAATGGAGAAGAAGCAGGCAACGCTGGTGACCATTGATATAAAAGGACCTGGCGTCGTGCGTGCTGGTGATTTTCATTGCCCAGCCGGTATCGAAATTGTCAATCCGGATTTGGAAATAGCAAATCTTGCAGATAAAAATGCTCATTTAAAAGCAGAATTATTGGTTGACTATGGCAAAGGCTACCATTTAGTTGAAGAGAAAAATAACGAAGTTGGTGTTATCCATTTGGATACGAACTTCAGTCCAATAGAGCGGGTAAACTATACGGTCGAAGCGACACGTGTCGGTAAATTAACTGACCTCGATAAGCTCGTTATCGATATTTTCACTGATGGGTCAATGGATCCAGAGGAGGCGCTACGCCAAGCAGGGGCAATCCTCGTAGAGCAATTTCAGTTAGTCTCGGGGGGTGTCGCGGTAGAGCGCTTGGTAAATGAAGAGAAGGTAGAGAAGAAGGAAGCGCCGAAGCAGGAAAAAGTGGTGTATTTGGAGGAGCTCGATTTGCCTACTCGAGTGTTAAATACACTCCGTCGTGCGGGAATGGAAAATGCAGAAGACGTCATCAGAAAGGGTGAAGAAGGACTCCTTGAGATCAAAAATGTTGGCCCCAAAATAGCCATCTCAGTCCTCGAAAAAGCACAGAAGGCAGTTGCCGAAAAAGAGCAATCTGAATAACGTGTTTGCCGCCCAACCTGTTTTTAGAACATTGCTTATTGAGAATGATCTTCCTGCCCGAGTACTTTTTGGGAATATATACATATGAAAAAAAGAGTAGTTAGAAAAAAACTAAGTCGGAGTGGTGGCCATCGGAAGGCGTTAGTACGTAATTTGGTCGAAAGCCTGTTTATACATGGACGTATTACGACAACGCTCCCAAAGGCACGTTTTATTCGGCCTACCGCTGAAAAGCTTATTACCCGTGCGCGGGTTGATACTCAGTCGAATCGTGCATTAGTGAGGAGAAGTATATTTACTGATGATACCCTCAATAAGCTCTTTGGGGAAATTGCACCAAAATACCAGGAGCGTGCAGGTGGATATACGAGAATTATAAAGTTAGGGCAGAGACAAGGTGACAATACAGAGATGGCGATTATTGAACTCATATAACTATGGCAAAAAATACTGTAAAACCAAAAGACATCAAGCCATCCTGGTTTGTAGTGGATGTCCGCGATGTTGTGCTGGGTCGAGCTGCTACTAAGATAGCGAGCATTTTGATGGGTAAAACCCATCCCTACTATAGTCCGCAATGGGATATGGGGGATAATGTAATAGTAGTGAACGCTGAGCAAGTCCTAGTAACCGGGCAAAAAGAAAGCAAGAAGGTATATTATCGACACTCAGGTTTTCCAGGTGGTCTTAAATCTCAGACCTTAGCTGAAGTACGGAAAACAAAGCCAGAACAATTACTTATTCAAGCAGTCAAAGGTATGCTTCCTAAGAATCGGTTACAGAGTGTTCGACTTAGTAAGTTACACGTATATGCAGGCGCAGAACATCCACACGTAGCACAGAAGCCGGAACAATTAGCATTATAAATATGACAAAAAACGGAACCAAAACAAATTATTACTGGACATCAGGGCGGCGCAAGACTGCGGTTGCTCGTGTTCGTATGGCTCAAGGCAAAGGGGAGATCATAGTCAATGACCGTCCTTTCACTGAATATTTTCCACAAGAAAGCGACAGGTTACGTGTATTAATGCCTTTCCAGGAGACTGGTTTGAGCAATAATAGTTTTGATATATCAGTAAAAGCCCAAGGTGGTGGCAAAAAGGCACAAGTAGATGCAGTTATGCTCGGGATAGCTAAAGCCCTTGTGCAACATGATGAAAATTTCCGTAAGCTTTTGAGCAAGAAAGGCTTTCTGACAAGAGATCCTCGTATGAAAGAAAGAAAGAAGATTGGTCTTCATAAAGCACGCCGTGCACACCAATTCTCCAAGCGATAGTACCTTATATAAAATATGTGGCTATACTCGCTGCATAACTGACGAGGAGTGACGCAATCGCGAAGGTTAATGCACGCTTTCCCCATATTTTTGCCCCTTTACGTATTCCTAACAATGCAAGCATAGCGCCAAAAAGCCCAAAAAATAATGGAAATATTGAGAGGAGTGTTAATAGCCCGAAGAACATTGATATAACACAGTATGTATTACCCTCATCTTGCGATTCTTTGAAGAGGTCAGGTATAAACAATTTTGGTGCTACATCTCGAAAGTGGAATAAGTTTATTAGATATCCCAAGGTCACAAACAGGCATCCCCATACTGCAATGGTAACGAAAAAAAGTTTTGGTAGTGCTTCTGACACTACGATAAAATAATTATAGAGTGAATGCATACTTGTCGTAAAAGCAATCGCAATCCAGACATTATGAAAATGTCGCCGGTTATCACGTAGCATATGCTCCGCAAGGATCCCACCCATAATAGCGCCTGTTCCTCCATGAAGTATTGGTATAAAGAGCGCTCGGAAGAGTGAAGAGTATGTGTCTATCTGCAGAGAGTAGAATGTATTCTCTACGAATGCAAAACCTAGCCCTACCAGTCCACCCCATAAAATGCCATCCATATGCTTAGTGATGCGTTGATGTCGAAAAACGAGTAGCCATATCGTTATAAGCTTTGAAAACTCTTCGCTGACAGCAAGCCATGCTATTACCCCGAAATTCCCTTTTGCAAATAGACTGTCGAGTTGATCAGATTGTATGCCCATGTATGCCAAAACAGGGAGAACGATAACGATGGACAATAGAAATGAAATACTGCCTGCAGCGAGGGCAAAAAGAATACTTTTTGTTCCTCGGTGCCCGGTGCTTTGTTTGTAGAAAAAGAGGGACCATAATGCAGTAAATAGGCTTGAGCTTATGATTCCAACGATGAGCGACATATAGTTCATTGTATGGTAATAGCGCACTGAATACACGCCCAAGTTTTGAATTTGACCTACATTCTGAGAAAATGCGCGTATGAGAATCATCCCCCGTTATAAGCCGAGTGGCGTTCAAAATACAGAGATTCTGAATGAGGTACGTAAACAGTTTCCAGATACTGCTGTAATGCACGCAGGTGCATTGGATCCTCTCGCGGAAGGATTACTTTTAGTTGTCGTCGGGACAGAAAAACATACGGATATACTACCTCTGATTGCTACAAAAAAGACCTATGAGTTTGAGATACTTTTGGGTTTTCGGACTGATACGTGGGATATCCTGGGTATTCCCATTAGCATTGCGCTGCCAGGCGTAGTGGATGTCTGCAGCAAGATAAACATGCAAGAACTACTATCTTCATATAAAGGGGAGATTATTCAGAAGGTGCCGCACTTTTCTAACATGCGGTATCGTGGCAAACGCATGTATGAATGGGCACGTGAAGGAAGGGTGCATGAAGTACCATCTGTTTTTAGAAAGCGTATCGTGCATGATATTAGCTTCTGTGGTATCCGGAAAATACCGGCAACCTTATTATTCAAGGAAATATGTGAGAAATTAGTAAAAGTGCAGGGAGACTATCGTCAGGAAGAGATCCTTGGTAGTTGGCAGGACCTGTTTAATGCTCTTGATAGGGATGAACAATATGCTATCGTGTCAGGCAGAATGGTCTGTGATAGTGGTACATATGTCCGAAGTTTGGCATATGACTTAGGGGAGCAGTTAGGTGTTGGTGCTACAGTTTGGCGCATTTGTAGAACACATATAGGAACGTATACCCTTGATGATGTCGAAAAGATGCTAGAATAAGCGCTTTTGTACAGGACGCAGCTTAGGTTTGATCGGTTTAGTGCAATCGTGAACGGTGATTCCTTTAAGATCTCTTGTAAATCTTGAAGCCTCCATCACTCTACGAGTGCCGTAAATAGTTCGGTTAGCTGCACAAGAGAGATATAAATGGTCTTTTGCCCGAGTCATTGCAACATATGCGAGTCGTCTTTCTTCATCAAAGTCCGTTGCTTCTCCTTCTCTCATATGCGGCAAGACTCGTTCTTCTAAGCCTGGTAAAAATACCACTGGCCATTCCAAACCTTTACTTGCATGTATTGTCATAACGCAAATTTTCTCTGTTTTATAGGTGGTGTCTGGATCGCGGAGTATGAGCTTACTGAGTTCCAAAAAAAATGGCAGGTCTTTTTGAATGTCTCCAGTTTCGAGGATGCGGGCCTCTCGGGCAAAAAGGGTCGTTGTAGCAGGATCTACACTCGCTGCATCAAATGATTTTCTTACGAGATCAACAAGCGATGTGTTAAACACAAGCGTAGAGGGTTGTAAGCCATTCAAACTATTCAGTGCGGAAAGGGTTTGTTCATTCGAATTCATGGTGATAGGAGAAACAGTAACGGGTAACCCGCGGTGTACAAGTGCCTTTTTAATCACATCCATCTGGGAGCGACTTCGTACAAGAATTGCGATGTCACCGAATGTGAAAGCCCCTTCCGTATTGCTTTCGACCGCTCCGGTGTCATAATCTTGTCGACGTATACCACCAATGAGACGATGTATCGTATCGGTAATAAACTGGGCTTCGGCTTTGTCGGATGGGGTGGTGTATAGACCAATATGACCGACGGATTGCCTTGTGGCCAATTGTGATGAGGAATTTGGAAATAATTGCTGAGATATAGTTAGTATTTCTTTGCACGAGCGGTAATTGTTAGCAAGTGTATACCTATGAGCGTTAGGACATCCGGTTCGGAGCTCTTCGAACCCGTGGGTATTTGCACCACGAAAGCCATATATAGTCTGTAAAGGGTCACCTATCACAAATAGCGTTGACCCCTCAGAAAGCAGTAAGATAAGTGCCTGTTGTGCTTTGTTTAAATCTTGATACTCATCAACTAATACATGTGAAAATTGATTTTGGTACTTCTGCAGTATCGCCGGATCATTCTGGAATAAACGTATTGTGTGCAAGATCAAATCATCGAAATCAATCCAGTTGTTTTCATGCAGACGAGCAGTATACGCATCTATGATGGGGCGTATAGCGGTAGGTAGTTGTGAAGAAGGTGTTGGAGAAGCTTTGTAAAGACTCAGCTGTCTTATGGTATCTTGCACCTTTGCGATACCTTGGTGTTTACAAATGTCGGATATGATTTCTGCTTGGGTGTGTTCATCAATGAGCAGGGGAAGCGTACCGGTTTCAATGTGCAGTATATTGAAGCACCATGCGTGTAGGGTTTGTATTATTGGCGGTTTGGGTGTGCGTAGCATATTGCCTACTCTTTCAGTTATTTCCGTGGCCGCTTTATGCGTGAACGTAACAGCAAGGATTTGTGAAGGATGGACACCTTGTTGAATGATGTGTGCTATGCGCATAACCAGGGTGTGTGTCTTTCCGCTTCCAGGTCCCGCAATAACCAGTATCGTTGAAGCATTACTTTGTACTGCGTTGTGTTGTGCACGATCGAGCATAGGTGCCTTAGATAAGCGATAATTGATTGTCTGGGTCTTTGGTATCAATCCCGGTTCGTTCCTCTTTCGAAAAGACGTGTACCTCCCCGTATAGTCCATCATAGCCTGGGGTTATCGTAATGTCTCCTGTGCGCGTTTTCTCTATTGCAGTCGCGAGTAGCGGGGAGCTGGCTTCGGCAATGTCTTGTATTGAAAGATCCATCAGAATACGGAGCTCTGGACCAAGTTTGTGTAGCAAGTCCATATACGCGCTATTGACCGTCTTAGACTGTATGCCTTTCTGTTCAACCTCGGCAATGATTTCGTTTAAAGGAATAAGGTGCATGCACCGTTCAGGGTCTTTTGCCTCTACACGGTCGGAAAGTGCCATTACCCGATTGAGTACCCCAAGCGTCAACTTTTTGTGGCAACGAGGGCATATATTACCTAATGTTTTGCTTTCTGAGGGATGAAGTAGTACCTCACAATTGCGATGGCCGTCATAATGGTATCGTCCTTCGTGCGGATAAAACTCTGTTGTGCCAATAAACTGAGCCCTATCTTTTGTTTTGACTGCATCCCATATCCCGTTGTATGAGATTTCTGTGTCGAATATGCAGGTTTCCCTTCCAATGCGGGGTGCAGAGTGACTATCGGATCCAGACATGAGCGCTACAGAATCAAGTGCAGACCATAAACGGTTCATCGCCGGATCGGATGACAGTCCTGTTTCAATAGCAAATATATGGCTCGTGAGATCTCCATAACATGCTTCGAGAGAATCAAATCCCGAATTGGATCCGAATACTGCAAAGTGTGGTGTCCATGCATGGGCGGGTACCAGGTACGCATATGGGGTAGTCTTCGTCACCATTCGTAAAAGATCCTGGCTATCAACCCCGAGTATTGGTCTACCGTCAGAGGAAAGATTACCAATCGCTCCAAGCTGCTCATTAATCGCTTCTACTATCTCAAAACTTGGTGCGTACAAAAGGTGGTGGACTTTGCGTACTTTCTCGTCTTTCGAATAAATAGTACTCACTTCACTTTCAAGCATAAAGAACACCTCTCTATAGCACGAAGAGGGAACTTCGCTTTTTGCTGCGCGGGTTATCTCATCGGTTGGTTTGAACAAGCCATTGTTCATAGGGATGAGATCTTTTTGCAATTCTTGCAACCAAAGAGGGTGTGTAAAATCTCCGGTTGCCATGACGGTGATTCCTTTGAGCATCGCCCATTTAGTCAACTCTTTTATAGATAATGATTTGCTGCAAGCGTAGGCGTAGCGAGAGTGTAAATGAAGGTCGGCAGTAAAGCGCATGTAGGCATTATAATATGTAAATATGCAAATCAACGAATTTGCCTACCTGCGCAGGCAGGCAAATAATGACCGGTGGCAACACTCGTATCTCAACCTCAAACATCGGCGGATGCTCTTTCCTGATAAGCCGAGTGGTGCAGGAAGGCAGTTGTTAGAATTTTTAGATTCGCAGTCTGAATTTGATAAGTCTATGGCAGCGGTACTTGATATTGGGTGCGGAAATGGAAGGAATGCATTTGCTCTCGCACTGGATGGGTTTGGGCAAGTAATAGGATTTGATATCATTCCCCAAGCTATACAAGATGCAACTCAACACGCTGAAGACTCCGGTTTACAGAACGTAATGTTCACCATACACAATGTTGAAAATCCATGGCCGTTTGACAATGCAACATTTAATGTCGCCATTGACGTAAATACTTTTTCATCTCTGTTGTCTGATGTGCGGACAATATATATTAATGAGCTTGTTCGGGTACTTGATGTGGGTGGTTACTTTTTTTTAACAACATACACCCTGCAGGACGGCTATTACAATTCTTTCGTTGCGCATGATTCGGAGAGGCTATATCCAGGTATTGGGATAGTCTGTCCAGATGACAATATCGCACGTGTTTTGTACACACCTGAGGAACTTAAAGAAATATTCGCTACGGTTTCAGATGGGCAATTGTCTGTTATGGGCACAAACGTTCACACGTGGTACGGCAAAATGTTTGATCGCTATTATAAGCGAGAATTTTGTTCATTTGTTTTTAAAAAACATGAGTAATACCGGCATACGAACAAAAGTTACTAATACAACCAAATGTACTAATGGTATTCTATTTCTGCAACTTAAAAGACCAGAGGGATTCGAGTATCAGGGAGGCCAGTTCATCGAAATACAAATCACGAAAGTTGGTGAATGGTATCCGTTTTCCCTAGCATCCTCACCTTTGGAGAGTGAGCTGTTGATAGTAACACGATTACGCGACACCGCATTCAAAAGGCAGCTTGGGTCATTGGAAATTGGCGACGAGGTTGCACTAACCGGACCATGGGGAAACTTGGTGTTACCAAAAACACTCCCTCCAAAAATCGGATTTCTGGCGGGTGGTCTTGGTATAAATCCGGTGAGGAGTATGCTTTATGGTTTGGTGGCTGATCATAGTGACATAGTGGTTCTGCACTCAGTGCCCGACAAAGAAACAGCCCTTTTTTGGGACGAACTACATGCTTTGCCTATTTCGTATATTCCAACATTTACAAAACGAATAGATGATAGTGTAATGCATGAACGTGGAAGGATTACTTCCTCTATGATTCATAGTCACCTGACGATACACCCTGAGGCGCTTATATACATCATTGGCTCTACACACTTCGTACAGAGTATGGTCGAAGAAGTGATTCGAGCGGGTTTTCACCGTGACCAACTTCGTGTTGAAACATTTACCGGTTATTAGCGTCTGTTAGTACATTGCCAAGGAGAGCTGCCGGGCGTATATTTTAATAAGCACTACTCCTATGCATAATGTTCTTATCGTCGAAGATGATCGTCCAATGGCCCGCGCATTAGAGCTCAAATTAACCGAGGCTGGCCTTGCTTGTATTACTGCCTCAAATGGTAAAGAGGCTCTGGAGCGATTAGATGGATCAGATGTGGATATAATCATTTTAGATATCCTGATGCCCAAAATGAATGGGCTCAAATTTCTTGAGGAACTAGCAAAAAAAAATCTTTCAATACCCGTTATTGTAACGTCCAACCTCAGTCATGATGATGATATAAAAGAAGCGAAACGATTAGGTGCGGTAGATTACTTCATTAAAGCTGAAATAACATTGAATCAAATAGTAGACAAGATACAGGAAGTGCTGGGTGCCTCGACTAAGCAAGCGTAACTACACCTATGATACTCCAGCTCATTATCACGATCGTGCTTGGTGTTTGTATTCTGTTGATTGTCTATTTGTATACCGCAAGGCAAACTGCCCTTGCTACACTACGAGAAACGCTAATCTCTTTGACCCTGACCCAGTATTCGCCACATGCAGCACCTCATATATTGGTGCAAACAAATAAAGACGGAGTAATTACTGAAATAAATACCGATATCAAAACAATTGGTCAATTTACTCCATATGAGCTTATCGGTAAGAGTGTGGACATTCTTAATACGCGGTTGGATGATGCGAAATCAGATTCGATGTGGGAGACGCTCCGTACATTAGTGCCGTATCGTTTCGAAGTGTCAGGCTTTTATAAATCGAATGTGCCATTTTCGTTTTTGCTAACAATAGTACCAGTTTTAGATACAAAACATGTAGTTATTGGATATTTGGGAATACGGATTCCAGAAGCTGTTGAAAGTTCTCATTCGGAAGAGTTGTTGCACGCCTCTTCAGTTCAGACTCAGGCACATGCAGAAGCAATTATTGCGAGCATCGCTGAAGGCGTAATTGTGACCGATCAGCATGGAGATATCACCATGACCAACCAGGCGGGAAAAGAAATGTTGGGAATAACTGATAGCGAAGGAAAGTCAATCATAGAAATTTTGCCACTGGAGGATGAGCATGGCGCGATGCTCCTTCCTGAATTTCATCCCGTATATGTAGCACTGAGAGAAGCGCGTGCGGTAGTGACACATAAATATACCTACGTACGGTCAGATTTTACAAAAATGCGTCTTGCAGTGACCACCTCGCCGATATATACAGGAGGTAGTGTTATTGGTATTGTAACTGTACTGAGAGACGCAACTTTAGAAGAGCAGATCGATCGTTCAAAAACTGAGTTTGTATCTCTTGCGTCACATCAATTACGCACTCCCTTAACGGCGATTAATTGGTATACAGAACTCTTGCTGGATCAAGGGGTGGATCGCCTTACAGACGACCAGAAAAGTTTTTTGCAGCAAATTCAAGCAAGTAGTGCGAGTATGAATGAGCTCGTAAGTTCGTTGCTCAACGTCTCTCGTCTTGAATTAGGCACTTTTATCATAGAGCCAGCCCTTACTGATATTGTGCAATTAGTGGAAGAGGTTCTAGCAGAGCTCCAGGTCAAAATAGTTGAATCTGGTCATGCAGTAGAGAAGGAGTTTGATGCCACGCTGGAAGAGATTGCGGTTGATCCGAAACTTATGCGAATTGTGGTGCAGAATTTGCTCTCCAACGCGGTCAAATATACTCCGCCACGGGGCACGGTTAAGATTCGGTTATATCGACACTATCCTGATATGCGGTTTGAGGTAAAAGATACCGGATACGGGATACCGCAAAACCAGAAGGACAAAATATTTACAAAACTATTCCGCGCTGATAATGTGTTAGAAGAAAACCTAGAGGGCAATGGTCTCGGGTTGTATATTGTTAAAGAAATTTTGGATCAGAGTGGTGGAGCAATTTGGTTTGAATCTCAGCAGGATAAAGGGACGACGTTCTTTGTGAGTATTCCCTTAACAGGTATGCGTAAAAAAGAGGGAACCAAAGCACTTATATAGTTTTATGACTGGCAAAAAAATTCTCATCGTTGAAGACATGCGTCCGATTCAAGAAGCGCTTGCTGCATCCCTCGCTGATGCAGGGTATGCAGTACTAACCGCAGGGAATGGAGAGGACGGTTATGAAAAGGCGCTGGCTGAAAGACCAGATCTGCTGCTTGTTGATATTATTATGCCTAAAATGGACGGAATTGCTATGATCAAGAAACTCCGTGAGCACGAATGGGGAAAGCACGCATATGTTATGCTTTTGACTAACCTAGATGATTCTGACAAAGTCATGGAAGCGCACGCATACAATGTGTATGATTATTTGGTAAAAGCAGATTGGCGGCTAGAAAACGTTGTTCAACGTATCAACGAACGGTTGGGAGTTGTGACGAGTTAAACAGAACTGTGTGGTATTTTCCCCTCGAGTTCACGTACCACTAAACTACGGTCATAGGCTATAATCAGTGCGTATGAAACATGTATTAATAGGTGCTTTTGGTATTGCTCTCGTTTTTATACATATAAGCACATCGTATGCTCAAGAGAATGTACGAACCGAGTTTTTAGAGGGCGAGGTCGTATCCGTGCAAGAAGTTGCACGCGAAGAGGGTCAGCAGGTTGAAGTACCGATACAGGACTTAGGTGTTCGTATCACAAAAGGCCCTCTCCTTGATCAAACAATTACGCTTCGTTCTGATAACTATGCAGGTGTGCACGTCCCCACGTACTCTATTGGAGATTTATTGGTTATCCGGTATGAAGTAAACGAGAGCGGTGTTCCGACATTCCAAATACAAGATTTTGTCCGTAGGACGCCGATGGTTTGGCTACTTGTGCTTTTCTTGATTCTTTCGATCATTATAGGAGGGAAGCATGGCGTACGCTCTTTGGTCAGCCTCGGGATATCATTTCTTATAATTGTTCTGTTTATCCTGCCGCAAATTGGGGCAGGAAGAAATCCAGCATTTATTGCAATAGTGGGGGGGACAGGCATTGCGCTCCTATCGTTTTACGTTTCTCATGGTGTCAATAAAAAGACAACAGCAGCTATTGTAGGAACTATGTTTTCGTTTATTGTGACCGCTTTAATCTCCCAAGTCTTTATCAGTTGGGCACACTTAAGCGGGTTCTCGGCAGACGAAAGTTTGTTTTTACAAATTGCCAAGGGCGATTTGGTCAATATACAAGGGCTTGTGCTTGCAAGCATTATTATCGGTGCGCTCGGTGTTCTTGACGATGTAACAATATCTCAAGCTTCAATAGTACAAGAGCTTAAGTATGCAGATCCATCCCTCACCGGAAGCCAGCTGTTCATCAGAGCAATGCGTGTAGGACGAGACCACATCGCCTCACTGATTAACACCTTGGTCCTGGTGTATACCGCAGGTGCATTACCATTGTTATTACTGTATATCGATAGTTCTATTTCGTTTTCACAATTTATAAATTATGAAATCGTGGCAGAAGAAGTAATTAGAACCCTTGCGGCAAGCATTGGATTGATTCTTGCGGTTCCCTTAACAACCCTCATTGCGGTTCGTTATGTTAATGCGGAAAAAGAGATCCACCGTCGGTAGTTTCTAAAAAACATCACATTACTCAATAAGACCGTCCTTGATCAATTTGGGAATAATGCTATTTTTTAGAATATTGCCGATGGGTACGGAATCCATATTTTTTGAATTTAGCCAGAACTCACTTTCAATTTCACCGTCGCTATAAATCAAGGGTTGCTGTTCCCAGTTTTTTATTAGATATGTGTGCATGTGTACCGTTCGGTCTGTGAAACCAATTGCGCTATCTGCGTGTACACCGTATTCTTCAAGGTTTTCTTGCGACAATTGCAAATTAAGTTCCTCTTGAAGTCCTCGCACCAATGCCTCTTTTGGATCTTCTCCTTGCTCTATTACGCCGCCAGGTATGAGAAAGGCATCACGATCAATTGGTTTAACAACCAGTAATTGTTTGTCTTTTATCAGAAGTCCGCCAGCATTATAAAAATCTTGGCTCATAATGGAGTGAGCAATCAATTCTGTTTTTGGTCGGGGTGACAGGACTTGAACCTGCGACCTCCAGTACCCCATACTGGCGCGCTAGCCAACTGCGCCACACCCCGATAGTAATAGTCAAATAGTACTAATAAACAAATAATCAAATCTACAAATCAATGTTTTGATAGAGATTATAGCAATTATTCTTGGTAGAAACCAAAATGCCCCGGGGTAGACATATGTCAGTATATATATCCCCTTGTAATGTATGCTACAATCGCTACATGCCGAAAGAGACTTCTGCGACCAATGGCAAGAGCGAAGCGGTAAAACTCGCGATTGATCAAATAGAAAAACAGTTTGGCAAAGGTGCAATTATGCGGCTTGGTGAGGAAGGCAAGCGGGAGCAGATAGAAGCGATTCCCACGGGATCCATAGCGTTAGACTTGGCGCTTGGTGTGGGTGGTGTACCACGGGGACGTATTATCGAAATCTTTGGTCCCGAAAGTAGCGGAAAAACTACTTTGGCACTTCACGTTGTTGCAGAAGCTCAGCGAATGGGGGGAATTGCAGCATTTATTGACGCTGAACATGCACTCGATCCGGTGTATGCGGGAAAGATTGGGGTCAATGTTGATGAGCTCCTTCTCTCGCAACCTGATACTGGAGAACAGGCTTTGGAAATTGCTGAGACCCTGGTTCGTTCGGGTGCTGTTGATATCATTATTGTTGATTCGGTTGCTGCGCTTGTGCCACGTGCAGAGATTGAAGGTGAAATGGGTGATAGTCATGTAGGTCTGCAGGCTCGTCTTATGAGCCAGGCACTGCGTAAGCTCACCGGAGTAATAAATCGCTCGCATACAACCGTCATTTTCATTAACCAATTGCGCTTAAAAATCGGGGTTATGTTTGGCAATCCAGAAACAACACCTGGAGGATTAGCGCTTAAATTTTATGCCTCTGTTCGCATGGATATCCGTCGCAAGGCTGCGCTCAAAGACGGAGAAGAGACTGTGGGTAATAGGCATGTCGTAAAAGTAGTGAAAAATAAGGTTGCACCGCCATTTCGCCAGGCGGAATTTGATATTATGTATGGTGAGGGCATTTCAGGAGAGGGAAGTCTTATTGATGTGGGTGTTGAGCTTGGGGTGGTTGATAAATCAGGTAGTTGGTACGCGTATAAAAACGAAAAGATTGGACAGGGGCGTCTTGGTGCACTGGAGTTTCTCAAAGAAAATAAAAAAGTAGCCAATAGTATACAACAGGACATCATGAAGAAAATGAAGGAAGGTAATACACCGCTAGAACTTGGAGAGACAAAAGAAGCAAATAATGTAGAAATGGCTATAGAAGAACAGTGATGTACTTGTGCCCGTTGTTACCAATATCCTTCCACAAAAAAAGGACCCTTCCCGTTTTAATGTGTATATAGATGATGAATTTGCGTTTGGCCTTTCTCAAATTTCACTGGCCAACCTAGGTCTAGCAATAGGAAAACAACTTACCCCAACGGAACTCGAACAGGTAAGAAGTGAAAAGGAGTTTGATATGCTTTTGCAAAAAGCAATAACCTATCTCTCATATAGGCCACGTTCGACACGAGAGCTCATAACACGCTTGTCTCAAAAAATACCTACAGCACAAAAAGAAAAAATACAAAGCGTCGCTGATTACTTATTGGAAAAGCACTATCTTGATGACAAAGCATTTGCTGAGTGGTGGGTAAGACAACGAAGAGAATTAGGTAAACGCTTTGGCAAGCATCGGATACGTCAAGAACTGAGAGCAAAGGGTATTTCCGAGGAGTATATAGAGACTGCGTTGCAAAATTCGGAAGAGGATAATGATGAAAGCGAAATCGCCTATGAAGAAGCATTGAAGATCTGTAAACGAGTGAAAGAAAAAGATACGCAAATTGTGAGAAATAAGTGCATACAAACACTGGTCCGGCGAGGGTTTAGCTGGGATATAGCGCGCACCGCGGCCACAAGGGTCTTGAGTGAGTAGTGTAGTTGTATATTAACGTTTTGATTGATACAATAGGTTAACTATGTTGAGCAGTATTACTACTCGTGTACGGTTAATAACAAAAGAACTGTCCAATCGCGTGGTAACCTGTGGATAAGTAATGATTTTTGATACATCTCCACAAGACACAGATCAGACATCTGATCCAACCCTACAGCCCCAAAACGATACACCAACCCTATCTACAACCATTGTTGATACCGATGCAAAAGCGGTGCTTCTTGAGGCGAAATCACAAGCACTTGCAATGAAAGAAGAAGCGGAGCGTGAGGCGCATGGTATTCGAGAACGTGCTCAACAGAAAGAGAGTGAAGTCAATCGGTTGCAAGAACGTCTGCAGGAGCGCCTTCGTGAAATCGATGAGTTAAGGGGTACGCTGCTTAAAGATATCGAGAAGACACATTCTCTCAGTAGAAGTGAGGCTGAAGAAACATATCTCGCACAACTTGATGAAGAATTAAAGCAAGAATCAGCGCGACGGATTAAAGAGAATGAGGATCGCATAAAGGCAGAGTCCGAAAAGCGTGCACGAAGCATATTAGTTACCGCTCTTCAGCGTGTGACGTTGGATCACGTTTCTGAACTAACAACTGCTGTTGTTAAACTCCCAAATGAAGCAATGGTTGGTCCAATTATTGGTAAAGAAGGGCGGAATATTAAAGCATTTGAACAGGCTACGGGTGTGAATGTTGAAATTGGTGAAACCCCTGGTGTGATCACCTTGTCGTCTATTGACCCTGTCCGGCGCGAGATTGCACGCCGGTCTCTTGAGCAGTTGATTGCTGATGGTCGAATCCAACCTGCACGTATTGAAGAAGTCGTCTTGAAGATGCGTTCGCAGATGGATGAGGAACTGATCAAAGAGGGAGAGCAGCATGCACTTGATGCAAAGGTTGCCGGTTTGCCGGAAGAGATTATTCGTCTCTTGGGTCGTCTCAAGTACCGCACCTCTTATGGGCAAAATATGCATGCGCATAATCTCGAAGTAGTAAATATTGGGAGAATGCTTGCAGCAGAATTAGGCGCAAACGTTGAAGTTGTCAAAAAAGCATGTCTTTTGCACGATATAGGAAAAGCAGTAACGAGTGAGGTTGAGGGAGGACACGCAGAAGTTGGAGCTGAAATTTGTAGACGGTATGGAGTTGAAGAAGAGGTTGTTGTTGCCTTTGAAGGACACCATACTGATAATTTGCCAACTATTGAGGCTGTTATTGTATACCTCGCTGATGCAATCTCAGGTGCACGTCCTGGCGCTCGTAGAGAAGACTATGAGGCCTATATTGAGCGAATCAAGGAACTTGAATCAATCGCTGAAGCGTTTCGCGGTGTAGAGAAAGCGTATGCGATTTCCGCGGGGAGAGAAGTTCGCGTCATAGTGAAGCCAGCGGAGATTGGAGATGCAGATATGGTTCGTTTAGCACATGACATCAGTCGCAAGGTTAGCGAACAAGTGCAAAATTTTCCGGGACAAATTAAGATAAATGTTATTCGGGAGCTGCGCGCACATGCGTATGCACAACCAAAAAGCACTTAGCAGTGCAATTACCAATTTCCAATAACTCAAAGTTTGCCAAGCTTTGGTTTTTGAGTAATTAAAGATTGCACACTTCTCTATGAATCTTCTTTTCGTTGGTGATATTGTCAGTCGTCCTGGCCGTACTACCGTAAAATCTTTACTCCCGTCCCTTCGAGATGAATATGCTATCGATGTTGTAGTAGCAAATGCTGAAAATCTATCGGGAGGACGTGGCGTTACGATTGAGACACTCGACGAAATGTTGCAGGCTGGTGTCGATTATTTTACTTCAGGGGACCACATTTTTTGGGGAGAAGACTTTGCTACTATTCTGGAAGACGAAGGAATGCGCATTCTCCGACCCGCCAACCTTCCTACAGATATACCAGGACGTGGGTACACTGTACTGGACACCGGCCAGTTTAAGCTTGGCATAATTAACCTCATAGGACATACTACCGAACAACTAGATACTGTTTCATTAGATATTTTTCGGACAGTTGATGGTATCCTGGACGAGATTGGTACAGGCTTTCCTATAATGATTGATATTCACGCTGAATACACATCAGAAAAACAGGCATTGGCTCAGTACGTCGCTGGGAGAGTTAGTGCTGTTTTTGGAACGCATACACACGTAGGTACAATCGATACTGAGATTCTTCTAGACAAGACCGGTAAAGTTACCGATGCGGGAATGGTGGGTGCTATAGACTCTGTACTTGGTGTTGAAACAGACATCATTATTAACAAACAAAAGTATCCGTACCCGCAACGTTTTGAGTGGGTAAAGTCCGGCAAATCAAGGTTTAATGCTGTGTTGGCAACAATTGACGAAAACGGTACATGCACATCAATTACCCGAGTTGATCGCGTAAATCCTTGACACTGTCAGGTTTGCGTGATAATCTCGTCTTCGATACAGTATGTCGTGTAAAAAATTATTTACTGTACACTTTAACCTGAGGGGGGGTGAGTCCACACATGACTAAGCAAATGCTCATAGAAGAATTGGCTGGCCGTGCTGACTTAACAAAGCGTGCTGCTGGTGATGCGCTCAATGCATTACTCGATATCGTAACTGAAGCAATGGCACGTGGTGAGAAAGTTACTTTAACTGGCTTTGGAACTTTCCTTGTAAGAAAGCGAGCAGCTCGCATGGGCCGCAACCCTCAAACGGGAGAACCTTTGCACATTCCTGCACAGGCAACCCCAGCTTTCCGAGCGGGTTCTGCGCTCAAAGAGTCAGTGAGATAAGTCACTGTGTGACATCCCGGATTGTGCAACGGGATACGTTACTATCCCCCGCACCTTCTCATGGGAGTTATCTATGCCAGGCAGGTTCGATATATTCGAAACTTTTTGACTAGATAGAACCTATAAGAAGGTGCGGGGTTCTTGTATAACCTATCGATCGCACCTGAAGTATGGCATCTCCAAAGCTTATTACTATCGTTGGTCCAACTGGTACAGGAAAAACAGCGCTTGCATTAACCCTCGCAAAGAAACTTAATACCGAAATTATTTCTGCAGATTCAAGACAGGTATATAAAGACGCACATATTGGGACAAACAAACTACCCACTACCACAAAAGAATTATCAGTACAAAAAGGCGAAGGCTATTGGAACATTGATGGTGTGTACGTGCATCTCTACGATGTTGTTTTTCCACATGAAGCATTTGCCGTGGGAGAGTTTGTGAAGCTGGCGAGTGCGCTCTGCACAAAGCTCTGGAATGAAGGTCGAATTCCAATTATAGCTGGTGGTACAGGATTTTATATAGATGCTCTAACAGGTCGCCGAACTTTTAGTGCTGCTCCACAGTTAAAGGATAAAAGGCGTGAGTGGATCAATTATAGTAACGACTCATTACTCGCAGAATTGAAGAAAAAAGATCCATATTTTGTAGAAAGTATGCACTATGCCGATACGCAAAATAAGCAACGTTTGCTGAGGTATTTGGAACTTGCTGTCTATGCAGGGTCGGTATTAAGGGCGTCTGAAAGCACTCCGTTGCCCGATGATATGCATACCTTGTGGGTAGGGTTGACTGCTGATCGTAGAGAATTACACCAAAGGGCAGATGAGTGGGTCAATTCGTTGTTTTGGAGAGGCATAGTACGGGAAACGCAAGCACTTGTAGAAAAAGGGTATAAGGACACACCACTCATGCAGGGAATGATATACAAACAAGTGGTGCAATTTTTAGAGGGAACACATACCGCTACAGAGACACTTACACAAATACAGACATACATGCATGCATATATTCGGCGTCAATTAGTATGGTTTCGTCGGAATACCGAGATTAATTGGTTTGATGTGTCAAAGCCTTCGTATAGTAAAGATCTGATGCACTTGGTAGAATTATTTGTAGAACGATAGTTTGAATTATGTTGTCCGATCCGATTAAAAATACCATACGAACCACATTGACTGTTTGCGCAGTCGCGGTAGGACTCCTTTTACTCTATCAGCTAAGAGATATTGTAATCCTTCTTTTTATTGCTTTTATTATCGCTTCGGCGTTTCGGCCTATTGTTCTAAGATTAGATACTTTTAATGCACCTAAGTGGGTGAATATTCTTGCGGTGTACGTAGTTTTTTTCTGCCTTATCGTGCTTATTCTGGGAGGATTAATACCGTTGGTCTTGGAGCAGGTGCGTATTTTTATCCAAGGGTTACCAGCTATTCTAGCCGAATTTACGCAATTATTGCCCCTGCAGGAAATTGCTGGTGCCATTGACCTCCGAGCAGTGGTTTCAGATCTTTTCCAATCCTTTTCAGCTGAATTAATTACCACACCTTCAAATGTTTTTAATGTAATTGCAGATGCCTTTAGTAGTTTATTTACCATTTTTATGGTGATTATGTTCTCGTATTACTTACTTCTTGAGCATGATAGGATAAAAAATAAATTTTTAGTTCTGCTTTCCAAAAAGGATCGAGATATTGCGATTGACATAATTAATCGTGCGGAGGAAAAGTTAGGAGCATGGCTCCGTGGACAGGTTGTTGTGATGCTTCTAATCGGTTTGCTGACATTTATAGGGTTACTTATATTACGTGTAAATTTCGCGTTACCCCTTGCGATTATCGCCGGTCTTTTAGAAATCATTCCGTTATTTGGTCCGGTTGTGGGGATGGTACCGGCATTGATCGTGGCAGTTACCCAATCACCTTGGCACGCTCTTGGTGTCTTTGTTTTGTATATCTTGGTGCAGCAGATTGGTGGTGTTGCAATAACGCCTAAAGTGATGAATAAGGCGGTGGGTGTTGATCCGCTTATCATCATACTGTCAATTATGGTAGGGGGAAGATTAGCAGGCACGGCAGGTGTGTTGCTTGCGATACCAGTTGCGGCAGTACTTTCAATATTGCTAGAAGAGTTACACACAAGAAAGACCTAATTTCACGATCGAACATCAAAACGATAAACTTTTTTCTCCGGCTCGGCCTGGATCCTGACATCGTTGGAGCTCGCCTTTGTCATCAATAGTTGTTTTTCCAATTGTTGTAATTCTTTTTTATTTTTCATCATTTGGTGCAATAGCAGAACAAACAGTACAAGCAATATACCTAATAGTATCACTATTCCCCATATACTCGACTGAAGCATTGTGAGTGCAGCAGGAATGGGGGTTGGCGTTACGACTGTGTGTTGGGTTGTTGCTTCTCCGAGCGTGTTTCCCGTTTGTTGTTGATACACCACCGGAGGGACAATATACAACGGTTGTTGGTACACCGGTTGATAATAGGGTGGTGTTTGTTGAGTATACGTGTTTTGAGGATATGTCTGAGCATATGGATTCACGTAGGGAGTTGGTGTTGGAGTCATGGTTAATTGTCCAAATGTTCCGAGGTCATCTTCAAACGTAAAAGAGAGAGTAGAAAACCGTTGAACATCACTGGTCACGGACTCACCGCTTTCAGTAGTGGATGTTACCTTAAAAAGGTATGTGGTAGCAGGGCGTAATTTTGTCACGGTAATCGCATGATAGGTATTATATTCGATGCTTGCGGGGGATTTGAGCGCATCTGCGGAACTTTCTCCATAACTTATTTGGCTATTTGTAGGGACATCTGTGCGCCATGCAATTGTTACAGAGGTGTATCCGATATTCCTTATTTCGGTGTTTGTAATCACCGGTTGCGCAAATACGCTTTTTGTATCCAGGAGCGCAAGGAATGCGAGCGTTAGGCTGAAGAGGAGGATTCTTTGCAGGGACAGTTTGTGCATAGTTATCTTAAATTATATCCTACAGGGATATTTTGTATAGTGCAATTCTAGCTGTTATTACGCCAAATGATATAATTAGCATACTGGGAGAAAGGATGGCTGCCTCTGACGTAAGTTGGGGGAGGAAAGTCCAGACTACATAGAGCAAGGGGTTGGGGTGTAAGCCCTGAGCGGTAACGCCTGGTGGTCTATGAGCGAAAGCAATTAGACACAGAACATGAAATGACATGCTCTGAGACCCACAGTGACGAACTTTGGCTGTCTCCTGTTTCAGGAATGCCAAAGCAGTGAAACGTTGGGAATCCCACCCGTAGCAACTTCCGAACGTCACGTACGCTGCTCGCGGAGTGACAAAGTCGAAGGCATAGATAGATGGCCATCGTAAAACAGAATCTGGCTTACTCTTCTCCCAGTGAGGACTATAACCAAAAACACCTAAATAAATCTAAATAAGCCTGTTACGTATAGGACGCTTTAGTAAATTTGTAATACGTATATATTACCTGATATACTGAATAAGTGTTAGCGAGAGTCAACTCAGGTGCGGTTCTTGGCCTCGATGGGATATTGGTTCAGGTGGAGGTCGATATCGTGAAAAAAGGCTTTCCTGGTTTTGCAATTGTTGGACTTCCCGGTAAAGCGGTTGAAGAGGCAAAGGAGAGAGTCAAATCCGCACTTATAAATTCAAGTGCACAATTTCCTAAATACAAAATAACGGTGAATCTTGCACCAGCAGATTTGCGTAAACAAGGGCCTGCGTATGATCTTCCCATAGCATTAGGTATATTGCTTGCGGATGAGCAGTGCACGATGAGCAGGTATATAGAAGAATCATTATGGCTTGGGGAATTATCTCTTGATGGAAGCATACGGCCGACCTCTGGTGTTTTGCCTATGGCGCTTCTTGCAAAAGAAAAGGGTTTTAAACGCATTTTTGTACCTCAGCATAATGCCCAAGAGGCTGCGGTGGTACGGGGGATAGAGGTGATTCCGCTGAATTCCTTAACGCAGGTGCACGCATTCCTATCGCAGGAACAGCCTGAGCTGGTGCCAGAGGTTTTTGACACATCAATTTTTACAAAATATACGGATAAGACATCTACATATGACTTTAAGCATATTTATGGGCAAGAAAATGCAAAGCGAGCATTAGAGATAGCAGCGGCGGGAGGACATAACGTTATTATGATAGGACCACCTGGTTCGGGGAAGACGCTCTTGGCACGTGCGTTTTCGATGATTATTCCTCCACTCAGTGAGCGAGAAACGTTGGAGGTAACAAAGATCTATTCAATTGCTGGTCGCTTAGATACCAACAGGCCGTTAATTGTGGAACGGCCATTTCGTGCTCCTCACCATACAATTTCACGGGTAGGGCTTGTTGGTGGTGGACATTCATTACAACCGGGAGAAATTTCGTTAGCACATCGAGGCGTTCTGTTCTTGGACGAATTTCCGGAATTTCCGCGGAGTGTACTAGAATCCCTGCGTCAGCCGTTGGAGGATGGATGGGTGCACATTAGTCGCGCACACGGATCAGTAATGTACCCCTCTAAATGTACCCTTATTGCGGCTGCAAATCCTTGCCCGTGTGGATTTAGGGGTAGTTCAGTACGACAGTGTACCTGTTCTGAATTTCATGTACAGAAGTATCAAAAGAGAGTAAGTGGTCCCATCTTAGACCGAATCGATTTGCACATATCTGTTCCCATGGTTGAAATTGATAAGATCATTTCCGGGCATAGAGAAACTGGAGCTGAGGAGTCAAGTGCTGTCCGCTATCGCGTTACGCAAGCACGGAATATACAGCAAAAACGTTTTGATACTACAGACATATTCATAAATGCAGAAATGGATGCACAGCAGATGAAAGAATTTTGCAAAGTACGCCCAGAAGGTGAATATATCCTTAAGCGTGCAATTGGCTCGATGGGTCTTTCTGTACGTGGTGTACATAAGGTATTGAAAGTCGCGAGAACAATAGCTGATCTTTCTGGGAGTATTGAAATTGAAGTTGAGCACCTTGTGGAGGCATTAAATTATCGATTTACGCTCCATTGACGCCTTGCTGAATATTGGTGTACTCTGTAAATACCATGGATGAAGTCTCTTCTTTGAGTACAGGCATCAACCTTGTCCCGCAAAAAACAAAAAAACCGCAACAAGTGCGCCATGCCATTGTTGTAGCCGTTTCTGTAACGAGATATATTCTTTTGGGATTAGGAGGAGTATGTCTTATCCTTCTTGGTTATCAATCGATATTGTCTAAGCAATTGGCTGGAAAAGTCCAAGCCATGAACCAAGATATTGTGTATATCAAAGCGCAAGACGAATTTCAGCAAGATTTTCAGCAATTGCAAACATACATGCAGGAACTTGGCACTACCCATGCACAACTTGATGTCCAAGCAAATACGTTTGCGTTGTTAGAGCAGATAACGCCACAAGTTATCACGCTAACAAACTTAACCTTTGACTTAGGTGAGGTTCGGATTGCGGCAACAACGACCGAATACCCAGCTATAGCGGACTATTTTGTTCAGCTTTCCCAGTCTGATATTTTCGAGAATGTTGAGATTGTAAATATTGCTCGGCCTGATGAGGAAGATGGGGAGGCACCCATTCAATTTACTATTTCTGCTGATAGAAGATAAGGTATATCTATGAAATTGTCACGTAAAAAGCAATTCCAAGAGTTTGTCCATGATCCAACAAATCTTCGGACAATTGAACTTGTAGTAGTTAGTATACTAATACTCCTCATTACTGTAGTCGTTGGGGTACCTACTATATCAGATATCATGCAATTACGAGATGATTTGAAGCAAGCGAATGTTCTTCAGGCAGGCCTTTCCCAGAAACGTACAAACCTTGAAAAAGCTGCAACCCTGGCACAACAAACATCTGAAAATCGTAGTCTTTTTACTGATGCCTTTCCTACTCATCCCAAACAATTTGATTTGCTGAATACTGTGCGCGTGGTTGGAGAGAGAGAAGATGTTGTTTTTGATTCAATAGAACATGCATTTGCGGGCGAGGAAGGGGAAGTGAACTTTACTATCACGGGCAGCGGGACATATGACGCGGTCACTCGGTTTATAGAAACACTTGAGCAGGTCCCCCGTCTGATTCAGTTGACCCAAGTAGCGATCAGTAAAGTCAATGAAGCAAATACGCAGCCTGGAACTTCATTATCGTTCACTATTATGGGGTTAGGTTATTATTATCCAGAGGAAGTAGCATTGCTATCTGATGCATCGTAGGAATATGTCAAAAATATCGCTTCTCACCATTATACTAGGGATAGGAGTAATCGTTGCTTCGGTTATTGTGAAATCTGTTTTAATAGATAGTTCTGTTACTGTGCCAGATATTGATACCAGAATTCTGGAAAGTATTGAGCCAGTACTTGACCAATCCTTTGAGGAGGATTTACAAGCGCGTGCTCAAAACGCTGTTGGGGTTGAGCTGGAACTGTAACAATACCGGTACCTCCGTTTTTTCAACGATTGGCCACAAATTTTTTCATACCGACGTCCGTCCAACCCCAGATGTGTTAAGGTCTTTTCACCACATCTTACGCTCACGTAGTCATATTTTAATAAAGCCGAGCGATGCCTCCCATGTAAATTAATTGTGGCGAAGTGTTACTTGAGTATGAGCAAGCTGCCAATTATCAATAGCGTGGTGGTGGTTATGAGGGCAATTGCCCACCCACCCGCTGCAGTATCAGGAAGATTTTCGGATAACGGAGTTGGCGTAGGGGTCGGCGTTGGTACTCGTGTTGCTGTTGGCAGAGGCGTTCCCGTTGGTGCCAAGGTTGGGGTTGCTGTTGGAACAGAAGCTTCTGTTGGGGTTGGGGTATTTTGCGATGTTGGTACGACGATGCTTGTTGGTATCGGAGTTGCCGAGGTGGTTGGGGTAGGTACTTCGGTAGGTATAGAGGTAGGCGTTGGTGCGGGTGTTGGAGTAGGGGTAACAGTGCCCGTTCCGTCAGATTGTCGTTGATTTATAAGGATAAGTCCAAAAACCAACCCTATTGCTAGGCCTAACACCATGAGTATTATGTTGAAGTACTTAACTAAAAATTGCTTCATGGGCAGTACAAGTAGTGTACTAATATATAGCCTATCGTAAAAATTACGTTATCGCAATAACATGACCGCTCCGAGCATAAGGATAATACCAATAATTACTAAAAAGAAAGTAGGTGTGGTTGTTCCTGCATCGGGAAGCTTGGTGGGAGTTACCGTGGTAGGTGCTGTAGGTGTTGGTGATATCGTAATGGAACCCGAAGGTTCCGGTGTTAATGACGCACTTACGGTCACAATCCCGGGAACCCTTCCACTATCGGTCAGTATATTAAAATTGTCACTATCTCGAAAAATTGCGCTTTGGTTGTTGAATTGTAGTTGAGTTGTTGCAGCGGTGTTGGCAACAAACGTTATTGTTGCAAATAACAAGTTATCACCGGTTATACCTGGGGTGTTAACACCTCCAACTAATGTTACAACCCCGCTTGAGGGGTTGATGCTATTATTCGTATTATCGCTGTACCAAGAATCAATGAAGCTATTTGTAGTATCAATACTTTGAGGGGTTACAACTGCATTATCAAAGGTGAGGTCTGCTTTTACTTGGTTAATTCTTTGGGTGCCTGTGCTGACACGTATTTCAATCTGAAAGGTGCTACCTCTCGCAACAGTTTGTACCGCAGGGTCTACTTCAAGTTTTACCTCCTGGGCGTGGCTATTGGATGCAGACAATAGTAAAAGACTCAAGCTGAGCAGTGCACTAAATGCTACTAATCGATACATATTCTGTAGTATACCTTAATTATAAATAATAGCACGAATTTTCCCACAAAGTAGTTTATTTAGTATAGTACAGGTATATGTATCAAAAACGTAATTTGAGAAAGTCTCTTGGGATAACGCTTGTTGGCGTTGCACTCATTATATTTTGCTATCTAGCATGGTTTTATTTTGTCATGCCACGATTAATAACCAATCAACGTGTGACACTTGAGCAAACGTTTAGTAACACGCATACCCCGTTATCACTTAATCAAGTAAATATAAAACATGACGTAGAAGGTATTGTATCTGGTGGCATTTTTTATCCGTTTGGGCACGCAAATACTAATAACGAACAGACGAGAGTTATTACGCTTGCGGAACGGGAAGAACGTCGAGCAAAGAAAACTGTATTATCAATACCAGATCTTAATATTCACAACGCACTGGTACGGTTCGATGTTGATGGTACGAATGAGGGAATATACAATACAGTGCTCCGTGAAGCAGTGGCGCACTTTGCGAACACGGCATATCCAGGAGAGAAGGGTAATGTTTTTTTGTTTGGGCATAGCAAATTGCCTATCCTCGCCGGTACTGATTATGAGTCTATTTTTACGAATTTACCGCGACTTAAAAACGGCTCAATCGTTACGATACTACAGGAGGATACGGTATATAAGTACCGGGTTAATAGTACTGCAGTATTATCACCTAAGGATGTGTTTGTCTTACATCAACCAGAACACGAGAGATTACTTACACTCATGACTTGTATTCCACCAGGTTTTAATTCAAGTAGATATGTAGCGGTCGCTAGCTTAGTTGGAGTTGATTCTGTTTGAGTCTTAACTTATTTGAGTAGGAAGAATGCCAATCCTAACAATACCACTAAAACAAGACTTATCCCTGCTGTCTTGCGTAAATCTTTTCTCAAAAATTCCTGTGTATTTGCAGCCATACAATAATTGTATTACTTCTTAGTGCTCACGCAATGATTAGATTGAAAATTATATCTTTGCACTGTATAACTTAATTACTCAAAAGTTGGGTAAACATGAATTCAGTATATGGAGTACTGTTCCTAGTTTTATTCTGTTGGAATGTGGTCATAAGCATCTTGCTATATCGACAGTTTCGGACAAATAGAACCTTGTTGGGTGAAGAGACACCCCGTGCTCTTACAGATATAGTGTTAGAACAAATGGGCAAAATCGGAGAAATGCACATTGAGTTATCTGAGCTTGGGAAAAAGGTGAGGAGTATGCATGAAGGATTTATTAAAACGATCCAGGGTATTGGATTGGTCCGTTTCAGCCCGTTTGAAGATACTGGGGGTGACCAAAGTTTTTCTATAGCGTTATTGGATGGCCATCGCTCGGGTGTTATTATCTCCTCACTCCATGGTCGTGATAAGACAAGGCTGTATGCAAAGCTTGTTTATGAAGGCAACGGGTCAGGACATGCCTTATCAAACGAGGAGAAACAAGCAATAGAACAGGCAGTTTCTAGATATACTGGTACTGAATTGCCTAAACAAGTAGAATAGCTATTATGCATGACGATCTTATAGAGGTGTCAGAAAAAAAACATACGAAGGCATCAAGGTTTGAGCAACTACGTGTAAAGTGGAAAACGCTTGGTAAATGGCGGTGGGTTGTGGTGATGGTAGGAGTTTTGCTTGTAGGTAGTATAGTGACGGTGTTTGCGCTTCGCCAAAATAGTCAATTTTCTTTAACTAAAAACAAAACCGATGATACTGTTTCTTTAGATATTTCAGAGCCTGAAAAACCCTCGAATAAAGAGTTGCCATTAGATGGTAGTGTCGTAACTGAAGAAGAATACGATAGGGTTATGAAATATCTGCCCATGGCGGTCATGATAGAGAATTTGAGCACTATTCGCCCCGTCACGGGACTCACACGTGCGGATGTCGTGTTTGAGGCAGTCGTCGAAGGGGGTATTACTCGATATATGGCAGTCTTTCACCGGCATGAGGCGGATGAAATTATGCCTGTTCGCTCTGCCCGTAGTTATTATATGGATTGGCTGCCAGAACTCGATGCGACATATATGCATATCGGTGGTGCAGTAAGCACTGATCCACGTGCTAATGCACTGCCTCGAATTCCTGCAGAAGGTTTTAAATCATATTCCAATCAATCCTCGGTGTGGTTTAGAAAATCTGACAGACAGGCTCCGCATAATGCGTTTACTTCTACCCAGCGTATGAAAGAGGTGCAGGATCGATTGGGATGGGCGCGCAATCCACAGATTCAGGCTTGGCAGTTTAAAGATGAAGCCGTGGCAGAAGTCCGTCCGACCACGGAAAAAGTAATTGATGTCCGGTGGGCGGGCTCGACGGGTGGTTACTTTGTACATTGGGTATATAGCCCTACCTCAAATGCATATATCTATGAAGTTGGCGGTGCACGACAGACAGACCCGCTTACTCAAGAAGCAGTAACTGCCAAGAATGTGATTGTGCAATTTACCAATGTAACCCGGGCAAGTGATAATTCTGGACGTCTTGTATACGATACTGTTGGTAGCGGAAGGGCACTTATATTCAGAGATGGGGTAACAACAGAGGGAACGTGGAAAAAAACTGAACTGTCTACGAGAACACGATTCTTTGATGCAGAATCACATGAAATACAGTTTAATCGAGGACGAACCTGGATTCAGGTTGCTCCAAACAACAGCGAAGTGGTGTATTAGTAACCATCGTACAGGTTGAGTGTTGAATAAGTATTACCCATGGAATTTGATATAGCTTTACAATATTTATTTACGTCACGGGTACGTCTGAAAGTACTCGAACTTTTTATTCTTCATCCAAATGAGCGGTTTTATGTACGTCAAATTGTGCGAGCAGTAGAAGAAGAAATCAATGCAGTGCGGCGAGAGTTGAAGCGTTTGCATAAAATAGGGCTTTTGCGTTCGGAGGTGCGCGCAAATAGGCGCTATTATGAGGTAAAAGACAGCTTTCGTTACTACCCGGAATTATTACGAATGCTTGGGAAAGCGAGTGGCCTCGGTGGAGATATTGTGTCACATGCTGATAAAATAGGGACTCTTAAATATGCAATTCTCTCCTTAGAATTACTACTTGGGCGTAAAGCAAAACCTCATGAGGTTGACCTGATGATTGTTGGAGATATTCAGAACGAGTCCCTACTGCACGAAATTGTCAAAAAGTCAGAAGAATATTATGGACATGAACTGAACTATACGAGTATGTCTGCTGATGAATATAAGTTTCGGCGTCATCGAAGAGATCAGTTTGTTGTACAAATATTGTCCCAGCCATTTGTTGTCTTAATTGGTAAGGAAGAAGAACTGTGGATTTAGAGATAATAATATAGATAGTAAGGATAATAGAAATATTACAAATTGTTGGGTAGTAATGGATTTATATTATTTTAGTTTTTATGCATCATACACGTTTTTGGCTTTGGTTTATAACCGTAATATTTTGTATCGGGATACTTATAGCCTTACCCCAAGTGCATATACAATTTAATAAATTTGGATTGAACATTGATAGAACAATTGGAGGATATGGTATTGATTGGCAAATAGGTAGCACGCGCATTACAAGAGACCTTTCTATTAGAAAAGGATTAGATCTAGCCGGAGGAGTGCGTGCAGTATTACAGGCGGATATGACGGAAATTGCAGAAGAAGATCGTACAGAGGCCATGGGTGCCGCGCAACTTATTGTTGAACAACGAGTCAACTTTTTAGGCGTGGCAGAGCCGAATGTCTATTCTTCGCGGGCAGGAGATCAGTATCGATTAATTGTAGAACTACCGGGTATTACAAATACAGATGAAGCACTGTCCATAATCGGACAGACTGCACAGCTTATATTCAAGGAAGTTGATGGTGAATATACTTCGCTGGAGGAGGCAGTCATAAACAACCAATTTAAGGATACTGAGCTCACTGGTAAGTACCTCAATAGGGCATATGTCACTTTCTCTCAAGCACCAGCACAGAGTGGTATTGGATCAAGCGGTGGCGAGCCTCAGATAAGGCTAACATTTGATGAAGAGGGTGCTCGCTTATTTGAGGAAATTACTACCCGCAATGTGGGTAAGCCGCTTGCCATGTACTTGGACGAGTCCATACTATCTGCTCCATTGGTGAATGAGGCAATTCCGAACGGTGAAGCAATCGTGAGTGGAGGGTTTACCGTTGAGCAGGCTCAGTTATTAGCAAAACAATTAAATGCCGGCGCATTGCCCGTGCCAGTAACAATTGTGGAGCAAGAAGTTATTGGCGCCACATTGGGGCAAGGTTCAGTAAATAAAAGCCTTGTAGCGGGTGCGATTGGCTTGGCGCTCGTCATTCTATTTATGGTCTTGTATTACGGACGCTTGGGAATTATAGCAACGGTCGCACTGGCGGTGTATGGGTTGGTTACACTATCTTTGTACAAACTGATACCAGTAACTTTGACTCTTTCAGGTATTGCGGGTTTTATTCTTTCTATTGGCATGGCTGTGGATAGCAACATTCTCATCTTCGAGCGCATGAAGGAAGAGATACGAAATGGAAGACCGCTGCGGCAGGCGATGGAGTTGGGGTTTGGTAGAGCATGGGATAGTATCCGCGATGCAAATGTCGCTACACTTATTACCGTTTTTATTCTATTTAACCCTTTCAATTGGGAGTTTTTGGTTACGAGTGGAACGATACGGGGGTTTGCTTTGACCCTTGGTCTTGGTATTCTCGTATCACTTTTTACGGGAATTATTGTGACGAGAACATTGGTGAGAGTATTTTATAAGAATAAACCAATAAACAAATAACAAGTTCCGAATTGATTAGGAATTTGCATATTTGTACCTATTTGCTTATCAAGAACCTATGATCGATTTTATGCGCTACAAAAAATTATACTTTGTCATATCGCTCCTTGTATTAATTCCTGGTATCTTTTCTTTGGGAGTGTGGGGACTCAATCCATCTATCGATTTTGCGGGAGGTAGTGTGTGGGAATTCCAGGTGACTGATGATAGCAAAGATATCTCCGAAAGCGCTAATGAACTCGGAGAGGTCTTTACAGATTCCGGTATTGAGGTAGCTACTCGTTCGGTAGGATCAGAAAATCGGATGATAGCCTTCAAATTGCCCCATATTTCAGCCGAACAACGGACCGAAGTGCAGACAAAAATAACTGAGCAGCAAATTGCCGTAGAAGAGGTGCAGTTCGAAACGGTGGGGCCAACATTGGGAAGGGAGTTATTAACTAAGACGCTTTTTGCTATTTTTGTGGCATCAGTGGCAATTCTTTTCTACATAGCATGGCGATTTAAGGATAGAGTATATGGCGTAAGTGCAATCGTTGCTATGTTTCACGACACGATTGTGATTCTTGGTATATTTAGCTTGCTGGGGCATTTTTTTGACGTCGAGGTTGATTCACTTTTTGTGACTGCACTTTTAACCATTCTTTCTTTCTCGGTACACGATACGATTGTTGTGTATGATCGTATCCGTGAGTCAGTGCGCAAATATCCAAAAGATGACTATATTACTTTGGTGAATAGGGCTGTAGGAGAAACCTTAGTCCGGTCTCTCAATAATTCGCTAACTATCGTATTTATGCTTCTCGCATTGCTCCTTATGGGTGGTGAAACGGTCAGGTGGTTTGTCCTCGCTCTCCTCATAGGTACAATATCTGGTACCTACTCTTCCACGTTTACGGCTGCTCCGATGTTGGTAGTGTGGCATAGTCGCAGGAGAGGCAAGAACAAGAAGAAGTAACTCAATTTCCAGTAGCTCTGAGTGCTTATTGTCCGTGAATGATTACAACGTCGTATTGGCTATACAGTTCGCCAGGGGTGAAGAGTACCTTGGTAAGAGGTTGGTACTGTGCAGATAATATTTGGTATGTTGCATCTGCTACGGACTCAAATGCTTGGTTATATTTAATAACAGTCTCTGTGTAATTGTAATTATTTGCATCTCCTGTGTACCTCACTGCGATCGAATGTTGCTCAAGAAGCGCTCGCATATCGCTAGCCGCTCCTGGTACACCACTTCCATTTAGAATGTACACGTTATATTCACTTGGTAAGGATGAAAGCGGTACTGGTGTAGGCGTAGGGGTTGCCTGAGGGGTTGGTGTTGCAGAAGGTGCCAGTGTGAGTGTTGGTTGTACTGTTTGTGTTGGTGAGGCTAGAGGAGTCGGCGTTGTTGTTTTGACTGCGGGGGGTGTAGTACTGGCGTTATTGTTAAAAATTGAGTTTATGATGAGGATCAGAATGATTATAAGAAGGCTTACCAGCCATTGTTTCCAAGAGGACTGCACATAGGTTTTTGCCTTGTATCTTCTGTCTCTACCGAAAAGTATAAACTTCACCTCATCATCTTTGCCTGACCAGAGATATAGTCCCAGACCACTTGCAAATAGGAGGAGTATAAAAGAAGCCAGTATTCCGAATGTCCCGTTTTCGTTGATGAGCAGAACGTTAAGTCCTACGCCGATGCATGCTAACAGTCCAATCAGCGCCCAGTCCGATCTCGATATGCGGCCTTTCCCGTCTTCTCTGGTCGTAAAAGAAATGGTGAATACAAAGCCAGTTAAAATAAGGCCAAGTAAAAGGTTCTTGTTTATAAATGTTGTTACTGAGGCGATCTCAAACTGTGACAAAAACAACGTTATAAAGTACAAGGCGAGTGATACAGAGAATACTTTCTTTGCCAATTGTCGGATAAAGGTATACATGTCGCCAGCCTCAGCTTTTTTGGAATTAAATGACCCTGGCATATGTACAGTATATCAAAGTGCGGGTATTAGGCTAGTGTTTGCGTAAAAGCCCTATTGTTGTGTATGCTATGTATATGGCATCTGGACTTGAAATTCCAACGTTGACTGAACTATCAGTCACTATTATCCGAACCGTAGTTATTATTTTCTATACATTTCTCTTGCTCCGTATAATTGGCAAAAAACAAGTTTCGCATTTCACGTGGTTTGACATTCTCCTAGTCGTAGCGCTTGGGTCAGCAGTAGGTGACACCATGGTTTACCCGGAGAGGACGATTTCAATCATTATTGCAATGACAGCAATTTTTGTGGTGGTTTTCCTAATCAGGGTTCTTACGTCCTTAATGATGCATAGCAACCAGATTGAAGAAATTGTAGAAGGGGATCCAGTGCTCCTCGTAGATAACGGGAAAGTTCTGCCCGATGCTATTAAAGATGCAGACATTACCTTGAGAGAGTTTAGGACGTTAATGAGAGAAAAAGGCTATACGACCTTAAGGATGGTTGATAAGGTGTTTTTGGAAACTAATGGAGAGCTCAGCATCTTCCATAAATCTAAGGCAAAAAAGGCGGAATCGTAGATTTAGGTTTCATGAGTCTGTCACGTAGTATAATAAACCTCACGTATGGTTATGAATAATTCTCGCCCAGTTACAAAGGCAGTTATTGCGGCCGCAGGGTATGGAACCCGATTTCTTCCTGCAACCAAAAACCAGCCAAAAGAAATGCTTCCAATAATTGATAAGCCGATCATTCATTACCTTGTTGAAGAGTGTGTGGCGTCTGGAATTACCGACATTATTTTAGTCACTCGTGCTGGACAGCATATTATGGAGGATTACTTTGATAATAATTTGGAGCTTGAACACTCTCTTGCAGAATCTGGGAAGCAAGATCGTCTAGAGATGATTCAGTCAATTCCCCAAATGGCAAACTTCGTATATGTTCGACAAAAAAAACACTTACCGTATGGAAATGCAACTCCTCTTCTCGTAGCAAAAGACCTGATCGATGACGATGAGGCCTTCGTATATATGTTCGGCGATGACATGACATTGGCAGAAACACCAGTAACGAAGCAACTCATTACTATTTATGAAAAGTACAATCCTTCTGCGATTCTTGCAGTACAAGAGGTGTCAGATGAGGATGTACCACGATATGGTACGGTAAAGTACAAGGAGAACTCAGATATTCCTAATGCAATTGAGTTAGGTCTTGAAAAATTGCCAGTAGGTGAAGCTCCTTCAAATAAAGCTCAGTTTGGTAGATTTGTGTTTACTAGAGATGTGTTGGACGAAGCTACTAAGGTAACTACCGGTAAAGATGGTGAATTATGGGTTATCGACTTATTGAACTCGCTAGCTCAACAAGGGAAGACGGTTATTGCTCAACCGATTGAAGGCGAATGGCTTACGACGGGTGATCCGCTTAGGTATCTCAAGGCAACGGTAGAGTTTGCGTTGGATAGAGAAGAGTATGCGAAAGATTTTAGAAAGTACCTACAAAGTCTCAATTTGTAATCTAAGTTGTTCCTTGCAGTCTGATTCAAACCTTCTTTCAGTGTCTGATATCTTAACAATCCCATTATTAAGTTGATTGGAAAGAGCAAAATATGAGATTGGTATATCAAGATTTTTCGCGAGTATAATTTCCTCACATACCCCATCTGAGATTTCACCAAAAACCCACACTTCATCAGATATTCGTATCAGGTCATTGTTTGCCTCAATGAGACGTTTACGTTCCACTGTATCCAGTAGAAAATAGGAATACATCATAAACGCGCTGGTAGGAGTGCATCCTTCTTCAAGAATGTATTTGATGATGTGCTCCCGCATGAAGAAGTTACGTTTGCTCATTGCGGCGAATATAACAGGATAGGAGGTGCGTCTTTTTTCCATGGGTTGATTAAAGTATAGGTAACAAGTTAAAAGACTTGAAGGCGCATCTATTTATTCCGTTCATTCTTAACAAATAAATACGTACCTACCATCAGGAACACAAAGATCATGACGATGATAATCAGTGCATTATATGCTGGGGGGTTGATTACTGTATATTGCGCCTCTGCAGAGCCTGTATAATAAACTCCCCTAATCATATCCACTGCGTACCGCATAGGCGAAATCTTTGAAAGAATATCTAGGATAAACGGCAATTTTTGAATAGGATTAAAGACACCTGCGAGGAAAAACTGAGGAAACATGACGAAAGGGAAAATTTGATTTGCGGCACGTTCCGTCGTTAAGTTAGATAATACCAATACACCAAACGCACCCCCGAGAAAGCAAATAAACAATCCGACAGGTAGCATTTTAAAAATAAATACAAGAGATATGGGTACACCAATAATGAGTCCAAACACAATAATTCCAATTGCTTGGAGCAGGGCAACTATCGACTCACCGAGTATTTTACCGATTACAATTGAGTAACGTGAGATCGGAGACACAAAAAGTTCAGCGCTAAAATCATTTTTTCTGTCTTCTATCAAGGAAATAACACCAGAGGCTGCTGATTGGAAGAGTGTCTGTCCGATGACACCAGTAAATACAAATGTCATAAAGTCATAGCCCACATTTAGGTTGGCGTCCAAGCTTCCTCCGAGTGCCCCTATGAAAAGCACGGGGAATATAAATGTTGCGATAATACGTGAACGATCCCTTAAAAATTTAAGCATGTCACGCAGTGCGATAATTGTTATAGCGTTGAGTTCATGTGTTAAATTCATTTTTTCTCCTCACCTGCGTCTTCGACAATAGAAAGGTATGCTTCTTCGAGCGTTGGTGTGTGTGTTTTTATATCAATCAAGCGCGTGTGTATTGAGGTGATAATATCCTGTACACTTTTATTGTCGAGATTGATTTTAAACCCATTGTCCTCAACAAAAGAATAGTGCATCTCCCCAAGCTCTTTCCTGAGTTCTTCACGATTCTGTGCATCAACAAATAGGTAATTCTGAATTAGCTGGTCTTTAATTTCTTTTGGTGTTCCCATTGAAACCACTTCACCGTGGTGGATGATACACACTTTGTCGGATCCTTCGGCTTCTTCCAAATAGTGTGTCGTCAAGAAGATGGTGATGCCTTTTTCTTTCCTGATTTTTTGCAAATATTGCCACAGAGTTTTACGACTTGCCGGGTCGAGGCCAGTAGTTGGCTCATCAAGAAACAGGACCTTTGGTTCATGCATGAGTCCTCTTACTATTTCGAGCTTACGTTTCATGCCTCCCGAAAATGTCTTAATAGGATTGAACATCTCTTTTTCTATACCAAGCACTTCGGTAAGCTCATGGATTTTATTTTTATAGTCACTGGGCATCAGGGAATAAGTCGGGCGAGAAGGATACAGTCCATACAAGATAGTATGAAAACGCACATTCTCTTCTGCAGTTAGGTTTTCGTCTAAGCTTGGTTTTTGGAAAATAATCCCGATGTCTTTACGAACTCTTTGAGCATCTTTTTCAACATCCATCCCATTTATCAAGACATTACCTGAGGTTTTGGATAGAGTAGTGGTTAAAATAGAAATAGTAGTAGTCTTCCCTGCGCCATTTGGCCCAAGTAATGAGAAAAATTCGCCTTCTTCTACAGTAAAAGACACGTCGTCCACCGCGTTTGAATCACTTTTAGCATACTTTTTTGTCAGGTTTTGTACTTCAATCACGTTTGGCACAGGAGTCATTATATACCCTATGTTAAAATTCCGATAAGCTATGAAAAAGGCCTACATTATTCATCGTTGGGGGGGCGTCATCTGAGGATGATTGGTATATGTCTCTCTCGGAGGAATTGCTAATGCGAGGCTATAATTCAGTCGTACCTACAATGCCGAAAACTGATGTACCGGTAATAGAAGCGTGGGTTGACCATTTGCGTAGTGTGGTTGATGAAGATGATTTGGAAGATGCAGTGTTTGTCGGCCACTCAATTGGATGTCAGACTATACTTCGTTATTTTGAAACACTCCCAATTGGTGCAAAAGTGGGAGGCTGCTTTTTTGTTGCGGGTTGGTTGCATCTAGAAAATCTCGAAAATGAAGAAGTCGAGAACGTTGCTGAGCCATGGCTGACAACGCCGATTGATTTTGAGAAAGTGAGAGCTGTATGTGATAGGTTTGTCGCGGTGTTTTCGACAAATGATCCATATGTGCCGCCTTCAGATGCAGAGCTGTTCAAAAAATACTGTAATGCTGAAGTAATCATCCAAGAAAATGCCGGACACTTTACTGCAGAGGACGGATACACTAAACCTCCCAAAGAAATAATTACAACCTTGGAGAATTCATAGTTCCACCAGGTTTAGGATTGTTGTCAACAAACTCTAAAATAAGGTCCAGCTCTATCGAAAAACTCTTACCTGTTTTTAATCTATGCCTCATATAATCAAACCATGGCAGTATGGGACAAAATCACAAGCCGTGGTAATGTGGAAGACCGGCGCGGTATGGCACCGGTGATGGGAGGACTTGGCATCGGAGGAGTAGTCCTTTACTTAGCTCTGACGTACCTAACCGGTGGACAAGTTGATATTGGGGAGATACTTACGCAACTAGAGAATTCCGGTATCACCACACAAAACTATTTATCTCGAGAAGAATTTGAAGGCCTTGATAGCTATGAGGAGTTTGCAGCGACGGTTCTTGGCTCTAATGATGAAATGTGGCAGGAGCTATTTGCCGAGAGTGGTGAGGTGTATGTGCCGCCAAAATTAGTCTTATTTCGGACTGCAACGCAATCGGCGTGTGGTGTTGCTTCTTCGCAGGTAGGCCCGCATTATTGCCCATTAGATCAAACCATTTATTTGGATGAAACATTTTTTGATGAATTACAAAATCGTTTTGGTGCGCTCGGTGGTGATGTGGCTGAAGCGTATGTTATTGCCCATGAAGTCGGCCATCATGTGCAAAATCAATTGGGAACCTTACAGCGGGTGCAGCAAGCACGCTCATCGGAAGCAAACGAGGAGTCTATTAAACTTGAGCTTCAAGCTGATTGCTACGCAGGATTATGGGCAAATTCTTTGAAGGATATGGAGGTATTTATGCCCGGTGAAATAGAAGAAGCAATCGATGCGGCTGAGGCAGTTGGGGATGACCGAATTCAAGAAAAAGTGTCTGGATATGTGAACCCGGAAACGTGGACACACGGCTCATCTACACAGCGTAAAGAGTGGTTTAACCGAGGATATGAATCAGGAGATTTGGTAGCATGCGATACTTTTGAGTAGTGTGCGATAATTGAGATCATGGATAATCCTCTTAGTACCCAAGCGTTTACTCTAAAGCAAAATGCTGATGACTTACGGAATCAAGGTAAAACCAAAGAAGCAATTGAGAAATATCAGGAGACAATACAACTATTTGATCAGGTTGGAGACAAGAATAAAGTTGCCGAAATGTGGCAAATGATAGGTGTATGTCATAAAATGGAGAACAATCTCCCACGTGCAATTGAGGCGTTACAAGTTGCTGTCAAGCTATTTGAAGATATCCATGATGATCAGGGTTTAGGAAATACCTATAGAGATATTGCAATAACATACACGTATGATCATCAATATAGTGAAGCGTTTCCCTGGTTTGAAAAAAGCGTTCACATCTTAGAAAAAACAGACGACACCGTTGCATTAGGTATAACCATAGTAAAAAGAGGGCTTACATATGTGTACCTAAAGATGTATGAGGAGGCTGAAGAAGATATGAGGCAGGGGTTGTCATTAATCCGAAGCAAAGGTAACTGGTTTATGGAAATGACTGCCCTGTTAAATTATGCTGGATTAGATGCAGTATTAGAACGCTTTGATGATGCATTAAACAAATTGTGGGCAGCGTTTGGCATTTTACTTTATGAGGGCGAGCAAGAACAACAAAGCCGACGTGTCGCGCAGATCTTTGGTCTTCTCGCACTTTGCTATTTAAAACTTGGTAATAGAGAATTTGCAATTAAGTTTTTAACTAATGCGCTGGAGTTACTTAAAGGTATGAGCGAGGAAATTAGAAAACCAGTCTATGAAGATATAAATTTAGCTAGTTTATTAAATGAATTAGACGAATTAGATAAAGAGTCGATAGAAAAACTAAAACACAATTTTGCATTTATAAAAAGTGTTATTTAATCGAGAAAGTCATAAGGTACACCATTCATGAATGGTAAAAGAATTAGATAGATTATGGACCTGAAAAACAAAGTTGCATTGGTTACTGGTGGATCGAGTGGCATAGGGCAGGCTATTGCTATTGCCTTGGCACAAGAGGAATGTACAGTAATCTTTACTTATAATACAAACGAAAAGGGAGCGGACGAAACGTTAAAGCAACTTGGTGATACAGCTGCAAAATTTAAGGTTGAGATGCACAATGAGGAGGAGGTTACCGAGTTGTTTTCTTTTATAAACTCAAGTTATGGGAGTCTCGACGTTTTGGTTAACAATGCCGGTATCAATAGGCCGAGAGGGTTGTTTGACCCACAAGACTGGAGAGAAATTTTTGAAGTGGATTTGTTTTCGATAGTTTTAACCACGGGGCTCGCAGTCGAGATGATGAGAAACGGGGGGAAAATAGTAAATATCACTTCTATCTATGGAGAGGCGAAAGCTTGTTATAAGGGGATCGCACCGTATGGTGCAGCGAAAGCGGCACTCAATCATTACACGCAGATTCTGGCCAAAAATTTAGCCCCGAATATATTAGTAAATGCAATTGCTCCTGGGTATGTGCGAACACCATTGTGGGGAAACAAAACAGAGGAAGAATTCCAAGATGCCGGTAAAGAACAACTAATTGGACGAATGATCAAGCCAGAAGAAATCGCTGACATGGCAGTGGCAATCATCAAGAACGATGCAATGACTGGGGAAATTGTTGTCATTGACGGAGGTATTTCTTTGAAAACTGTCTAAGCAGTTACTATGAAAATTGAAATTAGAACAGTAGGAGAGCTACTCATTAACGCACTACTAAACAAAAAATTTTCACGAGAGGAGGCAGAGATTGTGGCGGATGATTACTTAGAAGGAGAGCTTCTAGGGAAACCGAGCCACGGATTGATGGCGTTCCCTGGTCTTATTGAGAAACTAGATGGGAAACGGCAGCCGTATGAGATCATAAAACAATCCCACTCTTGTGTCTTAATAGATGCAAAAGAATCACATGGCGCATACGTCGGGAGAAAGGCTGCTGATATGGCCATTGACATGTCAGAACGTGAAGGTGTGGGTGTTGCATTGATTAAAGACCAGATGACCTGGCTGCGGCCAGGAGGCATTGCGCAATATGTAGCGGATAGAGGATACATAGGTATAGTGATGAATAACGGAGGGAAACCAATGATGGCGCCACCTGGAGGATATGATCCGGTCATTGGTACCAATCCAATAGGTATAGGAATTCCGACGGATGCTGATCCAATCGTGGCTGACATGGCAACGTCAATTAAGGCATGGGGCGAGGTGAAAATGGCAGAAAATGAGAAGAGGAAACTTCCGGAAGACATGTTTTTAGATAACCAGGGAGCGTTTGCAGCTAACCCGGAAGACGCGTATTCAGTACTACCGGCGGGTGGGTATAAAGGATTCGCCTTTGGGCTTTTGGTTGAAATTCTGACGGGATCATTTCTCGGCAGATTAATGGGACCTGCACAGATGAACAGCGATTATAAAAAGTTAACAAGAGGTGGGGTAATACTCGTTTTGAATTCGAATTTTGGTACAACGGTAGAGTTGTTTAGGTCGGCCAATAGTGAACTTGTTAATAACATAAGATCTTCTAGAAAGCTAAAAGATGTAGATGAGATTCTCGTTCCTGGTGAGAGTGCATTGAGAACGAAGCGTGCGTTTGAGAAGGATGGATGCATAGATATTGACAATACGTTATGGGAGCGGCTTGAAGGTTTGGCCTAATCATCTGGGACTAAGTTTTATAACTACTACCCATTTATACTCGTTAGATAATCTTATATACTTCCCGCATGTCATTACAAGCAGGGCTTGTTGGCCTGCCAAACGTCGGAAAATCAACTTTGTTTAACGCACTTCTTTCGCGGCAGGTTGCCGAAGCGGCAAATTACCCGTTTTGCACCATTGACCCAAATGTGGGTGTAGTGGAGGTGCCCGACGAGCGGTTGGAGGTATTGGCAAAAACTGTACATACCGAAAAAATTGTTCCAGCTGCTATTGAGTTTGTCGATATTGCAGGACTTGTAGAGGGTGCACATAAGGGTGAAGGGCTGGGGAACAAATTCCTGTCACATATTCGTGAGGTTGATGTGCTTATCTTTGTACTGCGTAATTTTCGTGATGAAAACATTGCTCGTGCTGGAAGTAAGAGTCCTCTGAATGATCTTCGAGTATTAGAAACAGAATTACAATTAGCTGATCTACAAGTACTCGAACGGCAAAAAGAACCTCGAGGTGCATTTACGAAGGAAGAGGGTTTTCGGTGGGCAGCAGTGAGTAAACTACGGACAGTTTTGGAAAATGGAGGAAACGCACGAGATGTATTTTTGTCAGAAGACGAAGATAAAGAGATCAGGTCATTTGGTTTGTTGACACGTAAACCAGCGATTGTTGTTTTAAATGCCGATGAAGAGAGTATTACGGTGCAAGACCGAGAGATCGAAGGCTATGCAGTTATCACGTTATGTGCAAAACTTGAGGCGGAAATGGCCGGTATGTCATTGTTGGAACGTCGTGAATTATTGCATGCATATGGTGTTACTGAACCGGGCCTGAATAGTCTGATCAAGATAACATACACGACATTAGGGTTAATGACATTTTTAACTGCTGGTACGCTAGAGGCACGTGCTTGGCCGATACCGGTTAGCACTAAGGCGCCCCAGGCAGCAGGAACAATTCACACCGATTTTGAGAAGGGTTTTGTAAAGGCAAAAGTTGTCACCTATGAAGATTTCGTATCGTGCGCCGGTTGGCATGGCGCAAAAGAAGCAGGAAAAATCAGACTGGAAGGTAAAGAGTATATTATGCACGAAGGTGATGTGGTTGAGTTTATGGTGAATAGTTAAATATTGAAAATTTAGACATATGTATTCATGGAAAAGGATAATATTATCGACCAGCTTAAAGATTTTTACCGCGAGAGTTACCGGCTTGTAAATAAAGGAGACGTGCATGGGCTGCGTGAGCTGTATATGCAGACTTCGCGCAAATTTGCACAGAATATTCCGGTCACCTACTTTGGGTTACAGCACCTGCATTCTATACGCGTACGATATCCGAATATTATTATTGCTGCGAACCATATCACTACACCTAGTTTTTTTCCGATAACCGATGAAGACTTTTTGAGTGAGCTTGGCCTGGAGAGAGAAACGCTTGACTGGCAGCAAATTCAGCCGTTAATTTTGCGACATTATCCCTTGGTATGTTTAGCAATTGAGTTTGGATATACACCTGCAGTAGTGTCGTCTGAGGACCCAACGATACTTGGCAAATTCAATGCTGGATGGGGAAGCATTCTTATCCCACAAATGGGCGGGAATCGGCTAAAATATTTAAAAGATCAGATTAAAGAGTATCGAGCCGAACGAAGGGGTTTGATTATTTTTCCAGAAGGACAAGATTCTCCCGACTATCCGCCCGAAAACTATTATCGTCTTGAGGAATTTAAAAGCGGATTTGCAGTCGTTGCGCATGACTTCGCGTTTCCAGTCATCCCAGTTTCGATGACATTCAATATGAATGTGTTGAGTTACACAGTGAGGGTTAACGAACCTCTGCTCCCCCCACATGATGATATTGAGTACGTACGTAAAACTTCAAAAAATCGGGTAGAACAGGGCATACGTCAGAATTTAGCGGTTCTCAGTATTAGCCGAGTAAGTGTCAGTAATATATGAAATGATCCACTGCTTGATCTTTTCGTGGCCGTTGGCGTTTAGATGTAGCCCATCAGTATGGAGAAATCGCTTAATAACGATGCGTGAAAATCTCTGATAAAGGTTAATACAGGCAACCTTTTCTTCGTTACAAATTTCTACTAAGCGTTTTGCATATTCTTTGACGTCTTTGTTGTAATAATAGAATCCAAAAAGGTGTGGGTTTTTTTTATCATCTACTGGAGACGGCGTAAGTACGAGCACATCTTCAGCAATTTCTTTTGCTATAGTAATCAATGTATAGGCGTTTTTCTCGAATTCAGCAAGGGATATATCGTGCGGGCTGTTTTGCGATGCGTGACCTGTGTCGTTAGTACCAATATGCAAGACGATGAGGTGCGGTTTGCGATGACCTAATTCGATAGGTGCCCGATGAAGCATGTCGTCAGTTGATTCACCTGGAATACCGAGATTGTACAGTGTTACTGGTATCTGTTTCTTAATAAACCATTTATGAATGCGGTTGACATATCCTCCTTCTTTTCGATCTGCTTCGCCGTAGACGCTACTCGAACCTATGAAAGCAATGCTTGTCACGTGCATATAAATTATATTAACAGACTTTTAATTATTTCAATGTCTTTGCTCATGGTTTGTTTGAGGCTCGGGTTATAGAGGGCAGCGGCTGGATGGTAGAGGGGTATTATTTGAACCTGTCCATAGGATGTTTTTGCATTAAAAACTTTTCCGTGTATTGCAGAAATGGATTTGTCACTGTCTGGGACTTTGCACACGTCAAGAATGAATTTCATGGAATATCTTCCTAAGGTTACTACAACGGCTGGTTTAATTATTGCCAGTTGTTGTATGAGGATTTGGCTATAATATGTTATTTCTTCAGGTAATGGATCTCGGTTTCCGGGAGGACGGTCTTTGACGATATTGGAAATATAAACATCCTCGCGCCTCAAGCCAATGTGGTCAAACAACTCATCGAGCACTTTGCCGGCAGCACCACAGAATGGCTTTCCCGTTATTGCTTCATTTTCACCAGGTGCTTCGCCAACGAACACGATAGTTGCGTTAGGGCTTCCTTCGCCTAGGACTGGTTTGTAATTATGTGTTGTACGGTATGAATATAGTGGTGCGTTGGTATCAGCCAAAAGCTGATCGTATAGTTTGTCGAGTTGTGCTTGTTTGGTACTCATGTACTCCCATTGTATCAAGAACAATTCGGTTTACTTTTTATATAGACCTTGGTAATCTTTAGATGATGGACAAAAGAATTCTCATAGTAGAAGACGATACAGATATTGCGTTTCTTTATCAGTCTGCGCTCGAAGAAGCAGGATACGCTGTTGAGGTTGCGCCGGATGGAGATCAAGGACTCGCAAAAATACATGAAAATCATTACGATCTTGTATTATTAGACATGATGCTTCCTGGAAAGCATGGAATGTCAGTACTCAAAGAGCTCAAATCATCTGAAGAAAAAAAGGACCTGCTCGTATATGTTCTCTCGGCACTAAGCGATGATATCCTCGAGGATCAGGCAAAAAACAGTGGCGCGGATGGGTATTTCGTAAAAGCAGACTATAACCCCGGACAACTTGTAGACGAGATCGATAAGATCTTTGCGTAAACTTAAACCGTTACAATCACTAATGTGTTGGTGTTCCCTGGTACCCCTAAGTTTTGTCCATGTACCACTAAGATTGTTTCTCCTGGAAATATCAGCTGTCGCTCTTTGAGCTCGTTAAAGGCTGCAGTATAGCCGCTCTCCTCATCAGTGAGTGGCGTGTTGAGCAGAACAGGAAGTACACCATAAGTCATAGAAAGCTTTCGTAATGTTTCCTTCTTATTCGAGACGGTGATAATCGGTACCTTTGGCCTGAGGGAAGCAATAACATTACCGGTGTAGCCGGTCTCGGTTAATGCAACGATTTTATGTATCTCTTCACTATTTGTTAAAGACACTGCTGCTTGAGCGATACGGCGTGCAGTATTAAGCCGCATATGTTCGAACCGGGCGAAGGGGAGCTTTTCTTCATTGTATCTAATAATTTTGGTCATGACTTTTGCTGCTTCGGTGGGATAGTCACCTGACGCGGTTTCGCCTGAAAGCATTACACAATCGGTGCGATCAAATACCGCATTAGAAATATCTGCTGCTTCGGCTCTGGTAGGAAGCGGATTAGTAATCATCGATTGAAGCATCTGGGTTGCCACTATCACCGGTTTCGATTTCTCTCGGCACTTTTTAATGGTCTCTTTTTGAAAATACGTAACAGATTCAATGGGTGTCTCAATTCCTAAATCTCCTCGTGCTATCATGATGGCGTCAGCATAATCAATAATTTCGTCGATGTTATCAACGCCTCGTTGACTTTCAACTTTTGCAACAATATTAGCCTGGATTCCGCGTTCTTCCATTGCATTTCGTAAAGTAGCAATGTCTTCTTTGGAACGTACAAATGAAAGTGCCACAAAGTCGATGGCTATTCTTTTTGCTAGCTCGAGTTTCTCTATGTCTTTGTTGGTAAGGGACGGAATAGGAAGGTCTTTCTGGCTGATATTAAGGCTTTTGTTTGGCATGATGGTATACGCATTTTGTGCGACTGCATAGATACTTCCTTCTCCTATATGAGAGACAATAAAGTGTGCATATCCGTCATCGAGTACAAAAGAGTCACCGATATCAAGTGTAACGGCAGCTACTTCGGGGATAATGACATATGGACCTTCTATGTTTATTGTTTCGAGAGTATCAGCAACAAACTTGATGACATCTCCTGATTTGGCAAGTATATTTACAGAATTGCTCGTTTTGATCCGTAACTCTGGACCCTGTAAGTCTATGAGGACTCCTAAAGAGGTACAGAGCTCCTCTTCGATTTCACGAACTTGTTGAATTTTTTCTTCATGCCATTCGAGGGTATTATGCTTGAGGTTGAAGCGAAATACATCTACACCTCCTAACACAAGCTGGTGCATTACTTCTCTTGATTCACACGAAGGTCCTACAGTTGCTATGATTTTGGTGCGATCACTGTTGTACGTTTGCATTACTTACTTGCTGGGGTGGAGTAAGAGGAATACTAAAGCTAAATGTCGATCCCTTATCTACCTCCGATTGAACCCAGATTGTACCATGGTGTAATTCAACAATTGCCCGAGTGATATATAAGCCTAGCCCTGTCCCTTTGTTTTGTGTAGAAAGCCTATTATCTACCCGATAGAACTTTGAGAACAGTTGCGGAAGTGACTTCTGGGGAATCCCTACGCCGGTGTCTTGTACATGGGTGATAATGGCTGTCTCAGTCAATTCGGTAGAGACGTATACATTTCCTCCCACTTCTGTATATTTTATGGCGTTTGAGATAAGGTTCATCAGCACCTCAGACATCCTCAACTTATCTACAAAAATTGTTGGGAATTCCTGCATTGGTTCCTGTAAGTGTACAGTTATTTTTTTCTCTTTTGCCTGGAAACGAAACTCGTCCACGATGTCTCTTAAGAGTTTTATCCAGTTTACATTTTCTGGATGCAGTTCTAAGGTACTTCTTTCAAGTCGTGTAACATTGAGTAAGTTATCAACAAGGGATGCAAGTTGCTGTGCGGATATTTGTACGCGTTGTAAGAAGGTGTTTTCTTCTTCACCAAATCGGTCACTGAATTCACTCAGTATCACAGACATGTACCCATTGATTGCAGTCAAAGGCGTGCGAAGCTCATGTGCTGCCATTGATACGATATCAAGTTTCATGGTTTCGATCTGATGTTCTTTTGTTGCATCATGGAGTGCAACGATATATGTAGCAGTGGGTTGACTGCTCTCGTGGATGATTGTGGCAGTGAGGTTTACAATCCGTATGTTCTGTCCCTTGGTGGTTAAATTGAGAAGATTCTTCTCGACGGTGTTTGGAGTTTCTTGTAAAGGCGTTGGAACAGGTCGGCAATAATCGTCAGAAAAATAGTGGTTGCCATCCTTATCTGTAAGCTGGATGATAGCATCGATAGGCTTGTTGAGAACTTCTGACTCTTTCCATCCCGTGATACGTTCCATTGCTTCATTGAAGACAATGATGTTTTTTTGCTCATCAAGCGCGACGACTCCATCGATAACTCCGGCTATAACGGCATCGAGCTTATTGCGTTCTGTTTTTAGCAAGACTTGCTCTTTGCTTAATTCATTCATTGACGCTTGTAACTTTTGCTGGACCTCTGATAGCTGAGTGACCATCTCGTTTGAATAACGTGCCACGTCAGATATTTCGTCGTTAGTTATCATGTGCAACTTGCTATTTGTATCCCCCTGCCTAACATGTTTACTCCATTCAATTGTTTTCTTTAAAGGGTCGGTGAGGGTACGAGAAGCAGCAGGTGCAAGCACAATAAGATACACGGCATTAAGTCCGATGAGGATTAGGGTGTATACTGAATATTCCATGAATCTGCTGTAGTTGTAGAGATAGGTAATTGTTAAGAAAAAGAGAAAGATAGTAGCTTGACCAGCGAGTGCAGTAATGAGTGCAAAAAACAGGACTTTTCGTCCGAGTGGGATTGAACGTATTGGGATTTGCTGCTTATCCAGGTTGGGGTATTTGCTCATCAGATACTCAGTATCTTTGCTGAGTCGTTGTTCCATGAAGATTATATTCAAGAGTGATTCGGTGATCGAAACGATCACACCTAGAACTACTGCGGCAGATCCCGCTAATGTGGTGATTTCTCCTAACTCGGGAATGATGCGCATCCAGAGAAGTAACGCTGCAAACAGAAAGGCAGATGTTACAACGAAAAATATTTTAATACCGGTATAAACTGGGTAATTAATCATGAACGCGAGAAGCTTCACGATATCTTCATCAGTGGTGGCTTCATTGGTCATGATCCTTTTACTAATCGCCCACGCAGGTTTATATGTTACATGAGGGAAGATGCCAAAAAAGGGTACGTATATGAATGCGTAGGTGCCCAAATACAAAAGTATAATTTTGACGAATACCGCGGTACCTACTTGCCATGAAATAATCATGAGGAGTGCGAGTGGAAGGCCAAAAAACAGGTTTGAAAGTGCTTCGGATTTCCAGTGAATTTTCGATAATTCCCACGGTGTCGTGAGCTGGTATTGGGCAGATTCTTGCATATGGTACTTCTATTCTAGCGGATCGACTCGCACGATGTAAGAATTAAAAAGGAATTTGTGTAAGTCGATACAATACAGCTATGAGTTCCGTTATACACGCTCGCATAAATGATGTGCTTTCAATCTTTGTGGCAATTTTAGGTGTATATCTGGTCGTGAAGCCGTTTTATCCAGAATTACAGTTTGTTTACCAAAAAGAACTCATACATGCCGATGATGCGTTGAAGGGGATAATCGATGTACCGGGTCAGCCTGTTGATGAAGATGCTCCAGCTGATAATCGACTAATTATTCCGGGGATTTTAGTGGACGCACCAATACTAGTAGGTGATTCTCCAAATTTATTGCACCAAGGAATATGGCATCGGCCTCATACAAGTACTCCTAATGAGGGCGGCAATAGCGTTTTTGTGGCACATAGATTCCAATATACGAGTGGTCCAAATACGTTTTATCATCTTGATAAAGTGGCGGTGGGTGAGCAATTCGTCATATATTGGGAGAAGAAGAAATATACGTATGAGGTTTTTGTAACCGAAGTTGTGGAGCCTGATGCTGTCTACATTGAATATCAATCTCATGAGCCAATAGTAACTTTGTATACCTGTACGCCACTATGGACTGCCCAGAAGCGCCTAGTAGTAAGAGCAAAGCTTGTCAGCTAAATTATTGAGATGTCTGAGACAAAACGAACCATCATATTAATACTGCTTGTTATTGTAGGGGTTGTTACCATTCTCTGGGTGCAGGGAAATTACGACCGAAACTTTCTAGACACGTTGTATTAGAAGAATTTGAGGTTGACATACGCAAGTACTACAGCTTATGCTGAATACGTGCGGAGATTATTTACTTACTGCCTGTACACCATAACATTTGTAATTGTTGCTAGTTCTTTCCACACAGCTCAGGCTGCTACTCAAACACATACCTGCGTTGTTGCCCGTTCTCGACTGGATTGGAGGGTAGATAGCTCGACTGGGTCGGATACGACCAAACACTGCGTTCTCCCTCAGTTTGATACCTCACTTGGCGTACTTACAAAAGCTGATCTATCTGTAAGTGCAGATACAGATACCCAACAGAAAGTAGAAAATAAAGATGTTTCCCCGCACACCATGACGACTGACGTGACGGTGAAACTCGATGTGCAAAGAAATGATGGTACTGGTTTATTGTCAGTTTCTATCCCTACATCAGATGAAACTTTTCCTGCTTCAGCATTTGACGGTACGTTAGATTACGCTGGCACGTCGGGAAAGACGTTTGACGTACAAACAGGCGAGGCAACCAAAACACACACATTCACCGCCGAAAGCGATTTGGCAATGTTTATGGGTACAGGTTCATATGACTTTCCTCTCCTGGCGGAAGCGTTATGGAATTGTAGTGGGTCTGGGAATGCTGCGTGTGAAGTTGATACCTATGCAGCGGCGGCTATGACGATAACGTATTCATATACTCCACCTGCGCCTGATATCGTATTTAACAGCTGCAATATGCCTGAGGTACGTAATGGAGAATCCAAAGAATACATCATTACCAGTGCCAACCAAGGTAACGCACCAATAACCGAAACAATTACAATTACTGATCAGTTGCCAAAGTGCTTGTCATTCGTTAGTTCAGAGAATGGCCAATGGAGTTGTACAGCGGATGCAAACCAACTTGTTACCTGTGAATTCAAGGGAACTGTACCAGCAGGCGCATTTTTGCCTGATTTACCCGTCACGGTAAGTGCAGATGGATGTATTGCATCTAGTGTACTGTCGCATACAATACGCGTTTCTACAGAAGGGGAGATACACACAGCAAACAATAGTCTTGCATGTTCGGGAGTATTGGCCCAAAGTGTGCACCCTACTGCAGAGCCTACTCCGCAGGTATCCCCAACTCAGGAACCTGCTCCATCCCCTACTCCGACACCTGCAGTGCTTGGTGATTCTGAGGGCCCACGTGTACTTGCCGCAACAGGCCTGAAAATTATCTTGCCGATAGTAATTGGTGGTTTGCTTATTCTTGGAGTGATTCTTCTCCGCCGCCGGAAGGCACCTGCTAAGGTCTTAGATAACTAAAGGGTAAAATTTCCACGCGAAGATGCTTGTTTATATTTTTTGAGAAGGTCGTCCCATAACGGTTCATCGATCAGATATTCTTCAGTTGTATTAATAAAGTAGTCCATTTTTTTCATTACGTATTCATATACATCTTGCCCGTATTTAGGGTCAAAAAAGTCACTGTTATCAATAATGTCAGCGGCCTTTACAATAAGAGCATCTTTGCCGTAATTGAACAAATTGTCTAAATTCTTTTTGAAACGTTCCCATTTATCTTCTATCTCAGAATCGAAAGATAAGGCGAGGACAAGTTGTTCTATTTCTTCACCAAACTCTTTCTTAATTTGTTCAGAAGTTACATCCGAATCCTCGAGAACGTCATGTAATAATGTACCAATAATGAGACGTTCAGGGTATTGCTTCTCATATAAGTACAAAGCGGTACGTATTGAGTGAAGAATAACTGGTTTAGGATTATGGCCAGAGGTTGTTATAGCCCCAACAAGAAAAGCAATGGCTTTTTCTATCTGATGTTGGTTGTAATTATCGTGTATCGTCATATATCTAGCTCAATTCGAAATTCCGGAGTTCTTCAAAAAGCGGAAGTACTTTTTCTTCGGTGATATCGTTTGGTGCAATATTACAAAGTTCAAATATTTGTTGTTCTAACAAAAATAAATGTTCCTGCCCTCTTTTCGTTTCATGAGACATAAACTTATCTTGGTATCGTTTTAGCCCTTCGTCTAGTCGCTCCTGTAATGACATTACTCCGTGCGGAGTAACTCTTTGATCTGCATAACAACATATTTTCTTGGCATAGTCATTTTGCTGGCTGTTCAAATGCGCCTTTGTAAAACCTACCGCAATAAGCAGTTCATGTGAACGGCGTGAGATTCCAATCTCATCGGCAATTTTATAGGTGCCTGGGTGCTCATCTGAGCCGTATTTACCTATGAAGGATTCGCGAATAGTATTCCAGTATTCAAACCCTTCAGGTTTTAGAAACTCAGGAAATTTTTGCAAATCGAATTTGATAATGTTTCCCATGTCATGGAGTAAACACGCAGTAATGATTTCTTCACGATCTAATGGCTCATCGAATGCATCAACAATTAGTGATGCGACTGCGGCGACACGCAATTGATGTAATTGCAAATTTGGCATGATGGTATATCTGTCGTATGCTTCTTGCGCGGTCATAAGGTGATTATATAGCACCCTATTCTTTCGGTATAATCACGTGTTATGAATGTCATGCAGCAGGCGCTTATTCAGGCGTGTATAAACCTATCTATACCATACGAGATTTTGCACAAAGACCAGATAGTAGTTCGAGTAGGCATCAATGGGAAAAGGTATCATTATATTCATTGGTTTCTTCCGTTCAATCGTGCTGATGTGCAGCGTATTCTTCGTGATAAGGATCTACAGTACACTCTATTGCAGAATGTTATTACAATTCCCAAATGGAGATCATATTTGGCTTCTGAAATTGATGAAGAATATAGTGTGAGCAAACGGCGCGGCGGTAAGATAACTTTGGAAGAGGCGAGACAAGATATTAACGAACACTTTGATCTTCCCGTACTTGTTAAACCAAACATGGGCTCAAAAGGGAGGCAAATTAAAATATGCCAAACAGTTGAGGAAGCCATGCATGCTGTCCTGGGAATTTTTGAAAAGACTACTGATCGATTTAGTTATATTGCTCTTATACAGCAGTTCATCACTATTAAAAATGAGTACCGAGTTGTGGGGTATAAAGAAAAAGCGTTATTGGTCTATAAAAAAGATATTGCACAGGCAACGTTTGCAGGCAACCTTAGTCCTCTACATTGGGAGGGAAGTAAAGCGATACATGTTACAGAAGTGCAAATCATTCAGCGATTAAAAGCATTTATAGCACCTGTGTTTAGAGAAATAGATTTAGTATATGGAGGCTTTGATGTAGCAGAAGATACCGAAGGGAATTTATGGCTTTTGGAAATTAATAGACAACCACAGATAGCTATTTTTGTCCGTGACAACGGTTTGGAGCCTGTAGTGAGGATGCATGAGGAGATACTGAGAGATTTGACAAATTAATTCAGACCGAATAGTTCTTTTGCATTTTGGGTAGTAGCATGGTCAAGTTCTTCTACAGAAATCCCTTTCAGCTCAGCCACGAATTTTGCCGTGTGTACGATGTTAGCGGGTTCATTAGGGAATTTCTTCGTTTGCTTCACCGGCTCAGGGGTGAGAAAGGGCGCATCTGTTTCGAGAACTAACAATTCGAGTGGCACCTCTTTTATGAATGCTGCTTTCTTTTTTGAATACGTCACATCACCGTCTACTCCTATGTAAATATTTCGTTCTTTCGCGAATGCTAATAATGCTTCATCCGCTTCGCAACAATGAAATACTGCTTTGCCACTGAGTGCATCATTCCAATGTTTATGCAATAGATCCAATAGCCACTCAGCTGCTTCACGGTTGTGAATAATGACTGCTTTTTTCATGAAAGCTCCTAGGAATAATTGATGGGTGAAGAGTCTTTGTTGTACATCCAAAAAAGTATCGGTAAGTTGGTAGTTTTCATACATGGTGTTTGTGTATATATGTTTGTCCAATCCTATCTCACCAATAGCAACCACTTCGTCATGATCCAGAAGTTTACCCACACCATCCAATATCGCAGGAACTTCGGTGTGTGCGTCCGAAATTTCAAAAGCATGATGCGGATGTATTCCTACTGCCGCATAAATATTTTCGTTAGATTTTGCGAGTTGTATTGCTTTTGAAGAGGTTGGAAGGTCTGTGCCAGGTACAACTATTCTGCTGACGCCGCTGATATACGCACTTTCTATAACGAGGTCAGAAATATTTTCAAACGCTTCAAAATTAAGATGGCAATGAGTGTCAATCATAATTGTAAGTATAGTAGATACATTCCAAAAAAAGCGATAGTTGCTGCAGTTATTTTTCTAAGTAATTTTGCGTTATCTTTGAATATCATTATTTCAGCCATAATAATTAGGAATATGTTTGTGTTGTTTATCGCATCCACTTTTCCCACTTCGCCGCCAACAGAATAGGCAAGGAAAGTAAACGTATTAAAGCCGAACCCACCTATTGCCGAAATGAGCATTGCTTTTAATGTTGTTTTGGAAATTTTAGGAAGTTCTCTCACGATTGTTTTTGTTGCTAGTATTAAACCCGCTATTGAACATGCCCAACAAATAATAATGACATATACATGAGGGTTAAGAATAATTGCAAATGACTTATCAAGCGAATATGCAAGTCCATACAAAAACCCGCCAATTAGTGCAAACAGATGCGCCTTTTGAAGTGTTTTGTTAGTTTCATAATTCACAAGTGCTATAGCTGTGATTACCATAACAATCCCTCCAATCTTAATTAATGTTAATGACTCATGAAAGAAAATTATTCCGGCAGTTGTTGATACCACTATTGAGAAAGATGCAATGGTTGCAGATAAACTTGCGCTCTCTGTCTTAAAGCTTCTGTAATAAAAAATACTAGCAATGAAATATATGAATGCAAGAAGAAGTAGCCGTGCCCAGCCCAAGATAGGTAATGAAATTGAGAAGGGTATTTGCAAGATTATTACAAAAATAAGGGCATAAAATCCTTGGATTCCCCATACCATAAAATTGTTAGTAGATGCACTAATATTATCTTTCGTCGTTAAGGCATTTTTTTGTGCAAGTTCAGAGAGTGCTAAAGCGAATACCGATGCGAGTGAGTAGAGATACCAAGTGGGCATATATCTAGAGTGCTCTTTCTTTCAGTGGCAGGGTAAACCAAAAGGTTGAGCCTGCACCGACGGTAGAATCAGCACCAAAGTCACCTTGCTGTTGTTGTGCCATTAATCCAACGAGACGAAGCCCAATTCCTGTCGAGTCAGAAAGTACACCCGCGCTTTGTGTTTGAGTGCTTATAGTTTTCAATACCTCTGGGTCAATTCCGCTTCCCGTGTCTAATACTGATATTTTTGCAAATTTTTCGTCTATGTCCGTGCAGACAGTGATACGGCCATGTGTCGTAAATTGTAGCGCATTTGCAATGAGATTATGGACGGCAAGTCGTACATAGTGGTTAACAGCTAAAACCTGGATTGATGCGGGATACAAGTCAATTTGTAGGTGTAACCCACGGTGTGCTACAAGCGGTAAATATTGTTGGGATGCCATCTCCACAACATGGTTTAGTTCTATTGCCGAAATTACCGGAGTTTTTTGCTCATACATGATTTGTGAATACACAAGCAAATTTTCTGTATGCAGCGACATGCGTAGGGTATTGGCAGTAATAGCGTTTATATCGTGTGTCATGTTAGGTGAAAACGTATCTGATTCTGAGAGCAAGTTCTCAAGATATCCATTAATTGCTGTTAAAGGTGTACGTAGGTTGTGGGAAGTCTTTGAGATCATGTCAATGATCTGAGTTCGTATGACACGTTCATCTTCCAGGAGCTTGGCGGTGGTTTTCCCCCGACGATAGATAATATATAGCGTTGTGGTTATGGTAAGGATACTGAGGAGCGTAATCGGGTTATATACATCGAAACGTGGTGTATGACTGAAAGCAATGGCAATATAGCTTAGTAGTGTAAAAAGAAGCATCACGCTTACAGTGAAAAATGTATATACGAGGGACTCCTTAATAGCGACACGAATTTCTAGCAATTCATGTTTAATAACTGCGTAGGTAAGTAGGACTGTACTAATCGTTGTGCCAATCATATCCCACGGAAGAATGTGGATACTGGGAAACGTGATGAGCAAAAAGCCTATTGCAGGAAAAAAAGGGCTAATGGGTAAATACTTCAGTCTTGTTCTTCGTATGGGAACCGTTTCCTTTTTCAATTCTTTATAAAAGAAGTATGTTGCAATGCCCAAGTATGCATAGGCAAAAAGCATTATGCTGTATAACGGTTCATTCGGAAGGATTACATAGTAATTTGTTAAATCACTCCAAACGAATGTGAATAATTCATTCGTGTAAAAAATTGATACTACAGAGATCGCTACGGTGTATGGTGCTAAAAATAACCAGTGTTTGAGACCTACTCGACCTGTTATGTAGATACGCGCGAAAATATACATTATTACGGGAATAAAAAGGATCAATTGCCCGAATTTCATGATAAGCTGCACAGTTTCAAGGTTATCCCCTACAACAACAACCAAAAATGACACTGCTTGCAACACGATATTGAGGAAGGTTATGTATAAGGCGAGTACGATGTTGCGAATATCACGAAGATCTTTTTTGAGTATAAGTATGACGAGGATAGTGTTTATCAAACCTGTAGATACTGCCACTGCATATACCGTAAACTGCGCGATGGTCATACCTCCTATTCTATCAGGTAAGGGAGTATTGGGGGTAACCAAGCAATGTGCGATTCTCGCCAAGCGCTTTTTACAGTGCCGATCATGATGGCCTAGGTGTTTGGTGCATGGTGTCGCTGTGACAATCGAGGTTCAAAGCTTTAGAATAAAATGCATGCGTACTCGGTATTTGAGAATTTTCGTAATGATCGCACTCGTGGGACTTCTGGTTAGTACAATGCTCGGCTTTTTGGGAGGATTCAACTGGTTCCTTGATCTTTTCTCACATTTTCGAGCTCAATACCTGTTATTGGGTTTGTTGTTTGTGATTCCCGCCTTTTTACTAAAATCTCGAGACCTTGTTTTGGCTTCGTTACTAATTATTCTCATAAACGGTGTATTCGTATTACCGGTGTATGGCCAGCGTACGAGTATACAAAATACGGGAGGTATCAAAGTGCTTTCCTTCAATGTAAATCATGATGGGGTAAGCGCAAATACTCTCTCAACAATGGTACGCGATAATGAGGCTGACGTGTTAATCCTTGCTGAGGTGGGGAAAGATACCGTATTTCGTGTAGGAGATGAGTTAGGGTATAAGGCACATTTTGCAGCACGTCGCCAAAGAGACACGTTCGGTGTTGGAATGCTAAGCCGCTTACCAAATTTCGAGATGGAAACGAAAGACTTTGGCGGAGATGACCTGTTGAGTATCGAAGCAACCTTCAAGGGAACTGATGATAAGGTGTGTACATTAATAGCTGCCCATACATTTTTGCCATTAACTGCAGATGGCTCACTGTTACGCAATCGGCAACTGCGTGCTATTGCTGAATATGCGGGAAGCAAAGACTGTTTTATTACGATGGGTGACCTGAATATTACGCCCTGGTCACCGATCTTTTCAGAAGTATTGAAAACAGGAGGATTACGAGACAGTCGTGTAGGTTTTGGCATTCATCAAAGCTGGCCAACCTTTTTACCAAGTTTTATGCGAATACCCATTGATCATGCTTTGGTTAGCTCAAATATTGATATAACGTTTAGAGGGGTCTTAGATTCTGTAGGTTCAGACCATCTGCCGTTATTCATTAATTTACAAAAGTAGAAAAGAGCGGTGACATGCTAGGATATAAGTATGATCAGAAAGCGCAGAAATATTTCCGTATTAAAACGAATATGGAATTCTGGCGTATCAATAAACAAAAAGGTTGGGTTGTTTATTATCTCTGATGCCTTCTACTACGGAGGAGTGGATATCCCCAATTCGTATCTCGCGGTACTTATTACAATGCAGTTGTCTGATGGTAATATCGGTGCTGTGGGATTTGCTTTCACATTAACAATGCTTGCCCGCGGATTTAGCGAATTACCATTCACCTCTATTACTAAGAAGTTCAATGTATCTACAAAAATCTATACAGTGGGAATATGCCTTATCTTGTATGGATTATTTCTCATACTTATGGGTCAATCGCGACAGTTATGGCAGGTTTATTTGTTACAGATAGGTATTGGTTTGGTTGAAGGAATTTCTTTTCCGTTAAAGTGGGGTATATTTTCGCGAATAATCGACAAAGGCAAAGAAGAATTGGAATGGGGTGTTGAAGATGTGGCTTCTACGCTTTTACCTGCATTAGTAGCAATGTTAGCAGGGATTTTTGCTGGGATAGTTGGCTTACCAGCGTTATTCTTTTTCTTTGGCCTTACGATGGTTACGAGTGGTATTGTGTTTCTTCTTATACATAGAATGAATGAGTAGATACATCAGTAATCTAGGGGAATTCAAGAAGATTGATTACTACTGTTACGATGATGTTCTTGATAATGAGCATTGAGATCAAGAACTGTCTTAAGAAGGACCATAATTATAAGTGCTGCAGTAGGAATGTTGGATTCTTCTACTACGATTCCTCCAATTATTAAAATAAAATGCATCAATCCAACTCTCTTGTATATAGCAGTTGATTGCTCTTGATTGGTAGTGGTTTCATATTCTTTTTTTCCCAGAAAATTGTACCTGTAAGAAATTCCATGACTAATAAGTAGTGAGATACCAGAAATAAAAAAGAATGATGGTGCAAATGTAAAGGGTCCAAATAGCGTAATAAGTATTAATAAGTGGACAAACATGAATATTCCAAAATGTAAGCAGAAGAAGGGTATAAGAAATAGTGGATTTAATTCTAGGTTCGGGGTATTGGCTATATCTCGTTTTGTTGCAATACGTATACCAATGATCCCAAATAATTTGTAAGAAGCAATATTTTTAACATCATCTGGAGCTTGGTCATATACTTCTTGTGGGACAATCAAGCCTTTATGTTTGTTTGTACTAGATGTTTTGATAATTTTTGGAATCGCATACAGGCCTATTATTGCTGTCTCTAACCAATACAAGAAAAATATAGAAAACAGATCCCAATCAAAAAACAATACTCCGATTAGAGGAGACATATTTGCCAGAACTAGTGAAATAAGAGGGAGTCTGTTCATTATTAGATTTAACTAAAACAATTCCAGGACGGGAGGAATTGTTTGCCACCCGTCTTCGTCCATAAAATGTCCTGCGTCTGGGATAAGTATAAATTCGGCAGAAAGACGTTTTGCCATTGCTTCCGCATTCATTTTCGTCAGCGTATACGGGTCATTGTCAGAATGGATAACGTATCGTTTTTTGGAATTTTGGATAATTTCTGCATGATTTAGTTTATTCGGCCAATAGCTGAGTAATGCTTCTGTAAGGTCGTCATAGTCAAAGCCACCGACCACTACCAGTTTGTCAATTTTATGTTTTTCGGCGTATCGCATTGCCACTACGCTACCTAAACTGTGGCCAACAATTGAAACGTGTGTGTCGTCTTTAAGGAGTTCTTCAAGATATCTAAGCTGTGTCGGCATGTGTGGCTTCTGAGAGAGCATAGTGGGAAGCTCTGGCAGGTACACCGTATGTCCTTTTAATTCCAACTCAGTTTTAAGCCATGGATACCAATGTGCCGTAGGTGGTTGCGGCCAGCCGTGAAGAATAGCGATGGTTTCTTGCATATGCCTATTATATACTCCCTGTATGTCGTGGATTGGATATATAGCGCTAAGCACCGTTGCCTATTCAGTTGCGGTTGTTGTTCAGCGTGTCCTCGTACAAGAGAACAAATCACACCCTGTTACCTTTATCGCGTTGTATCAGGTGTTGGTAGGATTATTGGTCTTGGGATATGGCTTCATACAAGGAGACTTGTCGTATGACATAGGCGGAAAACTGCATCTTTGGCTGTATGTGATAGTGGCATGCTTTCTCTACGCTGGTGCGAATTACAGTATCTTTGCTGCACTTGAGAGGATGCAAGCTTCACGGTTTACTATTGCGTTTTCATCTCGGATGTTCTTCACTGGAATTATTGCGTGGGTAGCGCTTGGTGAAAAATTATTACCCGTTCAAATCATTGGCGCCATACTGTTATTCGTTGGAATCGTAATTGCTAATTACAACAAATCGTCCGAAAAAATGAATCTTGATGGTCTCAAATATGCAGTGTTGGGCGCAGTTTTCTTTGGCCTTGCGAATGTGGTGGATAGGGTTATTCTACAGACTTTCGAATTATACTCGTATGTGTCGGTCTCTTTTCTTGGTACTGCAGTACTATTTGCCTTCTTTCTCCCGAAGAAGTTTATTGCCGGTCGAACTTTATTAAAATTAAAGAGCCTTCAAAAGATTGCCGCTTTATCTGTTCTGTATGGTTTTTCTTCAGTAACATTTTTTGCAGCACTTCAGATAGGCGAGTCGGCATCACAGGTAGTGAGCACCAGTCTTGTGAGTGTTATTGTTACCGTACTTTTTGGAATACTCTTTCTCAAGGAGCGTGATGGGTTATTGCAAAAGTCTCTTGGTGCTATTGTAGCGTTTTTGGGTGTGTTGTTATTGGTCTAGGAACCCAATTCCCTAGGTGAACGGCGATGGCGGCGACGTTCAATGTCAGTGAGATAGCGTTTTCGCAATCGAAGTGACTTAGGGGTGATTTCCAGCAATTCATCATCTTCTAGAAAATCGAGGGCTTCCTCCAGCGAGTATATTGTCGCTGGGGTTAACTGGATAATGTCATCAGAACCAGCGGCACGCATGTTGGTTAGTTGTTTATTCTTGCAAATATTTATTTCCATATCGTCCTCTTTGGCGCTCAATCCCACGATCATCCCTTCGTACACTCTTGTGCCAGGTTCTACAAAGGTTATACCTCGTTCTTGGGCGGCATTAATTCCATAAGCTACTGCATCACCTGGTTTGGTCGCGATCATGGCTCCTCGTCGTAAGCGGGGAAGTTGTTTTCCAAGTTTTTCCCAGCCAATAAGCTGGGAGTTGTACATAACGGTTCCTCTCGTTAGCGTTAGTAAAAGGCTGCGTAATCCAATGGTTATTCGCGATGGAAGGTGAAATATCAATTCCATTTCCGTTTCTGATATAGGTTCTATTCGATGTGGCCTACTTAAACGTTTTCCTAATTCCTGGGTTATAACCCCTTGATATTCATGGGGAATTATTATCGACACTTCTTCCAAAGGTTCACAGCGTATTCCATCAATTTCTTTCAAAATCACTTGCGGTTTGCCAACTTCCATTTCGTACCCTTCGCGCCGCATCGTTTCTAGCAGAATAGAGAGATGTAGCTCTCCACGGCCTGATACTTTAAAAAATCCTTCCTTTTTTTCTACTCGTAAACTAAGATTGTGCTCGAGTTCGCGCATTAAGCGGTCTTCTAATTGTCTGCTTGAGGTAAATTCACCTTCTTGCCCTGATAGCGGAGAGGTGTTGGGGCTAATACTGATGTGCAGCGTGGGTTCGCTAATCGATAACGCAGGGAGTGTGGTAAGGTCAGTAGGCGCTGACAACGTTTGACCAATTTGTACTTCATGTATTCCCGCGATTGCAACAATATTTCCTGCTTCGGCAGAAGTAATATCTTCTCTTCCTAGTCCTTTCCATTGAAATAGTCTGGCAACAGTATATGTTTTATTTGGATTCACCGTCAGAATTACCGGATCGTTTTTGGAGATTCTGCCAGAATGTATTTTTCCGATAATAATTCTTCCGAGATGATTATCATATTCCAGGTTTGTTACGACCAATTTGAATGGACCATTGGCGTCATTGTGAGGAGGTGAGATGTATTCGAGAATAGCATCAAGTAAGGGAAATGTATTAGCAGGTTTGTTAAAGTCAGTTGGCATTGCTGTGTATACTTTGCCGTCACGTGCGATTGCGTAGAGAGTCGGAAAATATAATTGAGAATCTTCTGTTGCGAGTTCTAAAAAGAGATCATCGATACGTTTTTTGGTTTTTTCCAAATCAGCATGCGGTTTATCTATCTTGTTTATCAAAACAATAATTTGTAGTTTTAATTCAAGCGCTTTTCTGAGAACAAATCTGGTCTGCGGCATTGGCCCTTCTTTGGCATCAATAATGAGTAACGCACCATCTGCCATACCAAGGGTACGTTCAACTTCTCCAGAAAAATCAGCATGGCCAGGGGTATCGATAATATTGATTCGCGTACTTTTATACGTGACCTCGCAATTTTTCGCCAGGATGGTAATACCACGTTCCTTCTCTAATTCGTTGCTGTCCAAAATCAGCTTCTGCTGCATTTCTCGTTGGTTATCTCTAAATGTATGAGTTTGTTTAAGCAGCGCGTCGATGAGAGTTGTTTTTCCGTGATCGACATGGGCAATTACTGCTATATTTCTTATATTTTCCATATATTGAAAGCATAAAAAAACAACCCGTCAACGGGTTGCCAGTGTGCATATTCTACACGTATTTTCATGCTTTACCAAGGAACAGATGCAAGTACTGCCCGTATGATAGAAGCAGAGCGTTTACAAGAATTTGTAATTCGTGCTAAAATAGCACCCCGCTGCTGAGCATTCAGCAGTTTTTTGTGTCTTATGGACAGTCACGCTCTCACTAATGCACTTATCTTTATTTTGTATTTTCTGGCGATTATTTCGTTTCTCTCTGCTTTGACCAAGCGCATGTCGTTTCCGTTTACCGCATCCCTTTTGTTGATTGGTTTCTTCACGAATTTTATGTTGCATGTACTCCATGTTGAATCACATATAACCCTTGATTCAAATATGATTTATTTCGTGCTCTTGCCACTTCTCCTGTTTGATTCGGCTATGAAACTAAACTTTCACCAATTTCACCTGCAATTTAAGACGATCACGTTTATGGCATCGTTTGGGTTGCTCCTCTCTGTTTTTATAGTAGGTGTAATTTTGACGTATGTCCTAAACCTACCGTTTTTAATAGCCTTATTGTTTGGTGCCCTTATTTCTGCGACTGACCCTATTGCGGTTATTGCGCTGTTTAAGCAGCTTGGGGCACCGAATAGGCTTAAGCTTGTTGCAGAAGGTGAAAGTATGTTTAATGATGCGACCGGTGTGATTGCATTTCGCGTTGTGTTAGGTTTGGTGACTGCTGAATATGCGGTTGGGATTGGTCATCTTGCATTTAATGCAGGCATGTTTGTGTACCTTTTTGTGGCAAGTCTTCTTTTTGGAGGTCTTGCTGGATATCTGGTTGCACAAGTCATTGCCAAAATCGAAAATGATCTTCTTGTAGAGACTACCTTTACCATAGCATTAGCCATCGGTTCATTTGTATTGGCGGAGCATTTGTTCCATTTATCAGGTGTTATTAGTGCAACAGCAGCAGGCCTTGTTATGGGTAATGTCGGAAGAACAAAAATTTCCAGCAGTGTCACGACGTTCATTAATGAGTTTTGGGAATACATCGGTTTTTTGGCAATTTCAATGGTATTCTTTTTTGCCGCCTTTAATATTGATATACAAGCATTGCTAGAGAATCCTATTCGTCTGGGGATTGCTGTTGCCGCAGTTCTTATTGCACGAACAGTTTCTGTCTATGTATCTGCATGGTTGAGTAATAAGCTCCCTATTTTTAAAGATGAGCCAAACCTACCCACTTCCTGGCAACATATTCTCAACTGGGGTGGGATGCGCGGCGTTATCCCATTAGTGTTAGTGTACGCAATTCCTGATTCTGTTACGTATAAGGCAGAGATCTTGAATTTCACCTTTGCTACATTCTTGTTTACCCTGTTAGTGAATGGACTTACGGTCGAGTGGCTTATTAAGCGTCTAAACATTCATTTGCCCAAGAAAGAAGAGGAAATCCTCAAGGAAGAGCTAGGCATTCTAAAAGCAACACATGCACGTGCGCATGTGCACGATTTGTCTACAGAAGAATTTGACCCAGTCATTCTCAAGGACCTCGAGGATTCACTCAAGGAACAAGAAGTATTACACCGTAATAGACTGATTGATTTGGCCGAACAAGGGAAGCTACTAAATAGTTTGCGCATTCAAGCGATTATTGTAGAAAAAGCTACTGTTGAGCGGCTGTTTAACGAAAATCATATTCACGAAGGGGTTTTCTATGATCTAGATGCTGAGCTTGATTTGCAGCATGACGCATTAGAATATCCTGAAGTTTATACGGGTCGTGGATTTGAGCGTGGTGGTACGCTCAATCGAGAAAGAGCGTTTCGTCAGACTATGAGGCGATTGAACGGAATTGCAAAGAGGTTCCCGGTTTTTAGGTTCATTATCAGGGAGAGAGAAGAGCAATTAATTGAAGAACGTATAGCATTGCTCAAGGCACGCTTGGTAGCTGCGGAAGAGGTTATTACGTATCTTTCAGGTCTTGCTACGAACTTGAAAGAACATTCTGAAATTACGAGCGCCCTTCAAACAGTATTGCATGAATACGAAGAACATATTCGAACGAATAAAGAAAATATAAAGGAGTTGGCTGAGAAGTATCCAGAAATAGCAAAAAATTATCAAATGCGTGTTGTCCAGTCAGTGATACAACACCAAATACAACACCACGAAACCTCGAAAATTTTCCTCCGCCATTAATCTAACCCTATTGTAGTAGACACTTTGCACGCTTGCTTAGGAGATTGTGCTTAAGAGAAATATGCTTATAAGAAAGAAGCTACAGCAATGCGTGTAGATGAGAGGTTTTATTGCTATGGATTCATTACGTTTGATAAAAAGCACCAGTTGAATACCGATAACATAAGAAAGATATATTCCGATCTTACTACAATATGCGATACTACTTTCCCCTGCTTGTATGCTTAATACCGTGCCTGTTACTACTTGTACTAATGACAGTATCCCCAGCAGGTGTATATGCCATACTCGTCTCGCAGGGAGTTGAAAAAAAGCAACTAAAAGTGTGGATAAAGATGTAATACCGAGTATTAATGCGCCAATGAGATGAGTTGCGATGACAACTTCATGTGCTCCCATTGGACTATTGTAAGTTATAGCGCCGTATTTCTCAATAATAGTAGTGATGTGGTTTGATCCTACTAAGTTGCAGCGTTCTCGGCAAATGAGGTGATAAGTTCGATAAGCTTGTGAGGTGGGGTATTTGTTTTAAGCAAGTATTTCTCCGCACCTATATCCAATGCTTGCCTGATTATTGTTTCTTGGCCGAGATTGGTTAAAAGATATACAGGAATACCTGACGTACCTGGGTTTTCTTTGAGCTTTTTTAATACTTCGATACCATTCAGTTTCGGAATCATAATATCAAGAAGTATCAGTGCGGGGTTTTGTTCTGACGCAATCTTAAGTCCCTCTTCGCCGTCAATGGCTGCGAGTGCTTCAAAACCAGCTTTATGGATCACACGAATATATAATTCTCTCAACAGGTAGTTGTCTTCAATGAGAAGAACCTTGATCATACAGCGTTGTAGGTAGGGAAAACATAAATGTTGAACCTTTGCCTAATTCTGAGTCTACCCATATCTTACCATGATGCATTTCTATAATTGACCGAGAAATATACAATCCAAGGCCGGTACCTTTTGATCCGTGTTCGAGTACCCCTGATACCCGGAAAAATTTCGTAAATAGATTTGGGAGTGCTTCCTTTGGTATGCCAACACCAGTGTCTTGTACGTAGGTAATAACTTCGTTATTCTTCGACTCAAGCCACACGGTGACTTTGCCTCCGGTTTCTGTATAGTTAATTGCGTTTGCAATGAGATTGTTAATCACTTCAGTGATGCGGAGTTTATCTACATACACGAGAGGAAGCTGGGTCGTTGGCTCAATAAAGGTTAATTCAATATTTTTATCTTTGGCCCGTGATTGTAAATCAGTGGCAGCGTTTCGCACAATGTCTGCCCACTGCAGTTGGGTGAGTTGAAGTGTCACTGAACCACGTTCTATTTGTGAAACATTGAGAAGGTTTTCCACGAGTCCGGTGAGTTGTTGACTTGCAATGTTCGCTCGTCCAATAAGAGTTTTTTGGTCTTCGTTTAGAAGGGTTTCATTCTCAGACATAAATACTGAAAGGTATCCAGTGATTGCCGTGAGAGGTGTGCGAAGTTCGTGCGCTGCTAGAGACACAAAGTCGAGTTTCATATCTTCTAATTCTTTTTCTTTTGAAAGATCGTGAATAGTAAGGATGCAGCCCAAATCTACACTCTCAGCTTCGCGAATTTGACTACTCATTAAGTTTATAGGAACCTTTTTCCCTGCTTTCCCCAGCAAAAGGATATTTTGTTTGCTGAAAACTACTCCTTCAAAGTTTTCTGCATGCGTGGGGCAGTATTGTTGAACCGGAATCTCAACTTCTCCATCCATGATTTTGATGAATTTCGAAACAGGCTTATTGATGACCTCCCGAGCCGTATAACCGGTTAAACTTTCGGCCTTGGGGTTGAATAGCAGAATTCGCATGTCTTCCCCGAGCGCAACCACTGCATCATCAATACCGGCAATAATCACCTCGAGTTTGTTTCGTTCTGCAGTAATATGTTCTTTTTCTTGTTGCAGCTCTTGTTTTGATTGTAGGAGTCCAAACGTCATCTCATTAAAACTTTCTGCCAGTTCTTGAATCTCGTCTCCTGTGAAGATATCTGCCTTTACGCTCAAATCGCCCTCCTCGACTCGTTTTGCAAGGGAGCGTAGGGACGCAATGGGTCGAGTTACGCTACTGCTTAATACAAGAGAGACGACTGCGAGTAAGGCCAATGTGACCACAAGCGTCGGATAGAAGATACGTTCAAGTAAACTGATTTCTGCAAAAGCTTCACGTGTCGGTTGTTGCACTATAACTGCCCATCCAAGCTGGGGTACGGTAAGTCCATTTTCTACGAACTCAACCTTACGGTCGTCAGTGTGTACGTAATCTGAGGGTGACTTACCAAGGGTTTCTTCTCTCAGCAACTTGGCAACAACAGGATGAGAAGTAAAGCTTTTTCCTTCATCGACATACTCCTGAATTGGATGTGCAAGTAAACGTCCCTCATCATCTACTATGTAAGCAAAGCCATCTTCCCCCCGTTCTACTTCAGAAATCACTTCCCATAGCTGAGCAAGTTCTAGTTGGCTTTTAATAACACCGATGACGTCGCCGGTATTTGTCGTAATGGGGGAGAAGATATCTATATTAGGTGTGGCGCTGTTCTCAGAAAAATATACCTTTGATACCCCTGTCCCGCCATTGAGTCCTAAATTGAATGCATCGGTGGGGATTTCAAAACTAAGATTGTCTTCCGGGATTTGTGCATTTCGTGTTAGTTTATATAATTCTCTCCCAGTTGGGGAAAGGATACTAAAAGTTTTATAGAAACGGTTCTGCTTAATGATAAATGATGCATGGTTATGAATGGACGGATATATAGCACCTTCATTATCAACATATTCACTAGCTATTCCCTGGTGATCTAATTCGATTCGTGCGAAAAAGTTTTCTATATCACGGGATGCACTCGCCGCTTCTTGTTGCAGCAAATTGATCGTTTGGTTTTGGATAAATCGCTTTATTGTTATAAATCCTACTATTTGAATGATAAATGCGAGACCGAGTACGAAAGAGAAACTGAGAAAAAGTTTAGATTTGATGCTGCGTTTCATTTATTCTAACCATTTTTGTTTGAGTAGGGCTAACACACCTTTTTGTTTGAGAGTGTCTAGGATATCATCGATTTCCTCAACAAGATCATCTTCGCCTTTCCTCATAACGATGCCGTAATATTCTGATGTAAACGGTTCACTTGCAATCGTGAGTGTGGGATTTTCGTCGATTATGCTTTTTGCGTTGGTTAGATCTGAAAAAATAGCATCTACTTCACCATTTACAAGTGCTTGGGTTGCTTTAATAAAGTCGTCATATCGTATAACGCGCTCATCCGGAGTATAGAGAAGGGCTTGTTCTTCGTTGGTAGTTTCGTCCTGTACCCCGATATTTTTGCCATAGAGGTCTTCAGTAGACGTAATGGTGGTGTTGCCTTTATTGGTAATTATGACCTGTCCTGCGTTGATATAGGGTTCAGAAAAATTATAGAGGACCATCCGCTCATCAGTAATGGAGACTGAAGAGATAATAACATCGATGTGGTTGTCCAAGAGAGCTTGAAAAACGTCATCCCAGCTATATTCTACAAACTCTGCGGTTACTCCTAATTCTTGTGCAATACGCTTTCCTAAATCAATATCATACCCAACTAGGGTATTATTACTGTCTTTAAATTCCATAGGAGGATAGGTTGCGTCTGTACCAATGCGAATGGTGCCACGAGTTTTGATGTTATCTACATGTGGGGTTGGTATGGTTGGCATGACAGGGGTGTTTTCATACAGCTTCATCGAGTAATAGACAACACCTCCTATAAAGACAAGAAATAGGGGTATAAGAACCCAAATACTTTTAAAATGATTGGTACGAGAGGGCTGCTTCGGGGTTACCGGCTGTGCGGGTTGTTGAGAATAGGGAGCTTGTGAGGCAGTACTAACGGGTTCATCAGGCATTTTTAATAGATACTCATTATAGAGTAGCGAGCCGGACGCTGAAAGTCAATGGTACATTGATAAATCTTTACTTTACTATGCTGTGCAGAATATACTTATTATATGAACGAATTCTTTCGTAAAGCTGCAAAGCGAGCTTCAGATGTAATGGGTTCGTTTTGGGCGTTTTTCTTGGCAATTCTCATAATAATGGTTTGGGCAGTCACCGGTCCCTTTTTCAATTTCTCGGATACATGGCAACTGGTTATTAATACGGGTACGACAATTGTCACATTTCTCATGGTATTTCTCATTCAGAACACACAGAATCGAGATGCAAAGGCATTGCACCTAAAAATAGATGAGCTTATTCGGTCAATGGATAAGGCACGAAACACGCTACTAGATATAGAGGATCTGCCGGACAAGGAAATACAAGCGGTGCAAAAGGAGTTTCAAGAATTATCTCACCAAGGACTCACTAAACAGGAGAAACACAAGTAGATTTTTTATGCAACATTACCGAAATAAGGGGTTTACTATTATTGAAGTGTTAGTGGGAGTATGCGTATTTGTGGTCATCGGTACCGTCGGCTACATGCTTTTCAATAAGCCAACGGCTAACGAAAGTAATCAGACAAGTCCACTTGTAAAGGCCTCACCAACCATACAGGATTCTATTTCTCTTGAAGAAGTTCGGTGGCAAAGAAATAGTTCGAATGAATGGAGTGCAGGCGGTGAGAAGCCACCTGAGTGTCCGGTGCCATTGTTAACACAGAGTCCTGTTGATGTGACGAAGGCCACGGCAGTACTGTATCCTGGGCAATACAGGGGATCGCAATATAAAGCCCATGGTGGTTTTCGGTTTGACAACCAAGAGACAAATAGTGTTGAAGTAGTTCTACCTATGGATGCGGTGTTGACTGAGGCAGCTCGCTATATAGAAGCAGGGGAAGTCCAGTATCTGTTCACGTTTGTTCATCCGTGTGGCATTATGTTGCGTTTTGATCATTTGCTCACACTTACGCCGGAGTTCGCCGCAATTGCTGAAACCCTTCCGGAGCCCAAAGTAGATGATTCAAGAGGAACCTTTTTTGATGAAACACTACCGTTTAAAAAAGGTACCATGATTGCGACAGCAGTAGGTTTCAGCAATCCTCTCAATGTGAGCGTGGATTTTGGGTTATATGACCTTCGTGCGCAAAACCAGATAAGTAAAAATACTACTTGGGCAGCTTTACACGTTAACGAAAAGAGTCAAGCCTATTATGCGATGTGTTGGCTTGATGCATTACCTGTCTTAGACAAGGAGATGGTACAAAAGATTTTGCCATCATCAACTGACTCTAAGAGTGCTAGTGACTATTGTACGGATGCTGCAGGTGGGACTACGCTCAATTATAACAGTGGCAAACCGGTGTGAGTAGATTTAATAGGTGTACAGTACTTCTAAGTGGCTGGTCGTTTCATTCGAATAAAGGCCTAGTATTTGAGAGCTATTGGTGTGATTTTGTATTCGGGGGTTTTTTGTGCTGACGTTTTGCATTGTCTTGATAAATATAGCTAATGCACTTGGCGAGTCGGTATATTCGTTACCAAGCTTTATAATCGTTTCATAATCAAAATTATTAATAAATTGTATTGTTTGTTCGTCATACATTTCAGTTTTGTGTGGATATTGATAGTGTGAAAAATCAAATGCTCCTACAACCAAAACGTCTGAATCTTTGGCGTACTGTGTTAATACAGCTGCGGTCTCTTCTATTTGTGTTACGTCCAATCCATTCTTAATGACTAAGGGAACTACAGAGGCAGAGGGGAGATAGTGTGCGATATACGGTAGAATTGCGGTAATGCCGTGTTCGTTTTGTATTATTTTTGTATCTAATGTAACGAATTCCTGTGAGACAAACGGTGCGAGAACTGCTTGATTCGTCTTGATATTCCCCCGAGAGGTTTCAAAAATACTATCACTAGAAATAATATCTGTTGAACCTGCAGTAAAATGGTTGGGAGCTAATAAGATTATTGTATGGATTTTTTCACTCGCAATTCTTCCAAAAAAGTCAGCAATAAGGCGTCCCGCAATGGTATGGTGGGGCACTATTCCACCTTTAATACAACATTCTGAAGTTGTGTTTTGTGTCTCGTTCACCGCTTGGTAAAAACTACCTTGATCTAACGTGGGAATATGTATGATCTCCTGTAACGAGCTTCCAGCGCCAAGTACAGCGTCTTCCCTGTGAGGGTTTTCCTGTACATGAACGAAAATAACTGTTCCTATGAATGCAGCGAATAATAGATAGAATTTCATCGAGGTTTAATTAGTATAGAGGTGCTCTTTCCTATTGCTCTATCTGATAGTACCTTGTCAGACTGAAATACCGTACCGTCAAAGACGTAGGTCCCGGGGGATGATACACGCGCGTAGTAGATGAGGGTGCCTGATGCCGTTCTGTTTGTGCTTGTCACCGGCACGCAATAATAAACAGCGTTTTCATCAATTCTGTAAGGATAGATTTGATCATTTGGAATATAGCCATAGTCACGATATGAGCGAGAAACTGCTTTAAGTCCTGATGGCAAGTAATCGACAACTGAGTAGCATCCTTCATTGCCGTCTTCTATACGATAGGGAATCTCAACACGCACAATATTGTCTTCATAAATTTCTTTTGAATCCTGTTTTGTGCTATCACCAGCAAATATGGCACGTTCAATTTTGGTAATATGGGTGTCATTAGGTTGCTGGAAAGCGCTGGCCCATTCTAATGTTGCTCCGACATCGCCTGAGATATCCTTAAATACAACCTGTGGTGCTTGGTCAGGTTGCACCACAAACGCATGTACTGCTCCATTCGCCAGTTCTATTGCATACTCGGTGCCATCAAGAACATACGTAACCCTTGAAGGCTCTGTGGATAGGTTGGGTACCTTTTTCATTAGGTAGAAGAGTGATTCGAGCTGTGTTGTGGCGTCATTTGATTGGTATTCGGTAATATATTGAAACATTCCTTCCGCACGCGGATCGTCGAGTATGGTACCTACGATCATTGCAAGTGCAGTGCTGGTTATTGATGTATCTTGTGAATCACCTGAAATTATTCGTATGTATGGTGTGGCTTCTTCGCCATGCTTTTCTAGTATATCTTTGTATTCTGTATAACCTCGCTCAAAATCTCCCAATATTGCAAGCCCAATAACAAGTTGCAAGCGTTGGTCGATAGAGAGGTCAAGATTATCAAGTGCGGTATAGACTTCCTGTAATACTGGTTCATTGAGTGCAGCTGAACCGAGAAGTGACGATGTTAGTTCGTCATATGATGAGCGCTCTCTTATCCTGAAACCTTCAAAATAAGCAGAGAGTGCGGTACGGTCAAATTTATCTGCTGCAACAACGGCTAATCTTGCAGATACTATTGGGTCAGGTGCGCCATATGGTAGGAGTGCAATACCATCTTGTTCATATTCACCAGATGTGAACGGTGATTCTGGTAAATTTGCATTGAAATGTGCGTTGAGCTGTTCTCGGGCCAGGTTACGGACCAAGGCATAGTCAACACGTTCGTTCTGTAGCCATGCCAAATAATTGAGTTCAGCATAATAGCGATTACGTTGGGCATTTGCGAGTGTTACGGTTGTAGGTTGCTGAATATTTTCTAACCGAGTGTCTGGTGTGATCGGAATATCAGTAATATTTTTTTGATACGTCCGTGAATGAAGAACCTCAAAGGTTCGCATGACCGTATCCGAACCTTTTTCAGTACGAGCCTCAACGGTCAGCTGATGGTTCCCTATCGTTAATTCGGGAAGTTGTATCAGGACTTGCTCAAAAGCTTTTTGGGTGTATTCATGGGGGGAATCCCAGCCGAGTGATGGGATACTTACCGAATATTTTATTTCATCATTGGCAGTTAGGGCGCTTCCAAACGTACGCAGTGATATGCTAGGGGCATCTCCGATGACATAGGTGTTATTCATGGATGGCTGCACAAAGACTGGTTTTGTTGTGTATACCAAAGACTTTCCGGTGCCAACCAAGAGATCATTGGTTACGCCATGGTAGGTGAGCCTCCACTGTGTTAGGTTATCTGGTAATGCAAATTTTGCAATTCCTTTGCCGGTGTTATTGGTCGTTACTGAACCAAAAAATGGTGTGTCAACAAAAACACTTCGCGTACCATCCTTGCTGTTATGGACGTAGATATTGTTTGCAATAAATGTATGGTTCTTTTCAATATGAAGATTATAGACGGTAAATGTGCCATATTCTTTTCGTATTGAGGTTATAGTCACTGGTTTGCCGTTGCTATCTATGAGCGAATCGCCTATTTTTGCTGATCCAATAGGCATCCATGAATTATTGATAAATACAACATGTTCAGGGGTAACCTTGAGATGTTCGTTTATAACCAATATCTGAGAAACCGTATGTACATCAACTCCCGTTACGGTATCCTCGATCAGTCCGTTCTCCCGCGACGCTCCGAAAGTAAATATCGTATCGCCAGTTTGTATATCTTTAATAGGCTTTGTTTGAGTAGGCGATATCGCTATTGGTGTGTCACCTGTAAAACACGCTGCTCCCATTTCTCCTGCAGATCTGTCGAGGGGATATTGGTGTGTGGCATATGAAAAAGAAATACCAGAATCCACCGTTTGGTAGATGTCGCTCACAGGTTGAGTATACTGTTCACTTACGGCAAAAACTGCTTCATCCACGACGCTAAAATTAACCAGTGCTGGCACTCCGATGCCTCCTGCATTTTTGGTTTGAATGTCTAAGACGACTTCCTCACGAGGGCCGTAGGTGCTTTTCTGTGGCTTTACATCGATAGAAAGGGTTCTGGATTCTTGGTTAACTCGTACTGAATCATCCATCACGCGATACGTCGTACCGTCAAAATATATTACTACTATAGTGATGTTGGGTAGATCTTTTTCCGAGTACGTGAAGCTATATTCTGGTGAAGATGATAAGCGAATATCGCGAATACCTCTTTGTGCCTTAATGTAGAGGAATTTTTTAGTACCTGTATCGGTCATTGGCGCGCCATCCTTGAGGGCAGCTAGGGTAACATCCTCTCCGATTGTGTACCCTTCTTGTTGACCTTGTTGGTTCTTATGATGGAGAGAATAACCATCCTGCGAATAAAAAGTATCATACCGTGACCAGTTATAGGCGGTCGTTGCTTCTCTATCAATCCGGCCTTGTGCATCGGTTACACTAAAGGAGATTTCGTACCACACATCCGGAATAAAGGTGCGGCTGTATTCTACAATACCAGCCGAATTAGTTGGCCGTGTAAGCGATTCAACCGTCTTACTCACTGTATCATATCGATATTTTTTTACTACCTTTTTAGATACAAAATCGTAGTATTGCCCATCTTCTTTTTTTTCATAGTGCATTTCTTTGACGGTGATCGCGACATTCACGGGTGTATCGGGGTTCTTCCTATATGAGCTGCCAGCATTGTACGCTGCTACATCTATCTCAGAAACGGTCGCGCTGGCTAGAAAGGAAGAATTATCTGGATAGGTAACAGTTGTTGAAACGTCGTATTCGGGACCGAACACAGTGATCGGCGCACTCGCCTGAATTTCTGCCTCTTCGCTCAGTCGAGGTCTAATCTTCAGAATTTCTTCAGAAGGATAGTATGTACTGGCGTCATAAGTTGGGGTAAAAGGGAAAGAAAATGTACCACTCTTGTCTGCTTTTATATCGGTATTATTATACGTAAGTTCGAGGCCGGCCACCGGTGCTCCATTATAAAACTGAGCTTCACCGGTAAACTGTACTGTATCTCCCGCGAAAACACCTTTTCTGTCAGCTTGTAGCGATACGGTGTACGAAGGCTTCGTGTATGGTTTTATATGGATATACTGGGTACGTATTCTTTGCTCACCAACAGTAAGTTCTACATAATAATAGCCGGGTGATACGTTTCGTAAGAGAAGGCTTCCTTCAAATGTTCCAAAAGGGCTAAATGTTAGATCATTTTCTTGAAGAATAGCGGAATCCTGTGATCGTACGAGCCTGATATGTGCGTTTGTCGGCGAGTTTACTACATCACGATGCTTAAGTATTCCCCAGTAGTTAACAGTGTCGGATTGCTGATAAATCGGTTTGTCGACATATACATACGACCAATACTCTGAGTTCGTTGCCCAATACGTATGTATATCCTCAAAGGCACGGTTTTCGCCGTAGTAGGCTTGGTTAGAGGGTACTACCAGGGTTTGGCCTTCATGTTTAATGAGTAAATAGTGTAGTTTTGTAGTATCTGCTAGTAATACATTAGAGTCGAAGCTAAGGAGACCTTCACTATTGGTGCTTCCCACAGACGTGGTTGGAAGTACGGTTACCTGTGCTCCGCTGACTGGCTGTTGTGTATCGGTGGTATTAAGCCAGAGGTGTGATGTGTTTTTTGCTATTGTGTGATATGCCGTGAGAGTAGAAACCTGTATTAATACGGAACTCGTAAAATGTTCGTTTCGTGCAATTGCCAGATATTGGCCTTGTGGCAGTGGCTCGGGAAAGAGTACATATCCTTGATATTGTCCGTATTGAATGTCGCCGGTAAAAGAAGCAATTCTTTCAAGATCGGTGGTGTCTGGTTGATACACATCCCACTGCTTCGCGCTCCACGTTGGTATAGTGTCACGTCGTGTTATCTCTGCCAGGAATAGGTCTGTCGATGGGTATTTATATACTTCGACTTGGAGAGAAGTAGGACGGTCCTCACGGTAATAGTAGGAATACACACCGATTGCAGGTTCAGTGCCTGGTGCTATCTCAACTGATTGTTTGGAAAAATTAAAATAGTATTTGGAGTTGTCAGTATTTTCATCGTAATTCGATGTGGTTTCGAATCTGATTACCACATCTTCTCCGAGTTTTTCGTCACTTCCTCTAATGGGGAGGTCGCCTTTTATAGTAAATGTGTACACAGTATTCGGCTCAAGTTTTGCTGGGATAAAGACAGCGGTCTTCTGGTGTCGTTCAAATACAAGTTCAGTGGTAGGCGAGATGCTGACGTATGGTAACGGATCATTGAAGTTTTCATGACTAAAGGTCACTTCTATTCCTGAGTTTACGGGTACGTGCGTTGCCTGGTTTCGAGGAATGCTCGTTACTACCGAAAAACTGTTTTTTGTCTGGAATGCCCATTTATACGGAATGGTGTCGTCGACTCCGGCAACTACTCCCTGGGTTAACGAAAAAGTGTATACCGCGTTTTCCCTGAGGTGCTCCTGCGGTGCGACCAGTACCTCATACGGTGTTTTTTGTGTAATCTCCAGTGGTATTTCAGGTGATACAGAAAGCGATTGTTTAATCACCTCAAGTGGCAATTCCTTTTCGCTTGCTAACACAAACGTGGAGTCCATTTCTACACCAATTGAATCACTATATTCAGCTTTCATTTCAATTTCACGGTTGGAAAGTAAGATTGGCTTTCCGTGTAATGTGACTAGCGGTGTTTCAGATGCGGTGTTTTGCCTGTTCAAGGCATACGATAGGACGAGGACGCTGGTGAGTCCTACGATGATGAAAATGCCAAAGACCATGGGGGCGGGTAGTCTTTTAACTTTTGTAATTATTTGTGTGAGTTTCTCGCGAAGCGGGGATCTTCTTGTTTCGGGTGTTGTAGGAGCAGGTTCGGGAAGTGTAGGATCCATCGCAACTATGATATCACCGCTTAATCTCTGTATACAATAGGTGTCTGGTATATAATAGACAGGCTAGGAATGAGCTTGTTGCGGGATCGTCTAATGGCAGGACGCCTGACTCTGGATCAGGTAATCTAGGTTCGAGCCCTAGTCCCGCAGCCAGGCGTATAATCACTACATGAAAAATAATGGTTATCGTATTGTTAAGTACTCTCTCATTGCCCTCGCGGTTGCCGGCCTTTTGGATTCACTGTATCTTACGTACGAGCATTTCAGCGGTACGATCCCTCCTTGTTCCGTAGGAGGACTGTTTGATAATTGTGGTACCGTGCTTCGCAGCGAGTATGCTGAAATAATTGGAATACCAGTTGCGCTGTTTGGTGTTCTCCACTATTTCTTGTTAACTTCAATGTTGACTCTTGGTTATGCGTATGCACAGCAGTGGGCAATAAGATTTGCATTGGTGCTAACCATGATTGGTTTTTTGGGGTCTGGGTATTTTGTATACATCCAATTGTTTGTTCTCCGTGCGTTATGTCTCTACTGTATGATTTCTGCGATTATTTCTTTAGTGCTTCTAGTTTTGGTATGGGGCTTTGAGAGAAGGGCACGTACAGAACTTTTCGCAGGTATCGTTGCTAATTTTTACACAAAAGTACTGAAGAGAATATTCTTTCTTTTAGATCCTGAATATATCCACACGAAAATGGTTACGCAGGGAGAATTGCTCGGGAGGTCTCCACTAAGAGGAGTCCTTGCGTGGGGTCTTGCGTACAGACCAACATCTTTGGCACAGGAATTAGCGGGAATTACATTTCTTGCCCCCGTTGGACTTGCCGCTGGGTTTGACTATAATGCACAGCTAACGCAGATATTGCCGAGTATTGGCTTTGGGTTTCATACGATTGGAACGATCACCGCGCAAGCCTGTGAAGGGAACCCAAAACCTCGCTTAGGAAGACTGCCACGTTCACAATCACTAATGGTAAATAAAGGATTTCGTAATCCAGGAGTCGGTGCAATCGTACGTCGTTTGCAGCCCTACACATTCTCAATTCCAGTTGGCATTAGTATAGGACGAACAAATAGTGATGCACTCAATGACGTAGATGATGCTATCGCCGATATATTGCAGGCATTCCGGACGATTGATGCGGGTTCACTTACACATGCATATTATGAATTGAACATCAGTTGTCCTAACCTAAAAGGAAGTGTCAGTTTTTACGAACCCGAATCTTTGCATAGGCTTTTATCTGCAATCAAGACAGTGCACCTCGAAAGACCCGTATTTGTAAAAATGCCAATAGAAAAATCTGACGATGAATTTTCGGCAATGCTTGAAGTAATTACTGCCTCTCAGGTGGTATCGGGAGTGATTATTGGGAATCTCCAGAAAAATCGGCAGGATGCTTCGTTTGATATCAACGAAGTATTGCGTTTCCCAAAGGGTAATTTCAGCGGCAAACCTACGTATATACGCTCGAATGAGTTGATCAAACTTACCTATCGACAATATAAAGACACCTTGCCTATCATTGGATGTGGAGGGGTGTTTTCAGCGCAAGATGCGTATACAAAAATTACGTTGGGCGCCTCACTAGTTCAGCTTATTACTGGACTTGTGTACAGAGGACCGCAACTGGTAGCTCAGATTAATCTCGGGTTGGAAGCCCTGCTAAAGAAAAATGGTTATGAGCATATTGCTCAAGCAATAGGTTCAGCACATACGTAAAACACTATGCTAGAAACAACTCAGCTCGTTTCGCATACTGACTTAATCGATTTAACAGGAAAAACTGCTATTGTAACCGGTGCGGTTGGCATTGGGTATGCGATTGCGTATCGTTTTGCAGAGGCAGGGGCAAATGTCGTCATTGCAAGCCTTATCAAAGAAGCAGCAGAAGAAACGGCGAATAAACTAGTTGAACAGGGCTGGAAGGCAACAGCGGTGCAGACCGATGTGTCACAAGAAGATCAGGTGCAGGTTATGGTGCACGAAGCGGTTTATCTATATGGAAGTGTTGATATTTTAGTAAATAATGCCGGGATTTATCCTGCGGTACCGTTTTCTCAGATGACATTGGCTGATTTTAAAAAAGTGCTTGCGGTAAATTTGGAAGGAGTATTTCTTTGTACAAAGTACGTATCTGAGCAAATGATTTCACAACGCAAGGGAGGCAAGATAATCAACATTACTTCAATCGATGCACTGCATCCATCATCGATTGGGCTTGCCCACTATGATGCATCCAAACATGGAGTGTGGGGCTTTACAAAAAACATAGCACTTGAGCTTGCCGCCCATAAAATTTGGGTGAACGCAATCGCACCAGGTGGTATCATTACCCCAGGTGTACAAAACGCCCAAGAAGGCGGAGCGGAAGGTGCAAATCAGCAGGAAGCCATAAAAACATTTCTTGCAAATATACCAATGAAGCGATTTGGAGAAGCAGATGAAATTGGTAAAGTCGCTCTGTTTTTGGCATCAGAAATGTCATCCTATATGACTGGTGCTCAGATTGTTGTTGACGGTGGTGTGTTACTGTCTTGATTCCCATCAAACCCGGTGACATAATGATACTAATGTCCCTGACACCCTTAAACGTACAACCGCTTCCCGAACCTCTTCCTATCAAAAAAATAATCGGTCCAAGCTTTATCATTCTCGCCCTCGGGCTGGGGAGTGGTGAGGTTATTCTGTGGCCTTTTCTCAGTGCAAATTATGGACTTGGCATTATTTGGGGGGCCCTTCTTGGCCTGACGTTTCAATTTTTTATGAACATGGAGATTGAACGATATGCCCTTGCGCATGGGGAGAGTATATTCGTAGGACTTGCACGCAAACTGCCGTTTGTGCCATTTTGGTTTCTAATCTCAACATTTATTCCCTGGATGTGGCCGGGGATTATCGCGTCCTCAGCAAAATTTTTCTCAACAATAGTAGGAATTAACCAATCTCACTATGTAGCAATCGTGTTTTTGCTATTAATTGGTATGATACTTTCGCTGGGGCCGGTGCTTTATAAGACGGTAGAGAAACTACAAAAGACAATTATTATGATCGGTGTTCCATCTATATTTGTCATAAGCATTGTTCTTGCAAAGCCTGAAAATTGGATAACGCTTGGTAAAGGCGCAATAGGTATTGGTGAGGGTTTTATGTTTTTACCTGCAGGTATTGCTATCGCTTCGTTTTTGGGTGCGCTTGCATATGCAGGTGCTGGTGGCAACCTAAATTTGGCGCAGTCGTTTTATGTAAAAGAGAAGGGCTACGGTATGGGCAAATATGCGGGGCGTATTACCAGCCTTCTTACTGGCGCAAGTGAAAATATTTCACTCACTGGCACTCGGTTTGAGCCCACTCCTGATAACCTGCAGCGGTTTAAGATGTGGTGGAAAAATGTAAATATCGAACACTTTATCGTTTTTTGGTTAACCGGTTCTGTCACGATTTTGCTGCTGTCACTTCTTGCGTATTCTGCCGTGTTTGGTCAACCTGGGAATGAGCAAGGGGTCAGCTTTGTCATTCGAGAAGCACAGTTTATAGGCGAACGGCTCGTTCCACTGGTTGGAACTTTCTTCCTGGCGGTTGTGACGGTGACTCTTTTTGGCACTCAACTTGGGGTATTCGATGCAACCAGCCGTATTTTGTCGGAGAACGTGATTTTGAGTTCCTTTGGCAAACTCAAAGAGAAGAGTATCCGTCCACTCTATTACATTGTATTATGGCTTCAGATTCTGGCAGGGATAGGGATTCTTTTATTGGGCTTTACTGAGCCACTTCAATTGGTTGTTACTGCCGCAGTATTAAATGCGGTTGCGATGTTTGTACACACGGGATTGACACTGTGGCTTAACATGACATCCCTACAAAAAGAAATACGTCCCTCACTTTTTAGGATTTGTGCAATGGTTCTCGCATTCCTGTTTTATGGAGGATTTAGCGTGTATGTACTGTACGATCGGTTTATTAAATTGTTAATCTAGCGTACACTGATAACGTATGGGGAAATCTGATGCATTCATTTTATGGTTTGACGAAATAGGAAGGGAAGACATCCCGCTTGTGGGTGGTAAAAATGCTAATCTCGGCGAAATGTATCAGAATTTGAGCCATACCTCGAGTGAATTGTTCCCTGGAGAGAAGATTCAGGTACCGTATGGTTTTGCGGTTACCGCATATTCATATCGATATTTTGTCGAAAAAAACAGGCTGGACGATGATATCAGAAAAGCTCTGGAAGGACTCGATACTGCTGATATTAAGCAGCTCGAAGCGGTCGGACAGAGAGTACGCGAGCTTATCACGTCTGCACCATTTCCATCAGAATTAGAAGAGGCGATAGGTACTGCATATCAAGAAATGGCGAACCGGCTCAATGTTCAAGCCGCGTCTACATTGGACGTTGCTGTTCGGTCTTCAGCAACAGCCGAAGACCTTCCTGATGCTTCATTCGCAGGTCAACAAGAATCTTATTTAAATATCCGTGGAGAATACGCACTACTCGAAGCCATAAAGAAAGCATTTGCGTCTTTGTTTACCAATAGGGCAATATCCTATCGTGTTGATCAAAGCTTCGATCATTTTAAAGTCGCGCTATCTGTTGCTGTTCAAAAAATGGCTCGAAGTGATCGAGGGTCGAGTGGTGTTATGTTTACGTTGGATACTGAAAGTGGATTTCGCGATGTCGTATTGATCAATGGCTCATGGGGTTTGGGAGAGTACATTGTGAAGGGCATTGTCACCCCAGATGAGTTTATGGTTTTTAAACCAACGTTAACGAAAGGGTTTCGCTCAATTATTAGTAAGAAACTGGGGAGTAAAGAAAAGAAGCTCATCTATTCATCCGAAGGCACTTCTCCCACAAAAGAAGTTATCGTATCTCCTAACGAGCGTCATCTATACGTATTGAGCGACGAGCATATTTTACGATTAGCGCAATGGGGCGCTATGATTGAGGAACACTATCAGAAACCGATGGATATTGAGTGGGCGTATGATGCAGAAGAAGATGAATTGTATATTGTCCAGGCACGTCCGGAAACAGTACAGGCGCGGAAAGATAATACCGTGTTAGAAGAATATGTTCTTGAAGAAAAGAACGGAAAAATTCTTGCGCAAGGTGCCTCAGTTGGAAGGAAAATAGGTCAAGGGAAAGCGCACTTCATAAAAGATCCAAGTCAGTTGTCTGAATTCAAAGAAGGAGAAGTACTTCTGGCGGAAATAACAGATCCTGATTGGGAACCCATTATGAAGATCGCCAGTGCGATTGTGACTAATTCAGGAGGGCGGACAAGCCATGCTGCCATTGTCTCGAGAGAACTGGGGATTCCAGCAATAGTAGGGTGTGGGGACGCAACAAGTGTAATTCAAACCGGCCAAGAAATCACCGCCAGTTGTGCAGAAGGTGATAAAGGCAGAGTGTATGAAGGGTTGCTGCCGTTTAAGATAAACAAGACAGACTTAACTGGTTTCGAACTCCCTCAAACAAAAGTAAAAATGATTGTAGCTGACCCAGAGTTAGTGTTTAATTACTCATTTATTCCAAACAAGGGTGTAGGTCTTGCACGCGAAGAATTCATTATTTCCAATTTCATCAAGATACACCCGAATGCACTTTTGGAGTATGACTCGCTTGAGGATGAGTCAGTTAAGAAACAAATTGACGAACTAACAGCAGGGTATCACAATAAAGTGGAATACTATGTTGATAAGCTTGCCTATGGGATTGCAATTATCGCAGCTGCTTTCTACCCCAATGAAGTTTTGTTGCGCTTCAGTGATTTTAAGTCAAATGAATACGCGGGGCTTATCGGTGGTAAATACTTTGAACCGCATGAAGAAAATCCCATGATCGGGTGGCGCGGTGCTAGTAGATACACAGATCCGAAATTTGTTCACGCATTTGCATTGGAATGCCAGGCAGTAAGAAAAGTGAGAAATGAACTCGGATTGTTTAATTTACAGGTTATGATTCCATTTTGCAGGACACCTGAAGAAGGGAAAGCAGTACTTGCAGAAATGGCAAAAAACGGCCTCGTACATAACAAGGAAAAAAATATGCTCAACCAGTTGGAACTTGATGAGAATCTTCATGTATGGGTCATGGCAGAAATACCATCAAATATTCTCCAAGTAGAAGAATTCGCGGCAATTTTTGACGGGTTTTCCATTGGGTCAAATGACTTAACGCAACTTACGTTGGGGCTTGATCGCGACTCTAAACTGGTTGCACATATTGGTAACGAGAATAACACGTCTGTACATAGACTTATTTCTGACCTCATTCAAAAAGCACACGGATATGGTGTTGATGTGGGTATCTGTGGGCAGGGACCGTCAGATTTTCCTGAATTGGCTGAGTTTTTGGTGCGCGAGGGCATAGACTCGATATCGCTTGCACCTGACACTGTCTTAAAAACAGCAATTCGTATTAAAGAGGTAGAGGATTCATTACACTCCTAAATAGTTACTCGTATAACCACACTCCACTATAGGCTCCTAAAGTAATGTTCTTGCTTTGCATATGAACGTCGTGAATTGCAAGGGTGGGGGTGTTACCGGTTGTTTCGATCACGATAGGTTCCGTACCTAAGTTGATAAATATAGATAACTCCTTTTTTCTCAGGTAGTACTTTGCTGCAAAAAGATGCAACGTGTTTGGCTCTAACCTTTCAGGATATGTAGTAGCTAATCCAGAAAACTGCTGGCGTGCAGTAAAAATGCTGGTTAATGTCTCTTGTAGTTCACGTGCGGTTGGTGTTGCCAAATCACGTTCGTGTATGTGTCCGCGACTGATGTCACGGGTATCCTCTTCCACAGCAATTCCCCTCTTCATTTTTATCTGTGTTTGTTCGTTCATGTACGCAATGTCATTTGTCTTGCCTACCTCATCACCATATATAATGGCAGGGTTGCCCGGTAAGGATGCAAGGAGCAGGTGTGCAAGGGCACTTCTTTTGGGATCATCATGCAAAAGCGAGAGCGTACGTCCGCTGGTACCTGAGCCGTATTGAAATACCGCATTTTCATCTGGTAACGCCTCGAACAACTGTGTGCGGATATCCTGATCAGTATATTTAAATGACAAATCATCGTGGTTTCGAATGAAAGTGACCCATTGGGTGTATTCTGGTATGTCTTGCATAGTTGTAAGCAATTCCCAAATGTGATCGATCTCTCCAAGTATGAGTGCGACCCATAATGCTTCTGTTAATTCAAATTCATAAGAAAGGTCTGCCTGGGGATGTGTAGTATCAGAAAGATACGATGTTAGTATTTCTGTGGGTTGATTTACCTCTACCAAAAGTGTGCTCTGTGGATTTGTATATGCCAAAATATACCGAAGTCCTTGGATTAGAGCGTGTGTGGCAGAAGTATGTGCGAGCATGCCTTCTTCCCATTTTTTGCCAATATATGGCACTGCATCAAGACGAAAATTACAACCCTTCTGTGCCCAGTAAGTCAGCACTTTTGCCATCTCAACAAACACCTGTGGGTTGTGCCAGTTAAGGTCTATCTGCTGTGGATAAAAAGTATGGTAATACCAGTTACCATTGTGTTCGACCCAGTGAGGAATGTCTCCTGCCTGTTCTGGAAATACAATGCGGATGTCATGTGGTTTCCCGTTGATCTGGTATTGTGCAAAATTAATACCATTTTTTTCGAATACTTTTACAAGCTCAGGTTTTTCATGCAGACTAACAAAGTAGTCTTGATAGTATTGGTTGCCGGCAATTGCTTTTTGAAACCATGCGTGTTGATAAGAGATATGGTTAAGCACAAAATCAACAAATACATGCATTTCATAGGTTTTTGCCTCAGCTAAAAACTCTTCAAACGCTTCGTTTCCTCCGTACTCTTCTTTAATAGTATAGTAATCTGCCACGTCGAAGCCTTTATCAATCAAGGGGGATTCAAATGGTGGCAAAATATGAATCGCAGTAAAGCCCATTTGCTTTATGCGGGGGATTTGATTGATAAGCTGATACAACGTGCAGTGGCCATTTTCGCAAAACGAATCAGGGTATACGACATAAAGGTGGAAATTTTTGTGCCAGGAAGGTTGAAGAAAATGAGGTTCTTTTGGTAGGTTTAAAGTTTTTACAATATTATCAACGTCTCGCTCATCATAGAGCCCTGAAAGAACTTGTTGCAACGATTTCATACACGTATTGTAAATGTGAGATATGCAAATGTGAAATGCTTACCTGCATTTGCATATTTGTATATTTGCTTATTTAATTAGACTATGCATATTGGCATCGATGCGTCGCGGCTGAATATTACAAATAGAACTGGTACCGAAAATTACACGTATAACGTCATTTATCACTTGGCACGACTGCAAAGTATCCATGATTTTAGGTTGTATTTTCGGGAACGTCCGGATGAGACATTTTGGAAAGAGCTTACAAATAATAATCCACAATTCCACTACAGAGTTATTACATGGCCGCGGTTATGGACACAATGCGGGCTAGCATTTGAGCTGTTATTACACCCTGTTGATGTTGTTTTTATTTCTTCGCATACGATGCCAGTGCTGCATCGGCCTTCGCAAAGGTTTGTGGTGACCATTCATGGTTTGGAATATATGTATATGGAGGCGTATGAAAGGTTCCCGCACAAATTATACTTAACCAAATCGACAGAATTTGTCTCTCGGTTTGCAGACAGGATTATCGCTGTGTCCGAGTTTACAAAAAAGAGCTTACTTGAACATGGGTGGGGAGCGACAGAAGACCGGATTGAGGTGATTCCTGAAGGGGTAAGTACTGACCACTTTTACCCCCGGCCTAATGCTGAATTTGACAACGTTTTAAAAAAATATGAGATTGTGCAGCCCTATTTCTTCTTTATCTCTACGGTTCAACCACGCAAAAATGTCCTTGGTCTATTAGAAGCATATGCTTTGTTTCTCGCTGAACATGTGGAAAAATGTTCCGTGAAGGAAATGCCACGACTTGTTTTAGCGGGAGGACATGGATACAAGTTTGAAGAAGTTGATAAAGCAATCAAAAGATTTGGTTTGGAAAATGCGGTCAATGTGTTGGGACGTGTACCAGATGAGGATGTGCCAGCGCTTTTTTCCGGTGCAGTCGCATCGGTATATCCTTCATTTGTCGAAGGATTTGGATTACCGGTTTTGGAATCCATGGCATGTGGGACACCGGTGGTTTGTTCTGGTACCGGTGCTTTGCCGGAAGTAGGCGGAGATGCAGCGTTGTATGTGGATCCGTATGATGTCGAGTCAATCGCACAGAGTTTGACCAAAGTTCTTGAAGATAGGCCTTTCCGTGAAGATCTGGTTGGGAAAGGTCTTGTGAGAGTAAGGCAGTTCTCGTGGAGTGAGACGGCAAGGAAAATACTGGGTGCATTTGAATCGCTCCAGTGATAGGGTAGAATTCGTATATGAAATTTTCACAGCTCTTTGGTAAGCCCACAAAAGACACCATAAAATCTGATTTTATCAGTCATGAGTATTTGGTTAAGGGAGGATTTATCCGCGAGAGTGTTGCGGGAAGATACTTCTTTTTGCCGCTTGGTATGAGGGTTCGTAATAAGGTGATTGCGATTATACGTGAAGAAATGAATACTGCTGGAGCGCAAGAAATGCTCTCGCCTACGTTACATCCCATCGAATTATGGCAAGAAACCAACCGAGATAATGCGGGTAACTTTGGTCTAATGAATGTGACTGACCGCAGAGGTGCAGTGTTTGCCCTGGGCGGTACTGCGGAAGAGATGTTTGCCGACGTAGTAAGAAAGTTTCAAATTTCCTACAAAGACTTACCATTTAATGTATATCAGTTCTCGACAAAATTTCGCGATGAATTACGTGCACGGGGAGGGCTTTTGCGAACGCGTGAATTTACGATGAAGGATGCGTATAGTTTTGATGTGAATGAAGAGGCATTTAGAAATACGTACCAAACAATGGCAGATACCTATACCCGAATTTTCGATCGTGTAGGCCTAACTACGAAGATGGTTGCCGCTGATAATGGATACATTGGGGGGGAGTATTGTCATGAATTTATTGCTGAATCAGGAGATGGAGAAAGCAGATACCTTGAAAGTGAAGACGGACAATATATAGCCCACGAAGATGTAGCAACGTTTGCTCTTTTGGATATGAATCCTGAAGAAGAGATACTGCCTCTTGAGGAAATAGAACAGCCTGCATGGGTGCGGACCATGGAGGATAACCAAAAACATTATGGCGAACCTTCATGGCGGTACCTTAAAAATGTTGTATACAAAAATATAAGCTCTGGAGAAATCGTCATTGTAACGATCAGGGGTGATTTGGATGTAAATAAGACCAAGCTTGAAAAAGTGCTCGGTGCCGTAGAACTGTTAGAGGAAGCAACAGCAGAAGATCTGGCGAGAATCGGTACGAAGCCGGGTTATGTTCATGCATGGGGACACAATGCTACATACATAGCAGATAATTCTCTCAAAACAGTAAGAAATTTCATTGGTGGGCAAAAACAAGAAACAACGGACACCATACATGTTAATTATGGTCGTGACTTTCGGCATGATATAGAAGCAGATGTTGCACTTGCACAGGAGGGATACATAACGGCGGAAGGCGAGCATGTTTTAATTGAAAAAAAGGGTATAGAGGTCGGGAATATATTCCAATTGGGTACTCACTATTCACAAAAAATGGCTGATGTCGTGTATACCGATGAGAACGGCACTAAGCAGCTCTTGTATATGGGGTGTTATGGTATTGGGGTTGAGCGAACGCTTGCAACAGTAGTTGAAATGCACCACGACGATAGGGGCATTGTCTGGCCAAAAGCAATCGCCCCTTACCATATTCATATAGTAAGTCTACACACGAGCGATGATGAAGTATTCAAAACTGCTGGGGAACTGTACAGCAATTTAGTACAGCATGGGATTGACGTTCTATTTGACGATAGAAACGATGTTTCCGCAGGTGAAAAATTCGCCGATGCTGATTTGATCGGCATTCCGTACCGCGTAACCATTTCAAAAAAGACACTAGAGCAGGGGAATTATGAGGTAAAGGATCGGGCATCCGGTGAAGTTTCGTTTGCAACTTCTTTTGAAGAATTGGTGGGTTTCGTAAATGATTAATTTGCTGGGTTGGTCTAAATAGTAAGCGTATTTGCTCTCTTTATAATACTCAAACGTGTTCTTCTACTCACAATGCAAGTTTGTTGATCCAACGTTCTCTCTACTCAATGACTAATGCGTTGCGTATTTCCGCAATAACTCGTTCACCTCTTCTCTTTACCACAGTTTCGATAATATCTACCGCAATACCATGCGGTTCAAATACTTTGTGTGGGTGTGTGTATATTTGAATATTTTTGAGAAAGATTTCGTGTTCGCTTTCTGGTATGAGACTAAGTACTGCCTCTAGCATCTCAAGATGCACAATGGACACCACTTTTTCCGTAAGTTCAGTACGTTCCTGTTCTTCTATCTCAAGCGTATGAATTTTTTCTAAGATATCATGCATTGATATCCAATGGAGGTAAAAGGGCTTTATGGTATCCATATATTAATTGACCGGTCCGAGTGGGACCGAGTTTTCTGGGTCGTCCACGAACAATAGTACCACGGTGGTCTTTGCGCTGTGTTTACCGTTATTAAGTTCGCGTATTACTTCGGGTGAGCCACCGAACTGTTTCCCAGTCCACTGAGCAGGTCCTGCATCTCCGACGACAGCAACCACTGCTTTGCCGGTTTGAGGGTTTACGACAAGTACTTTGCGAAATGCAAGCCAGTTTTTGTACGCTCGCGAATTCTGATTCCACTGGGGTGCCAAAAAAGATTGGACGGCTACGTAGTACTTTTCTTGTTGTATGGTTTCCTCAGTCATAGCGCTTTTAGAGGGCGCAAAATACCCGAACGCTCCGCGGTGTTTGGTAATGCCCGAAGATTGGTACTCGTCGTGCTGAGCAATAGTATCTCCAGCAAATCGAGGTAAATGCTGTTCTGCTCCCATATACCCATAATCTGTGTTGAGCGTATTACCATCTAGCTCGGAATATGCTTTGATATGCAGGGTTTGTTCTAATGTGGTACTTATGGCCTGGCTTGTTGACGCGTCCAATCTTTGTGGTTTGTCAGGAAGTATATCAGACAGGGTACGGTTTACTATACGTTGAGATAGTAACTGTGGGTCTTGTGGCTGATCTATTGGTGCTACGGATGCCTGTGTGTGGTTAGGATTACTATCCTGATTTTGTGGGGGCACTGCTGACTTGGGTATAAGTAGTGAGCCGGCCAATGCAATTGAAGTGGCAAAACGGCCTGTTTGTTCGACGAAATGCTGAATGGGTATTTGACTATCTTGTAGTGATGCCCACGCTTTTTTATGTTTTGTCGCAATGGCGTCTCGTGCATTGTTATGTAGATGGGTAATCTTCTGCTGAATTGAAGAGTTTTTTAACGTGTCGCTCATTGAAACCATTCATCGGTTATTGCCGGTACATATGCAACAAAATCAACATTTAGGCGAGATGGTTGGAACGCATCCCCGATAAAGATCCACACAGGTTGCAAATACTGTTGGTAAGTTGCGGTATCATAGTAGCCAAGCTCTACCTTTTTTATAACGTATTCGTTGATGGTAGTTTCGCCACTATTCTGAGCTGCTGTTTCGGCATTTCCCAGGAAAACAATATAATCATTAGGGCTTTGTTGAAAACGTGATACGGCGGTATCAGTGGAGAGTACCGGATATGTAGCTCCTTGATTTCGGTCAAACTCCCAATAGGTGTAGTTAATTTCAAGCATTTTTGGATTACTGACCGCAGACATAAAAACGTTAACTCTACTGCTGTAGAAGTCTGGACTTACAACTTTAATTTCATTAATAGGGATACGAAAATAATCCACACGAATAACCGAAGCTTGTGCAAGAGTGGAGGATGACACTAAATCTCTCCCATCGTATCGTAGTTTCTGAGAAGAAACCGTTGCTCTAGAAAGATCAGGTCCACGCTCTCCTCCCAAAATTCCGAGTCGTTCCATTTGAGCATTAGCATCATTGACTGCAAGTTCCTCTCGAGCGAAATTTCCTGGCCGAAACACGGTTGGGTTCGAACGATAGTCATATGTATACCTGAAGTTTAATGTGGTTGAATTCATAGTCAAAAACTCAAGGCCTTTTCTCCACACAAGCTGCGTCTCATCAAGGACTTGGGGATCGTCGGTAAGTTGCAGGTTTCTCGCCAATGCAAGCGCTCTATCACGACTGAGGAATCCATAAGGTGCCGAAAGTATCGGGAATACTTCTAATATCTGTGGCGCAGTTGGTAACTGTGTTTGCACCAAATCCAATCTCACCGTGGGCTGATTCGATGCCATGGCAATAGTCTCTATGTCTAGTTTAGGTAATTTCCCAAATTTTGCATTAAAAGTTGGAGGTGGGGCACTCCCTCCAGGATCGGGTGTCGAAGATATAACACGGAGAATAGTAACTGCAAGTATGGGGATAAAAACTGCCATCCACCCAAACTGAATCATGAGTCGTGCTTGTCGGGCGGTACTAGTAAGGGACATATATCTAGTATAACAAGTAAGAATAAGCCTGTCTGCTGACAGGCAAGCAAATACAAACGTTGCAAAAAAACCATTTGCATATTTGTCATTTCTTGTTTGCATATTACAATTGCCCCATGGTCAGAACACGAATTGCACCGAGTCCAACTGGTGAGTATCATATCGGCCACTTGCGTACGATGCTCTACAATTATGCATGGGCAAAGAAGAATGGTGGCCAGTTTATTATTCGCATAGAGGACACAGATAGATCTCGTTTTGTCGAGGGTTCTATGGAAAGAACATTGCAAGTTATTAAAGACTACGGGTTAACATGGGACGAAGGCCCCGAAGTAGGTGGCCCATACGAACCCTATTTGCAGTCCCAGCGCTTGGAAGTATACGTCCAACATGCAGAGATGCTTGTACAAGAAGGGAAAGCATATTATTGTTTTTGCACTTCTGAGCGCTTGGCTCAACTACGTGAGATGCAAGAACAACAAGGGATACGCCCAATGTATGATGGCAAATGTAGGGGTTTAGATGTGCGTGAATCAAAAATACGAATAGAGGAAGGTGAGGCATATGTTGTCCGCCTGAAAGTTCCTCGTGATGAAACGATAGTGTTTGACGATATTGTTCTGGGACGGCTCACATTTGAGAGTAATGAGGTAGATGATCAGGTATTGCTCAAGTCAGATGGTTTTCCTACATATCATCTTGCGGTGGTCGTAGATGATCATACGATGAAAATAAGTCATATTATGCGGGGTACGGATTGGGTGCCCTCAACGCCTAAGCACGTCCTGCTCTATAGGTACTTTGGCTGGGAGTTTCCTGAACACGCACATTTGCCAAACTTGAAGGAAGTTGGTGGCACGAAAAAGTTGTCAAAACGATTTGGTGCGGTGACTGCACGTGAGTTTTTGGACCAAGGCTACTTACCCGAAGCGATGATCAATTTCTTAATGCTTTTGGGGTGGAATCCTGGCACTGAACAGGAGATCTTCTCATTAGAAGAATTCATACAAGCTTTCGATATCCATGATATTCATAAAACCGATTTGGTTGCTTTCGATCGCGAAAAACTTGCTTGGATGAATGGGGTTTATATTAGACAACTTTCCGGGGATGATTTATCTAAGAAGCTGATCACGCGCAATGAAGAACTAACGAAGGTAGACAGTGCATATGTATCAAACATTGTCCCGCTTGTGCAGGAGCGGATGAAAACACTGGGAGAATTTGCTGAGTTAACGCACTATTTCTTTGAAGATCCGCCGGTATCTTTGGAAAGCGTACTACAAAAAGGGAAAACGTCTGAAGAAACGAAAGAAGTTTTGCAGAAAGCTGCTGAAGTATTGGAAGGTATCTCCGAAGATCAGTGGAATACCGGAAATTTGGAAAAATACTTGAGGGAACTGCAGGAATCGTTACTCGATTGGTCACCCAAACAGCTTTTTATGTCAATCCGTATTGCAGTAACGGGTGAAACTGCAACACCGCCTCTTTTTGATACACTCGCCGTAATCGGTAAACGGCGCGTACTATCTCGCCTTCGTTCTCTATAGCCTGATTATGTCAGTGCTATACTAACTCAATGCAACGATTTGAGTGGAAGGTACAGGAACGAGATATTCCCACACATCCATCAGATGTTATTACCAGACTTCTCGCCCTTCGGCACATAGAAGACGAAGAGTATTTTTTCAACGCATCCATGCGTGATATTGTGCCAGAGGTTGCAGAGCTTTTTGATAAGTCAATCCTAGAGACGGTGCGCCAGGTTATTACCAATACAATGGACAACAATCTGCCCATCGTGATTCATGGTGACTATGACGCAGATGGAATATGTGCTACCGCTATATTGTGGGAAACATTGTTTCGAGATATTGGCTATAAGAATGTACATCCGTTTATTCCACATCGCGAGCACCATGGGTATGGGTTAAGCCGTGAATCACTTGATGAGATCAGGAGTTCTGCACCCCAATGCTGTATTGTCAGTGTAGACTGCGGAATTTCTGCGCGAGACTCAGTAGTGTATGGAGAGGCTAACGGCCTCAGTTTTATTATTACTGACCACCACACTATCCAGGAGGGCAAGTTGCCACAAAATGTTCCTATATTACACACATACAAATTGTGTGGTGCGGGCATTTCCTGGGCACTCTCGCTGTTATTGCGGCAGTGGTTTCTCGGAGTCGATGAGGGAGAGTCATACAAGAAAGGGCTTGATCTTGTTGCACTTGCGACCATTGCAGATATTCAGTCGGTGCTCGGATATAACAGGGCAATTATTAAAGAAGGATTAGAGATACTTTCTCAAACAGAGCGTATTGGTTTAAAAGAAATACTTCTTAAGGCTGGTATTCAGGGTAAGAAACTTGGAACATATGAAGTTGGTTGGCTTATTGCCCCCCGCCTCAATGCGCTCGGAAGATTGGAACATGCATTAGATAGTCTTCGTCTGTTGTTAACGACTGATCCCACACGGGCTTCTGAATTGGCAGCGCAGATGGAACAAGTTAACGCTGAACGACAATCCGTGACGATGCGCGCTGTTGAAGAAGCGATAGCCGTGGTACAAAAACGCGGTTGGGATTCCGATTTTGCGATCGTTGTTGATTCAGAAGAATGGCACGAAGGTATATTGGGGCTTATTGCGGGAAAGCTTGTGGAACACTTTTATGTCCCCACGATAGTATTGGGTAAAAGTAACGGTGTGTATAAAGGAAGTGCACGCTCAGTTCTTCCCTTCAATATCATCGATGCAATCGGGCAGCATAAAAACTTATTAATTGATGTGGGAGGGCATGCAATGGCGGCAGGGCTGAGTATTGAATCAAATCAGATTGATGCATTTCGGAGAGCCATTTTACAAACCGCGAAAGAAAGTTTTGGAGAAGTTAAGCCACAAAAAGCACTAAATATTGACATGAACCTGCCTGCTGACTTGATTTCGGTTAATCTGGTAATGGAACTTGAAACATTAGCACCGCACGGCGTAGATAACCCAAAGCCGCTGTTTCTTGTCCCTAGTCTCACTATCCTTCATAAAAAAACGGTGGGGGCAGAGGGAAAACATCTAAGTCTTACACTTGGAGGGGTGCAGTCTGAGGTTGAATTAAAGGCAATTTGGTTTGGACAGGGAGGACTTTGCAACGAACTTGTATTGGGCCAGACAGTGGATGCCGTGGCGTCTTTGGAGCTTGATACGTACCGGCAACCAGTTGTGCAGCTAAAGATCAAAGACATATCTTGACACTTCCTGCTATACTGGCAATAGAACATACGAATGCGAAGAAGGCGCCCGCTTGAGTGGGCAGTGACACCCTTCAGGTAAGTAGTAGCATTCTGGGTAAGCCCTCAATAGCTGGACGAGAAAATATTTAGGTGGTACCGTCTTTTTGACCCTTGTTTCATCACGTTTTATGTGGCGAAAGCAAGGGCTTTTTATTATTTAATAAAAATGCTTGCCTGCGCAGGCAGGCAAATATTACACATAGACACAGTATGGGTAGAATATTAGCGCTTGAGACAATTCAAAAGGTAGGAGAAAAAGTAACCATAAAGGGGTGGGTGCACTCGCTACGCTCACATGGCAAAATTGCATTCGCGGATATCCGAGATCGATCGGGGTTGGTGCAGGTAGTAGGGGGCGAAGAGTTCGGAAAGGCACTTCGAGAAGAAAGTGTGGTTTCCCTAACGGGTATGGTCAAAGAACGCGGTGAGCGATATCAGAACCCCGATCTACCGACAGGTATGGTAGAAGTGGAGGTGGAATCTTTTGAGGTTTTAAATACGGCAGGTGACTTGCCCATTCCTTTAGATACCGAAGGGAAAGAAATCAATGAAGAGATGCGGTTGCGCTATCGATATTTGGATTTGCGGCGGACACGAATGAATACAATACTCAAAATGCGTTCGCAGTATATACGTGCATTGCGTGAGGCGCTATACAAACGCGACTTTACCGAAGTGGAAACCCCGATGCTTACAAAGACCACTCGCGAAGGAGCTCGTGATTTCGTGGTTCCATCCCGACACCACCCGGGCAAATTCTATGCCCTACCCCAAAGCCCTCAACAGTACAAGCAGTTGCTTATGACCGCAGGGGTTGAGCGTTATTTTCAGTTTGCCCGCTGCATTCGTGACGAGGACCTGCGTGCTGATCGTGGCTATGAACATACACAGGTCGATTTAGAAGTCAGCTTTGTTGATCAAGAACAGAATATGCAACTCATTGAGGAGATTGTGAAGGAGGCTGTTCTTGCGATGGGGTGCGAATTGCAACGAGACCCGTTCCCTCGATTTTCGTATCAAGAGGCAATGGAACAATTTGGTGCAGATAAGTTTGATCTCCGTACTGAAGAAGAAAAAGAACGTAATGTGCTTGCCTTTGCCTGGGTGTATAAATTTCCCTTTTTCAAAAAGGTGGATCAAAACGATGCGGCAGAAGTGGAGGACGGCCGGAGTGGTTGGACATTTACCCACAACCCTTTTAGCATGCCTTTGCCCGAACATCTTGCATGGCATTTAGCCGGTGAGCATATAGGGGAAATCTTGACGACGCAATACGATCTAGTCTGCAATGGATATGAAGCAGGTGGAGGAAGTATACGAGCACATACACCTGAAGTTTTGAAGGCAACATTCAAGATTATGGGGTACTCAGACGAAGAAATCGAGCAAAACGTTGGTCACATGTTGGAGGCTTTCTCTTTGGGTACGCCCCCCCATGGAGGGATCGCGTTGGGGTTAGATCGGCATATCATGATTATGGCTGGTGAATCATCCCTCAAGGAGGCGATCGCGTTTCCAATGACTGCCTCAGGAAAGACCGCGGTTATGGATGCGCCGACAGAGATCTCACACAAGCAACTTCAAGAGTTACGCTTGGAGGTCAGCAATTAATAAGTAATACGTTGTCAGTTTTCAGCTAAAGGAATCTCAACTAATGACTGACAACCGATAGCTTATTCAACATGTCTCTCTACTCTCGTCTCATAATTCTTTTACGTGATAATAAAATAACGTTTACCGAATATGCCCATAGACCAGTGTTCACTTCGGAAGAAGCGGCGGCGGTACGGGGGACGGATGTTAAGCAAGGAGCTAAAGCAATGGTAGTATTGGCGGATAAGACCCCCTTACTTTTGGTTATTTCCGGCGTAAAGAAAATAGATACAAAGTCATTTAAAAGGCAGTTTGGTATTAAAGACCTACATTTCGCTACCGTAGAGGAAGTTAAAGAAATTACGACAGTTTCACCAGGCGCGGTTCCGCCATTTGGTTCTCTCATGAGTATCCAAACGTATGCTGATACTTCCTTGAGCCTCAATGATGAGATCGTTTTCAATGCTGGTGATCATACGAAGTCGATACACATGCACTATAGCGATTATGTAAAGCTAGAAAATCCGGAAATAGCCACATTTGCTTTAGAACAATAGTACTTTTGGGGAATATCGTTTGGTATAGTAATAAGGTGCAGGTACAGAAAATACGTACATTTCTTATCATTTCTTCGTTCTGTGTGATGGTGTTTTCCTTATGGAAAATATGGCAAATGCCAACGGTTGCAGGGTCCGAAGAACTGCTCGGTGTGCAAGACGAGTCGCGTGTAGTGTTTGAGCATGTCCCGCCCCAGCATTTTCCCTATAAAAAAATACACATTCCTGATCCAGCAGTTAGTGCACGCGCGGTGTACCTGTGGGATCCTTCAGTGCGTATGACATTGTACGAATTAAATGCTGATCAAAAACTTCCTGTTGCTTCCTTGGCGAAGGTGCTTACCGCGCTCGTTGCTGAAGACCTCTATTCCCTTGAAGAATTTGTAACCGTCCCGGCAGATATTCAAACGATTTTTGGCTCGCAAATTCACCTTATGCCTGGTGAACGGTTACAAGTGTATGATCTCCTACGTGCTCTGTTAATACCCTCGGGTAATGATGCCGCTTACACATTGGCTGCAGGTTCTTCTCTAGGTTATCAAGGGTTTGTAAAACGAATGAATGATACGGCGGTTACGCTGGGGTTACACAATACTCAGGTAATCAATCCGATAGGGTACGATTATACTGGCCAATATAGCTCTGCGCGGGATATGGGTATGCTTACCGCACAATTATTAGTATCGTCCACACTGTCGGAGATTGTACAAACTAAATCTACTCACATCACAACCTCAGACGGTAAGCGGTACACTCTCCAAAATACGAATGAGTTATTATCATTACCCGAAGTTACTGGTGTAAAGACTGGTACCAGCAATGAGGCCGGAGAAAATTTAATAGTCTCGTGGGTTCACGATAACCGTACATTGATAGGTGTGATACTTGGTTCCACAGATCGTACCAGTGATGCGAAGGCGCTCATGCGCTGGGTAGGTACAAATTTTGTGTGGTAATTTCTATATACCCTAATTGCCTCTTGTAAAAAAATATTTGACCGCATATTATCTTGTAGCAACAGATAAGGTGTGTGTATATAGTAATGGGGATGGCAAAAGTCCCGAAAAAGGCTGTTAGAATGGAGTTTTCTACGAGGTGTATTTCTACCGTAAGACTGCCCCGCGATAGTGTGAGACCCGAAGCTTTCTTAACATTGTTATAGTAGGTTGAAGGATGGTCTAGTTATTTGTATTCTATAAGTAGTGCTTATAAGAATAGGCTCTGTTTATCATTGATCTTAAGGGATTGGCCATAGCTGCTATTTGGGTCACTCGATAAAGAAAATTGCCTCGGTAAACTGCTTGACTTTTTAGCAACACGTTGATAGAGTCCAGTTATAGCGATAGACATTCGGTCTAAATACGTATAGATACCATTAGATATTTTATGAGACAAACAGTAGCGAGTCCATCAGGAAGATTTAATAAGATTGTGGCGGTTGTAAAGGATAATAAGGTAAAAATCCTTGTTACCGTTGTTGTACTTATCCTCATAGCCAACTTTTTTGCCAACAGAAATAAAAGTGAAGCTGACATCCAGCGTGTTGGTGCTCCCGTAGACATTCAACGTACTTTTTCTATCCCTGCACAAAATGATCAGGAACAAACGGTGAATAAAAATTTGACGGTTAAAGTAACTGATGTGCAAAGACAGAAAAGAGTGCTCGTTAAGGGTAGCTGGGTTAAAGCACGTGAGGGAAAGGTCTTCCTTACGATGAATCTTGATGTCACAAATGATGTGCGAGCAACGTTATATGGAAGTCCCGTCGATTGGGTACGTCTTGCTTCGGCTGATGATAAGAAGCTCGCTCCAACTGTCCACCAAGGGTTAATAGAGGTTCGTCCGCAATCAACTAAAGAAACTAATGTGGGGTTTGTAGTAGACGAGAATGCAACGAACTTTAAGGTAGAGATCGGACGGGTTTGGGGATTAGAAGACACGATTGATGTTCAGTTCTAGTAGAGACACATTACAAAGCAAATATTGTATTTACTGATTACTTTATCAAGGGGGGTGAGAAAAGTATGAACAAAAAAACACTTACACGTATTACAGGAGCAGCTGGTGCAGGTTTAGTAGTTGCGCAAGCAATCATGCCAGCATTGGCAGCTTTTACTGTTAACATTTCTGGAAACGGCTACAACTCTGATACTGATGTAGACCTAGAATTCACATCCGAAACTGCAATTGCACAAGAAAATGACGTAAAGATCGAGAATAAAGTTAACCTCGATGCAAACACCGGTGACAATACAGTAAGCAAAAATACAGGTGGTAGCATTGATGTGACAACTGGAAGCGTAGATCAGCACGTTGATATCGACAACGCAGCAGGCGCTAATAGCGCAGTAGTCGAGACTTGCAATTGTGATGAGGACGTAGAAATAATCGTTTCCAAGAATGGTGCTGATTCAGAGATAGATGTTGACTATACTCGCGAAACTACCGTTGACCTTATACAGGAAAACGACGTTGACGTAGAGAATGATGTCAACCTCGATGCTGAGACTGGTGACAACAAGGTCACAAAAAACACTGGTGGAGACTTAAGGCTCGAAACTGGTGATGTTGACCAGGATGTTAAGATCAGCACGGAAGCAGGCGCAAACGTTGCAGATCTTGGTGGTGAAGGTAATGGTTCAGAGTTAACAATCGAAGTTTCAGAGAACGGAGCTGATAGCGAAGTTGATCTAGAAGTTGATGTTGAGACTGAACTTGCTGTTCTCCAAGAGAACGACGTTGAAGTCGAAAATGATGTAGATGCTTGGGCAGAGACTGGAGACAACAAAGTTTCCAAGAACACTGGCGGTAGCATCGACGTTATGACAGGTGATGTAGACCAGATGGCAGAAATCGAAAACGCTGCTGGAGCTAACACGCTTGTTGCAGACGCATGCGGCTGCGAATTAGATGGTTCAGTACTCGTTGAGAAGAACGGTGCTGATGCCGAGGTAGACTTCGATCTGGTCTGGGAAATGATTTCCGATTTCATCCAGGGCGGCGGAAAGAGCGAGACTGAACTCGAATCTGATGTCGACTTTGATGGAGAGACCGGAGATAACGACGTTACCAAAAACGGTGGTGACGATATGGAAACTGGCAACGTAAGCCAAACCACTAAGGTTGCGAACGAAGCTGGTGCTAACGTCATCGGTGGCGAAGCTGATGCTGACGTAGAAGTAAACTTAAGCTTACTTCTTGATCTCTTAGAGATGCTTCTCGGCTAATGATCGCTACATGGGTATGACCCCGCATATGTAAATCACATATGCATCATGGGGTCACCCGGTTGGGTATCAATCAAAATGGTACATAACCGAGTGACTCTAAAAATATAGGAATAACTTATGAAATATCGGACATCTATAAAAACAGCTCTTGTTGCGTTCCTTATATTAAATATTGTTTTGCAAGGAAGCGGTGTGTTCATGCTGAACACATACGCTGCTCCGTCATACCCATCACGCCCAGATGAGCCAGACGCACCTACGGCACCAGATGATCCTCGTACACCAACGCCAACACCAACGCCACGGCCAACCCGTATTCCGACGCCGACTCCTACACCTACTGCTATACCAACACCCACCCCTACACCAGACCCAAGTGTGCAAGGTATTCAAACAGAGAATGAAGAAGCATCAATTACGCCGACACCTACGCCCATTAATGTGGTGAAAGATACTGCTACTGAGAATGCAGCACTGGCACCTACCTATTCCGGGTACGAGGAAAATAGTGGGAATCAGAAAAGTAACGATAATGTCGATGGTCCAGTGGTTATAGATACGGGAGATGCAGAAGTACAAGCTAACCTGTCGAATCAAGCAAATATCAATACCTTTGGTAATCCTACAACCGATGGACAAGACGTGGTTGCGGTCATAGAAGAAAATGGCGCTGATTCTGGAAATGTCATTGATATTTTGGACGATACCGTACAAGAAGTTTCTCAGACCAACAATCTTGAGGCAAACAATATAATTGATGCAGATGTAAACACCGGCAAAAATACCATTATTAATAACCTCGGTGGTGGAAGTACTATTACAACGGGTGACGCTACTGCGAATGTAAATGTTATAAATTTTGGTAACGTAAATATGGCAGGTGTTGGGGTAGCTGAGTATAACGTATTTGACCCAACCGGGGGAGATATTTACCTTGACGATCTTTCGTATATTCCCGCAGAAGTTTTAGCACAAATAAATAAAAATGGTGCAGGAAGTGACAATACTATTGAGTACCAAAGTGGCAATACAAAGCTGGTATTCCAGGATAATTATGCGGAAGTAACAAATGATATAAATATTGAAGTCAATACCGGTGACAACACGATAACCCAATCGTTGGGAGATGCGACTATTCAAACTGGTGATGCAAATGTCGTTGCTAACATTATAAATTTCCTCAACTCAAATTTCCTTGGCCTTGGTAAGTTATTGGTTGGTGTCATAAATTTGGCAGATGGGTATCAAGGTGATGTCTATCTTCCCACGTTGGGTATGAGTGATCCGTCAGTATCGGCTGATATTAATAACAATGGTGCGAATTCTCTCAATCAGATCGGCGTATCTAACAATGACACGTTGGCAATCAACCAAAAGAATACCGTCGGAGTCAATAATGAGGTGTACATTGACGCAAATACTGGTGATAACACGGCAAGTATGAATGTGGGGAATGGTACTTCATTAAAAACGGGTGATATAGAGACCTCAATTACGTCATCTACTGTAGCCGGACAGAACTTTGTCGGAACATCGGGGATTATGAATCTGGTATTCCTTAATGAAAATGGGAAAATTACACCTTTCTACGTTGATGCCCAAGGTAATTTGGTAGAAGTTCCGCAAGTCTATGCGGAAGCAACTGAGAATGGCGCATATAGCGAAAATATCATTGGAATATCAGAAGATGATAGTACAACTGTTGACCAAAATAATACGGCAATTGTTAACAATAAGCTCAACATCGATGTGAATACGGGAGGTAATAAAGCAACTCGCAATGTCGATAGCAAAACCACTATTGAAACAGGTGATATCTCGGTTCTTGCCTCAATTACTAACTTTATTGGTAATAACTTCGTAGGAGATAATCTTGTCGTAACATTCATCAATAGTTTAGGAGAATGGACTGGAAATATCCTCCCGGGATGGATGAGAAATGATGAACAGGAACAAGGCCATGAAGAAGGACAAACGGAGAATATTGGTGGATTGCCAGACATCTTCGGATTAGGCAATGACAATGCTACCGATGTTTCTGACGAGCAGACCGCTGCGCAAAAGACTGAAACAGGTACAACACAAAATGATGTAAATAACGCTTCTTCCAACATTCAACCTCAAACTGGTATTGCCTCAAAAACTAATGGATCTGGGGTACTAGGATCAGTATTCGCACAGTTTGGTTCAAATGGTGGCTCTCATAGTGATGAAAATTCTGATGAAGGAATCATTGAAAATGATTTTTTGACTTCAATCGCAGGTAAAAACGAAGGTAGCCAACCAGTCTATCGTCCTACTATTTCTACGGAGGGTTCCGCTGCCCCCCGCATTAACATTGGCGAACTAAATCCGTTCGCGGTGTTTGCGCTCGGAACTCTTATAGTAATCGCTAACCTTGAGCTCAAGAAGCGATTAAGCCTTGCGTAAGGGGGTGCATATTTTTATGACACAGATAACAAATAGCGTTCGGACTGCTGGGCAATATGTCATAGTTGGTGGTCTAACTCTTGTACTACTACTTAACCATACATTTGCGACTGCTTCTGCAGCGCTTATTGTTGATATAAATGGCAATGGTACAGACTCTGAGACAGATGCTTCAATTCATCTGACAAATCAGAACTCAATAACCCAAGACAATTCAGTTTCTATGGAAACAGACGTAGAATCTGAGGCAAATACTGGTGGTAACACTATTGCCGAAAATGTGGGAGATGCCCACATAATAACGGGTGACATTACTGCAATGTCAGAAGTTGCTAACTCTGCTGGTGGTAACGTTGTTACTGAGGGGTCATGTGGATCTTGCGGTGGAGAAGTGATAATCGGTGTTGAAGGAAACGGTGCAGATTCAACGAGTGCCGTTGACATAACGCTTATTCACAATCAACAACTGCAGCAGAATAACTCAGGCAGCATATTGAATGATCTTTTTACTGATCTCAATACCGGGAACAACACGTCCCGCGGAAATGTTGGTGATTCTCATATCGCCAGTGGTGATATTGAATCATTGATAAAATTGAGTAATGCATATGGCATAAATGTGGCTCCTGCAGGTTGGGGCGGGCAAGGATTTGACGGTAACGTTACGGTATCAGGTAATGGAGCGAACGCGCACGTCAATGTCTCAGTTACCTTAGAAGAACTAAAAGAATATCTCCAATCAAACGAATTTTGGATATTCAACGACATAGAAGAATATAAAAATACCGGAGGTAACGAGTGTATTGAAAATGTTGGAGATTGCAAAATAACCACAGGAGATATCACAGCAGGTGTGGAAATAGATAATCAAGGAGGAGGGAATGCGATCGGAGGTATTAATTTGCCTGCTGATCCAGACGATCCTTCGTCCGAGGAAGAAGAAAAGGACCCAGTAGATACTATAATTGAAAAGATTAAGGATCTGCTCATTCCTTCTGTTCATGCGGCTGTTCCTTCAACAGAAAATGGGAACCCACTAGGTGCACTACAGCTTCCTATGACCGGCTTCGGAGCTATGCCAATGGTAAGTTGGAAGGAAATTGCTTTGGCAGTGTATGTGCTTATTCTCGGAGTATATTTGCGCAAAATTGTGCAGACGTTGCAAAAGCGTTCTGCTGTTGCGCATGCGTAAAATAGCTAACCTGTCCTAACCAAATTCGAAAGCGTCTGGGTTAGGTATGGGTTAGCTTTTTGCGTTTTTTTTAGTGTACAATGAGTAAGAAGCTATGAAAAAAATACGTCACTGGTTCATATCTCACGAAGAAAATAATCACCATCCCTATCTATTACGGTATCAAGTGCTTTCTATTTTTACTGTTTTTTTGTTGATAATTCAGGTTGTCACAAATGTTGTGTATTCAGGTTCACCGCAGGTGCTTGGCTTTGCTTCAAGTATTTATCAAGCTGAGATTATTTCTCTTACTAATAGCCAACGAACGCAAAATGGTGTTGGCAGTTTGACCGAGAACGCTGTGCTCAACCAAGCTGCACTTCTGAAAGCTCAGAATATGTTTCAGGATAATTATTGGGCGCACACTAATCCCTACGATACGTCAAAAACACCATGGTATTGGTTTGAACAAGCAGGGTATTCATATTATATGGCAGGAGAAAATTTGGCTATGAATTTTGATACGTCTGTCGGTGTCATTAATGGTTGGATGGCAAGCCCTAGTCATCGCGAAAATGTATTAAATGGGCAATTCACCGAAATAGGTGTTGCCGTACTTAATGGGGTGTTGCTTGGCGAGGAGACCACTTTAGTTGTTCAATTGTTTGGTCGCCCGCTTGGAATACAAGCTCCACAAAACACCAGTCCAGCACCCACTAGTCAACCCAATCCGACAGCAATACCTACGGTTTTTGGCCAAGGGCAGACTCGACCAACCGCAACACCGACACTGGTACCGACACCAACCCCTACACCCACACCGACACCTGAGACGGTGACCGCAGTGGTAAGAACTCCTCAAGGAGTCGCACCGCTTCAGACATCTGCTGATTTTTTTGGCGGCGAGCAACGATGGCGTGCAATACAGTCAAATATCGCGAATCCGCTCAGCTTAGGTACCGGTAGGCTTGTCATGCTTGGGTCCCTTACGTTTCTCATGCTGGTGTTCCTGGTAGACGCCCTTATAATAGTACATCGGCAGCATTTCCATGTTCCAAAAAGTAGAGGGTTTGCACAGGCAGGGGTATTGGGAGTAGCAGTATTGGCATTGTTGTATAGTTCAGTCGGAATGGTTTTATAAAATGCATTAAAGCAGATGCACTTTAGTGCATCTTGTTAACTATGATCCAATTTATCTTTAATTACGGTATCGAGTATTTTTTAATATTCTTAATCTTTGTCACTGGTATTTGGACGTTGTTTGGAGTTCAGAGTGTTTTTGTGAAAACCATAATCATTTTTGGACTATTAGGGATTTATTTTATCTGGGCTGTATGGCACCACCTAAATGATGAGAAAAAGGTCAACTTCAATGTCATTATGGAATATATTGCCGTCATTATGCTTGTTGGATGGATTTTGTTTTCCGTGATCTCCTAAGTAGTATGAATGTATCAAAAAGTCTTATTGTGCATCTATTGAGTGCCGTGTTTGGTTTTATCTCCTCTTTTATATTCTGGAGTGTTTGGAGCCAATCAATTGCCGTGGCAGTCACCGATGGTGTAGTAGCTGTTGGTCCTTTGGCAGTGATAATATCGCTGTTTCTTCTTAGTATGCTTGTGCAGATAGGAGCTGTAGGTATCCTTCTTCCTTATACATACAAAATCCTGTTCGTGTTTTTATTGTGGGGGCTTGGGGTTACGGTAGGTGCGTTCTTGCTGCCAGTATTTGTGAGAGTACTATTCGGGCTTGCTACTTTTTGTTTGTGCATGCTGTGTGATTATGCGCTGTATAACAGAAGCAAACTTCTTGTGAAACCGGTGTTAAGTTTGATAGTGCCATCCTTTTTAAAGATATGGATGGTAGGTCTTACGGTCCTACTTGCTGCTTCACTTGCAATTAATCCGGACATTACGATGGAAACCGTAGATATTGAAATTCCAACTGCGGTATGGGAACAATTGTGGAATGCTATGGGTGCAAGCTTGGAATTGGATGGAGATCAGGCGGTAGTTAAGGGAGCGTCAAAGACCGTAATAATCCCCCTAACCCAACAGGATATGTTTGCAGCGGATGAATATACACTTGTACAGTCAGAGTTCGCACAAAACGGATTTGCCCTACCAGATTTTGACGAGCTCTTACAAAGGTTCCAAGATTCAGGAAAACCAGGTTTGGACTACCAGGGATTTACCGACTCGCTCAACCAGGACTTGTCCACTATGGCAAAATCGCAGACTGAGCAGTTGCTTGGAACTATTTTGGATCCATTCCGATCGATATGGCCGTATCTCATTGCATTATCATTCCTTGTATCCTCCCAAATCTTGATCCCCCTTTTTGTGCTCTTTGGTGTTGTAAGCTTAAAAGCTTTTTTGTCTCTTCTTTCTAAGGTGCATATTACTAAGCTCGTAGAAGAAGAGGGTACAATCACAAAGTACGTGCTACAATAACCCCTATGGCTTCTGTATGGGTACCACTTCGGCAACGCGTTCAATCTGAGCTTATAAAACGTGGATACTGTGTTGGGTGTACACGGTCTCTTGTTGATGCGGATCGCATGCAATCTGGATTAGATGAGTCCTTTGAATTAGTACATTGTCAATGTGGCCGAGTCTTTGTGTATAACAAGCAACTCAATTCCTATCGTCGTGCTACCCATGAAGAGTGGCAGCATAAATAACCTTTCTCACTAATTTCATACAACAACTTTATCGTTCTCTCAACCACGAGCCTTATTCTTGTATATAGCAAGGGGGTGATAGAAATATGGCACAAAATAGACAAACTAATAATCAACAAGGTAGTAGAGAAGAAGGTCGAGATTCCCAGGGAAGATTTACCGGTCAAGGGAATCTTGCAAGCGAAATGGGCAGAAAGGGCGGAGAGCGATCTTCGAGAGGTGATACGCAAAGCGGGAATCGTACAGAAAGGTCAAGTAGGGGAGGCCAAAACGGTGATGGATCACAAAACCGATAAGGCGCTATGTAGTATTGTTGCGTCCTGTTGAGCCATATGTTCCTTCATATGGCTCTCAGATGCAACAAAGATTTGTCTCAATAGGTGTATGCTTTTTTCTACTGAATCAATAATCGAATCTTCGTTTTTAATTCCTTCGCTAATATATATTTCGAAATAACCGTGGGGAAGGGTACTTGCATTCCACATAGTGAGGCCTCTATAAATTTTCTTTGAATTACTCATGAAAAGATATTCGAGCAATAGGTGTTCAAATAAATGGCCCGTCTCGGTGTTTTTTGCTTCTTCCAAAAAAGGTAGGTTTTTGCCATTGAAACACGTCCCTTCAAAAATTGTTGGGAGGGCATGCTTCAGTATAGGAATGGCGTCAGGAGTGGTGGCAGTGGTGGAGAAGAAATCCGGCACTTGCATAACTATGTTGGTTACATTTTTTTCAATTCCAATCCAAAGGCTTAGAAAGGGATCTTTGTAAAATGGTGGTAATTTGGAAATCATTCTAGTCTTCTTACGACTTTCTTACCAAATCGTAACAAGACCATACTGTAGCATGGAGTAGCGGAAATGTGTCAAGCGGATAGAGACACTATTGATTTCTAGTATAAGCATTTATAGTTCTGACTGAATATCGTCAACTTCTTTTTCAAGCTCTTCGTGCTCCTCTTCTAATTGATCAATATCATCTTGTTTTTCTTCAAGTCTATCCAATTTCTCGTCTAATTTTTGGCGTGTATCGTCAATATCGATGTCTCGTGGCATACGATCACCTCCTTATTGAAACAACTATAAATGTCAGAGGTAAGAGGAATCGGTTGATTGGGTAAGAAAGGTGCAAGAAAAGTATTGCATTTATTACATACCTTTTACGTGAAATATAAATTCCTGTTACACAGGTGCTGCATAGTGTATGTATGTTCAAATATGGTGTTTGTTATCCGAAACCAATTAACCGGATAAATTACTCTAGATTATTTAGTGTGTTCTTCATTATTGTTGGGATGCTCATACTCTCTGCGCTTGTAATTCATGTAAATGCGTATGTTGATAATACATATTTACGAGTAAATAACGATTTGGTTGCTCATGCATAGGAGGTGATTTTATATGAAACGCATTGTAGGACTATATGATTCTTATCAGGCGGCTGATAACACAATCGAGGCACTCATAGCTGCAAACTACGATAAGAATACTATTGGTGTGTTTACCAATGAAACGACAATCCAGGAAAAAACTGATACCGGTACGGCTGCAACGACAGCCGGTGTAACCGTGGGTGGACTTGCGGGACTACTGGTCGGGCTCACCGCGATTACCGTTCCTGGAGTGGGCCCAGTTCTTGCAGCGGGAAGCCTCGCTGCTCTTGCTGGCACTACTGTGCTAGGTGCAGGAGCTGGAGGGCTTATTGGTGCGTTGGTAGATCTGGGATTTAGCGAAGAAGTGGCACAGACGTATATCCAAAAAGTCAAAGAGGGTGGATTGTTGGTGGTTGTCGATGCCTATGATACCGATGAACAAAATATACGAACCATTATGGAAGATAACTTAGCTTCTCAGATAGACGTATATGACCGCCCATAAGCAAGGCTTGGGAGATCAGAAAGTGGAACCATATCAAACCATATGGTTCCACTTCTTTTGTATTAGGGAATAAACTCATATAATTCCCCCATGGATGATGCAAAAATAAAAGATTCGATAGATCGTATTAAGGCAGCAGAGCAGATGGTTGGTGTATTTGCAGATGCGATTTTTGCTCGAACACTTGATACAAACATAGTTATTTATTGGAGTACAAAAGCACAATCACTGTACGGATATAGTCAAAAGGAGGCACTTGGAAAAATAAAATTTAACTTATTGAGATCTGCACCTCACGAAGTATTACGGCGTGCCGATAAGGAGTTAAAGGAGAACGGCTACTGGAAAGGGGTTTTGGAACACAAAAATAAGAATGGTGAAACATTGTACATCGAGAGTATTTGGTTAATTGCAAAGGACCTTGACGAAACTCCTTTATATATTCTTGAGTTTAACAACAATATCACATTGCAGGTTATTCAAAAAAGGATTGATGCGTTTAAACATGAAGTTGCGAGCACCACAAAAAAAATAGATAAACGACCACTAGTTCTTCAGATAACGGGAGAGTTGGCGACCAACCAGTTTTGCGATTTTAGCCTGATCCACCACACCATGACTGGTAAGTATTATTCTGCTGTAAACAAAAAAGAATGGGGTTTTGTTGTTGACGAGCTTTCAGAATACCTTAACAAAAACAATCATCTGCAGGCACTCTATGGTTTAAATCAGGGAGTTTTGGTGCCAAGTACAGATGAGATTTTGGAGATGTTACCTACACTAGGGTTGAGCTTTAAGAAAATGTATAAAAAGATAGGTATTTCTTCTCTTATAATTCTCCCATTAAAAATTTTTCAAAATACGAATGCAGTATTGATCTTTGGAACACTCAAGCTCTCAGATTCGCCCCGATTTACGGGTAATCACTTCCAAGTTGCCCAAGACGTGTGTGAAGATATCGCAACGCATAATGAACAACTTTTATTGAAAGAACAGCTAGAAAAGGAGAAGAAACGTATCGAAGATATCATTGACACTATACCAGGAGTAGTGTGGGAGGCTGTGGGTGAGCCTGATAGTCCTGAACAGACTATAAATTATGTTAGTAAATATGCAGAGGATATGCTGGGTTATAAAACCGAGGAGTGGTTAAATAATCCAAATTTCTGGCTGCAAATAGTGCACGATGAGGACAAAGAACGTGCCGCAGAGGTTGCAGGCGATTATTTTCGTAACAATAAAAAAGGAAAAAATGTATTTCGATGGCTAAAAGCCGACGGTAGTCCTATATGGGCTGAAGCAACATCCATAGTCATAACGGATGAAGATAATCGACCTATTGGTATGCGTGGGGTCGTACTTGATATATCTCAGAGAGTCCAGAAAGATGAGCAAAAGGATGTCTTCATAAGCATGGCAAGTCATGAACTCAAAACCCCAATTGCGACATTGAAGGTATTCGCGCAATTATTAGAAAAGAAACTGCAGGATAAGTCTGGTACAACGTTTCAAAAATATATTACTAAGATCCTGCGACAAGTTGATCACATGACAATCCTCATAAATGATTTACTGAACCTATCACGTATTGAGCAAGGGCGTTTGGTGTACCATATGGAACGTGCTGATGTGCACAAAATTGTACTGACGACGGTGGAGGAGCTTAATACGATATATGAAACACACAAAATTAATTTGCTAGATAATGTGAAACAGCCGGTAGTTTTAATGGTAGATGTAGAGAAAATTAAACAAGTTATTACCAATGTGATTTCAAACGCGGTTAAGTACTCACCAAACGCGGGAAAGGTGGACGTTATAATTTCAAAGAATAAGAAACAGCTAAAAATAGATATTACCGATTATGGCATAGGGATTAGTCAAGAAGATGTTGATCGGGTATTTGAAAAATATTATCGGGTGAATGATGAACACGGTAGAACATTTTCTGGTTTAGGGGTAGGATTGTTCATTTCCCATGAAATTCTTACACACCACAAGGGAGAAATAAAGGTCAAAAGCAAAATAGGAAAGGGCTCGACATTTAGTGTACGCTTGCCATTAACATAAGGCGCTTCTTATACGATTCTTACAAATTTCATACGTTTAAAAGACTAATTTTTGGGATAGTACTGTAATGAAACGTCTGCTATTAGTTGAAGACAATACAGATCTGTCACATGCACTAGGCTTTACGGTGAACGAGTTTGGCTATGACTCGATTTGTTGTAATACGCCACAACAAGTGCTTGATGCAATCAGAGAAAATGGCTTTGATGTTATTGTCATGGACGTTTTTTTATCAGGTGCAGATGGGAGAGATTTAATTAAAAAAATACGAAGTGATCCTAAGAATAAGGATACCCCTATCCTAATGATTTCTGCGGTATCAAGTGTTAGATCCTCCGTACTGGCAAGTGGTGCTGATGAATTTTTGGCGAAACCATTTAATGTATCGGAGTTTATTGAGCGTATAGGTATGTTGGTCGATCAATCTAAGGCTCCTTAATCGTATAGCCAAAGCCTCGGACTGTATGAATAAGCTTGACCTTTTGACCAGAATCAATTTTCTTACGCAGATACCCAATATATACATCTACCACCCGTGATTCAATGTCAGGATCATACATCCAAATACGATTCAATATGGTATCTCGATCAAGCACTTTATTTTTGTGCATGATCAAAAATTTGAGCAGGTTATATTCTTGTGGGGTAAGCTCTACTGGTTTCCCTCCTCGCTCTACGGTTTTGTTTTCATCGTTTAATACAAGATCTGCGATTGTCATCACTGTTTCTTCTTGGTTGTTTGACCTAAGCCGTGCTTTCACCCGTGCAAGAAGGGCGTCAATTTCAAATGGTTTTGCAACATAGTCATCAGCACCGATCTCGGTAAGGCTCTTCACCATATCTTGTGTAGTGTTTTTTGCCGTTAAGATGATCACAGGTAGTGAAGGGAAGTGCTCTTTTAATTTTTTACATACTGAAGCACCGTCAAGTGTAGGCAGATTTAGATCCAATATTACGAGATCAGGGGTATGTTCCTCTGCAAGGGTGAGTCCTCGGGGGCCATCGTTTGCAACCGTTACCATAAACCCTTCGTCGCCTAAGAGTTCTTTGAGTCCTTCGGACAAGTCCAAATCGTCTTCAACAATAAGGATGTGTTTTGTCATAGTGTGGGTCAATTTTAACACTGCTATATAGGTAATTCTAGTGTGCACTTCGTTTCAGTGCTTACTATTCTCTTACCGGTTTCATGTTGGCTCTATAAATACAGATCGTACTATAGCCATATAAGAAAGGAGGTGGGTATCAATGGACTTACTAATTTCTATTGGATTATGGATTCTTTTTGGTGCATTAGCAGGTTGGATTGCTTCGTTGGTGATGAACACTGATGAGCAACAAAATGGTGCAGCTAATGTGATTCTTGGTATAGTTGGTGCAATTGTCGGCGGATTCATTATGAATGTTCTCGGATTTGCTGGAGTGGGAGGGTTCAACTTGTATAGCCTTGTAGTTGCAGTACTGGGTGCAGTGGCTGTCATATGGCTTGCCCGAGTACTCAAGTTCTCATAATGCTATGCAACAGGATACTGCATAAGGCCCGCAAACTATCGTGGGCCTTTTGCATACCAAGGAGGTGAATATATATGTCAAAAGCCGATACGATGATAAAAGAATTAGAAGAATTAAATGATAACCTAAAGAAGCTTCATGCTGATGATGACCCTCTCGAACAAATGGGAGAAGTCGCCAGTGACTTTAAAGCAGCGGAGCGAAGTGCGCGACGTGCAACAGAGAAACTACTGGATGTCGATGACTAAGCGGTATAATGGGCAAATGAACCGACTCAACGGATTCCTCGTTATTAATAAGCCCACTGCTTGGACATCGCATGACGTGGTAGCAAAGATAAAGAATACCCTGCATGTAAAAAAGGCTGGGCATGGTGGTACGTTAGATCCAACAGCCACGGGGGTGCTTGTTGTGTTGTTGGATGATTACACTAAGGAGGCAGACTCATTCCTCGGGCTAGATAAGTCATACAGAATACATTTGGAATTTGGGCGGTCGACAACGACTGGTGATGAAACGGGTGAGACAAGAGAGATGGAAGAAGTTGGTAATGAAAAATTAGGGTTGGTTACCGCTGAATTAGTCCAAAATGCATTGGGGAAAATGACTGGTGTCTTATTGCAAAAGGCACCGTGGTTTAGCGCGATAAAGATAGGCGGAAAAAAACTTTATCAGTATGCCCGTGGCAAATCGCCGGAAGAATTGGAAGCATTGGATAAAGAGATTGATCGGCCGGTGCGGGATATAGAGATATACCACGCGGAATTAGTGGACTTTTCCCTGGGGACGGCGACTACCTACCCTTCAGCAACGGTGGAGATTTCCTGCTCCAGTGGTACCTATACACGGGTATTTGTTGAAGATCTTGGTAAGATGATAGGAGTCCCTGCATATCAGACGAGCCTTATGAGGACTAGCATAGGGGACTATACGCTTAAAAATGCTGTTGGAGTTGAGCATTTTGGCGATAGGGAATATCTCGAAAACCATGTGATGGTTTGACATGGTTTATCAAAACCATGAGATTCTCTGTAACTTCGAAGATTACTGTAGCAATTCGAGTATCGTGATGTGCAATGTTCCAGCTGGAATATCGACTTTTACGACGTGACCTTCCTTTTTGCCCTGAAGTGCAATACCAATAGGGGATTCTATCGAGATATGTCCTTTTGAATGGTCTGCTTCAGGAGCACTTACAAAAGTATAGGTGATTTCTTCTTTATTAATCAGTAACCGCACCGATGTTCCCATTGTTACCATGCCTGTCTGGGCTGTTATTTTGACAATGTCAGCATTTTTAAGTTGCTCCTCTATTTCATGTTTCTGTTCGGTGAGAAGATAGAGCTCATTCTGTAGTCGTTCCTTTTCAAAACTTCCGCCCCAACTTGTAGTGGTTCCGCGGTCAATTTTCTGCATTTTCGCCAATTTCTCTTCTATCGCTGCAAGCTTTTGCTCTAATTTTGTTTTTGCTGAAGGGGTGAGTTGTGCCATGTTTACTGAATGCTTACTACTTTCTTACCCGTGAATACTAATGGGTATGGTATAAGTATGTCAATGGCATTCACACTTGATCCACTAGCATACGAATACGATGCACTCGAACCGTATATTGATGCGAAAACGATGGAATTGCATCACACCAAGCACCATCAG